>JAAYPF010000017.1 GCA_012519925.1 Clostridiaceae bacterium
ATTTATTTTACTAGCATTACACTCAAAATTAATTTCATCGGCTGCCTTAATCTCTATATTATCAGCCTCTATCTCTAACTCATTATCATCTTTTATTTTTATTGTATTTTCACTGTATAATTCAATTTTACAACTTACCTTATTATTACAAGTTTCCTATCTGTATCTTCACCGGTGAAGAATAAATATCATAAACATCCTCTTCCATATCGGTTAATCGTGCCGTATAACGAAGCATTACATAGACGGTGCCAGCATTTTTAGCAGTAATAGTGTTGCCCTTCACTTCTATACATTCTTCGCCGCTTACGATAATCACATCGGGAGTTACACTATTTATTGTTCCATTGTAAGTTTTTACATTTGCCTCAAGCGAAGTTGTCCCACCGTTTTTCATAAATATTAAACTCCGTTTTGACATAATATCTACAGCCCAATCGGAAAAAACATATGCACAATCGGTGGATATCCCCCAGGTTCCCATTTTAAAGTATTGTATAGCTGTACTCTTATCATTAATACTCCATGGCCAGATGGTCATTCCTCTATGTTTTGCAATTTCCATAAAATCTTTGCTTATTGCTTCATAGTTTGGCATAAGGCTCGAATTAAGGTTCTGAATCTCCCACAAAACAAGGCGTAGTGCTCCATAAATATCAGTTTTATAGTCATACCCTGCTCTTATGGTGCCTAGAGGCATTTCAGGCATAAGTGACCTAGTTCTTTTGAGCTGATCATCGCTTGACGAAATTGCAATAGCTTGTCCATTAGCTCCAACTCTTTTGGTAAGCTCAATAAAATGATCCACCATCTTAGGATCTCTGCTCTTTATTTCAACAAAAAGAGTATTATTCTTGTCCTTAAATCTATCAAAATATTGACTTAGTGTAGGAATTTTAGCCAAAGGATACTTATCGGCAAACTGCCTATTGGCATAGTATGTACTAATTTGCTCTAGAGTCTTTTCATGAATTTTCCCATTCCCATTGGTAGTGCGTTCAAGAGTCTCATCATGTAGTACTACCACATGCTGTTTTCCATCAGCTCCTGGCATAGTAAGCCATATGTCGTTTTCCACCGTGTCAGCCCCAAGTTTAAAAGCCAGTTCGGTTCCTTCAATAGTATTCTCAGGTGCAAGATCAGGAACACCCCTATGACCAATTAAAAACGGTTTTCTAATAATGGTTGTGTTTTTATCATAAAAAGATAGTGCTTCTAAGGCTTTTTCAGTAGAATTGGTTATAATGCCGTTAGTGCCCGCTGTAATCATTTTATGCAGTGTAACCAGCTTTTCGCTGTCATCCTCTTTTGTTGTATCTTTTGTCCACACAGTTACCAGTCTTTGTTGTAAAAACTGTATATTACTCTTTGTCGAAGCTTCTAAAGGAAGCACTACTATACGGGAGAGATTACTGTTGGCAAAACCACATAAGTTCATGAGTTGGTTGTCGTCTAATTTAGAAGGCAGTTTTTCAAATTCAACAATACCCCTAATAAAGGGATAATTTTCTCTAGCCAACTTAACTAAATCAGGAAATGTTGATATGACAAAGACATCCTCTATTCCATTTTCTCTCAAATACTCGGATATAGCCTTTGCCGACTCGGAATCATTTACTCTGAAAGCAGGCATTACTTTTGATTTCATAGCTTCATAAAATGAAGCAACAGTACCTAATACGTCATTAGAACCATATCCTGTGACTTCAAGCTTATTATTTACAGAAAGAATAGCCGTTGCAGCTTGTCCATCAGAAATCAAACTATCAAATTCTTGTTTGGTTTTTATTTCTGTAACTACTGTAGGTGCCATAGCTATCTTTGTATTTGCTTCATTAACTCTTGCGAAATTTCCTTCCGGAGAATTTACCACTGTAAGAGGCTCTTCTATTAAAGATATTTTAATGTTGTCAATCTTCATAATACTGCCGTTAGCTTGAAATCCTATTCCTCCAGTGAGGTATGTGTCCCATAATTGTAAGTTCATAAGCATTACATTTCCAATCCAATGCTCGACAATGTTATTATATGCTTTAACAGTATAACGATACATTTTGGATTCATCGATATCTTCGTAGAAAAAGTTTATTTTTCCAACAATCCAAGAATTTGTAATGTCCCTTTCCGCAAATTCCACCCCATTAGCAACAGTAGCTTTTTTTCGGACCGCCATTTGATAATAGGGGTAATTATTATTTTGTATCCTATACATTATTGAATTCCAACGCATTGGATCCTTTGCATCGGAATTGGTAATATCAGCTTCAATCTTGTAGTTTCCAAGTTTATTTAAATACTCAGGCAAAAGAACCCTTACCGAATCATATCTTGCATCAATAAAAAATTCTCCGTTTCTTACAAATGAATTTATTTCATGGGCACCATCTTTTCTCAACCACCCTTTAGGTAATGAACCTTCCGGTAAATTGTCAAAATTCTCCTCATACACCACATAACTATCCTCAGCACTTTCCTTAGTAAATAGTAAAAAACTAGTAGAAGCACCATCAATAACAACGGTAGCTGTGGTCATACCCTTTTTGAGTATATTTATTTGCCCCTTTGAATATTTTGCAATATCGGGATTACTGAAAGACCACTGACATTGATCACCATCAATTATCTTTCTGGTAAAGTCCTGCATTTTTGCAGTAAATTTTATTTGTTTGGCTTGCATAGTGCCCTTTACTCCAAAAAGGTAACCCCCTTCATAGGTAATCGAAGTGATTTTTTGTGTATTTTGCTTTTTATTAGAAACCGTAGTGAATTTCCCATACACTGAACTCCCGGACATAAGCTTACTATATATCGATTTATCAAGATTATTTGTTCCATAAACAAGAATACTACCTTGAATAGTAATAAGGATTGATAAAAATGTACACATAAAAAACTTTTTCATAGACTAATCGCCCCCTGACCATATAACTGTGCTTATTTCGCAATTGTAAACACTTTTTGTCTCGCTGAATTTAGAACATTTGATTGGAAAACCTCAACACAAACTTCTTAACAGCAAAAAACCTTAGACTAAAAAAAGTTTGCAAAAAAACAAACTTTTTTGAGGAATTGTATATATTAATTATATCTAAGGGGTAATATTTTGTAAATATACTATTTAACTAATCCCATAAACATTGCACAAGCAAATATTATTTGATCAATAATCTTCTTTTAGTATCAATCCAATCTACCATTTTTTTATAATCTTGTGAAATGTATTTTGTGTTAATATACATTTTTTTGTCAAAAAGGCTAATTCTATAATATTCTTCACCGTAGGGATGAATTGAGAATATGTGTATTCTTTGTTCATCACTCAATAAACTGCTCATTGAGTAATCAGCAGCAGCTATTCCAGTAAATAGAATTAAAAAAAACACGGAAAATACTAATATTAATTTTATTTTAAAACGCCTTATTTCTCTAAACTTTTGTACCCTGTTCATTTTATCACCGTTATATTCTACAGCACATGCTAAATTTAAAAAATCTATGAATCATATTTATTATTGCCTTAAAAAGCTTTATTTATTATTTATAACTTCACCTATTACCTCTGCCAAATATTTCGAACTTTCAAGGCATTCACTCATTAAATTCCCATCTCCTCCAACTTCTACAAGCATCGCACCGTTTGTCAGATGCTGATTATACCTGTTGTAGCTTATCAGTATAGGTCTTGTCAAGCCTGGATACTTATTGTCAAGTTTCTTCTGAAGAGTTATAGCAAGTTTTAGGTTCTCCTTCCAATTCGGGTGAGTAAGTCCTGTTGCATCGGTTCCTACAACAAACATGATTTTTGCTGCTTTTTTGCCGTTTATATCGGTTACAACTCTAAGCTGGTTGTCTTTCAATGCGTCTCTATGTACATCAATAACCATCTTTATGGAAGGATAGCTTTTTAAAATATTTGATGCAGTATTTAGTGATCTACCATAGGCACCTGAAGTTCCGGGATAATCATGTACAGCTGCATTATGTATTACCTCAACACCATACTCTTTCCTAAAAAGCTGTGCAAGCTCTTCACCTACCCTTACTACATTCAATCTGTTATCACTTGATCTAGTTTGTACCCCCTCCTTATTCAGCTTGCTAATATCCTTTAAATAACTTTCCGTTGTATGGGTGTGATAAATAAGAATTTCAGGGTCTTTTTTACTAAAATTCAGCTTTAATGGCTCTTTCATAATTTCTTCAACATCAATTTTATATTTGGTGTCATTGTTAATTGCTATCTTCCCATAGGAAACCGCATCATCGTCATTGATATTTTGTTCTTCACTTTCTTCAACATATATGCTGCTTATAACTGGGTCAGCATAATCCTCCTCCTTTGCAATAACGGAAAAGTTAAAACGTTTATAGTCACTAGTACTATTTTCAGCTAAAAGTTTTTGATAATCACTGTTATAATAATTGTTAAATAAGGATGATTGTGCATTCAAAATAGTCATAGGGTCGTTTAGGTCAAAATGAAACAAATCGTTTAAAAGTCCTTTTACATGTCCCGACAATGAATTGCTTGAAGTTCCGCTATTGTAAATGGTATCTATAATGGGAAGCGAATTACTTAATGCAGACCGATAGTTGTCCACATCAATACTAGCAATAATCGCTTTATCAGAATTGTAAAGAAGATTTCCTCCTGCCACGCCTATCTTTATAGCTAATACTGCTAACCCCATTACCGATATTGTCTTTAGTACCGTAAAAAATATTCTTTTCGCTTTTTTGTGCCTATACCTCTTTTTCATTTTTTCCTCCGTTTTTAAGGGTATTATCCCTATATAAATTTGAAACAAAATTTTACTTAGGTGTTTTCAGTCATTTTTAAATGACCTTATAAAATTATCTTTATCTTTAATAGTATTAATTGTAAACTTTTTTTATGATAACTATTGATAAATAATTTAAATACATATATAATAGATATGTATCTTTTTATCAGTGGAAGCATTTGTATATTCTATACAAACACCTTACACTAATGATAATTAACCAAAGTAATTGGTTTTAAATATGTACAAACACTTAGTTTCTATCAGTTTTATCCCAATTAGTAAATGCAACATAATGATAAACATTCATGAATTTTGTGTCGATTAAGCACTATTTAAGTCTATTGCTTTAATTTAGCTTATATTTGCAAAAAAATCTAATATGCTTTATAAGAGTACTTTCTAACGCTTATTAGATCATTTCAAAAAACAACCTATACAGTATTTAGGGTCACAAAGCCTATGTTGATAGCCTAAAAGTCCCACAAGTAAGGCTATTGATTTAGAGTGCAAATACGCAAACTATTTTTATAAAAAGGACCTTATTACCAATTGTTTTTTGAAATAGTCTTAATAGAAAATACATTGTATATTCACTAAATCAAATCTACATAATTTAATCAATTAACCAAAAGGAGGATTGGGTATGTACAACTTTAAGAATTTAAAGTGCTACAATTGCAAAACTGTTATCCTTAGTCTGCCGGGAACGGAAATCAAAAAGCTCAATGGACTTAATTTTCAATGTGACTGCTGCGGTCATCAAAATCATTTACAAGAATTTAAATTTGTAAAAAGCCGTAATACCAACGATCCCTATCTAAACATCTTAAGCATTGACAATATTCTTGTATTGCCTAAAACACTGTAAATAAAGCTTAACATGTGATTAATGTGAGAAAATTCGTCGAAGTTACCTAATTTGTAAAGTAGCAGCATTATATTTACTTTTATATACGATTACGTTATTAATTCGCCGTAACCAAACTATGAAAATACTTTTACTTTACATAGAAAAGAGTGTTGTAAACTACTATATAGTAGATTGCAACACTCTTTTGATTACAGCTAATTTTATGCCTTATTAGCCTTAAGCCTTTTTCTTTTCCTTTCCACAGGATAAACTTCAAATTCCTCCCGTTCAGCACCTTCACTAGATTGAAAGTTTTTAAATGCCACAGACATCATTAGCTTTATTCTGTTTAGCTGATTAACTTCACTAGCTCCAGGGTCATAGTCCACAGCCGTGATATTTGCCTTAGGATATCTGTTTTTCAATTCTTTAATCATACCTTTGCCCGTTACGTGGTTCGGAAGGCATGCAAAAGGCTGCATACAAACAATATTTTGGGCTCCGCTTCTTATAAGCTCTATCATCTCTGCTGTCAAAAACCAACCTTCTCCAGTTTGGTGTCCTGTGGACAAAATCTCCGATGCCATATCCGCAAGCTGATAAATTGTGCACGGTGGATGAAATCGTTTACTCTTTTCAAGGGCTTTTCTCATATCTTTTCTATAGTATTCAATAAAGTCAATAGCAACATTTTTAATCACTTTTGTGGTTCTTTTATCTGCAAGATATTTGTGCTTAAAGTTGCTGTCATAAGCACAATAGAGTAAGAAGTCCACCAAGCCAGGCATTACAGCTTCTGCACCTTCTTTTTCAACAATATCAACCACATTGTTATTAGCCGTAGGATGGAACTTGACCAGTATTTCTCCAACAAGACCTACTTTTGGCTTCTTGATATTATTAAGCTTTAAACTATCAAATTCTTCAACTATTTTGTATATATTTTCCTTAAAAGCACGATGTTTACCAGTTCTAACCGATTCCTTACACTTTTCAACCCAAGAATTATATAAAAGATTTGCCGAACCTTTTATTTTTTCATAAGGTCTTACCCTGTAAAGTACATTCATTAAAAGGTCACCGTATACCAGACCAATAAGAATTTTGTTTAGAAGTCCTGGTGTTTTATTGAATCCAGGATTCTTTTCAAGCCCGGCAAAATTTAGAGAAATAACCGGTATATGAGGCATATTTGCATTTTTAAATGCCTTTCTCAAAAAGCCAATATAATTGGTCGCTCTACAACCCCCAGCAGTCTGAGTTATCATCACCGATGTATTATCTAAATCATACTTCCCTGATTTTAATGCCTCAACCACCTGACCAACAACGATAATAGAGGGAAAACAAGCATCGTTATTTACATATTTCAACCCTTCGTCAACTGCCTTGCGGTCTACCGAAGGCAAAACTTCAACATTATAACCCGATGAATTGAACGCCTCCTCCAAAAACTGAAAATGTATAGGAGACATTTGAGGAACCAAAATAGTATGAGTCTTTTTCATCTTTTTTGTAAACTTTACTTTCTTACAGCTTGAATCACCCTTTAACAGCTCAAATCCATTCTTATCCCTTTCATCCATTGCTGCCTTCAAGGATCTTATACGAATTTTTGCCGCACCTAAATTATCTATCTCATCAATTTTTAAAACGGTATATATTTTACCGCTGCTAGATAATATTTCTTCGACCTGATCAGTAGTAACAGCATCAAGCCCACAACCAAAGGAGTTTAGTTGGACAACCTCCAAATTCTTCTTATCTTTAACAAAGCTTGCTGCCCTATACAGTCTTGAATGGTACACCCACTGGTCAACAACCCTTAAGGGCTGTTGAATATTTCCCAAATGAGCAATTGAGTCCTCGGTGAGAACAGCCATTCCAAAACCTGTAATAATATTAGGTATACCATGATTAATTTCAGGGTCGATATGATAAGGTCTTCCTGCCAACACAATCCCCTTGCCATCGGTTTGTTCAAGATGTCTTAAGACCTCTTCACCTTTATTTCTTATCTCCTGCTTCACATTATCAAGCTCATTCCAGGCTTTTTCCACTGCCCTTTCAATTTCTGCCTTGCTTATGCCAAATACGTCAAACTCTTCAACAAGCCTTTGGGTTAAACGCTTTTTATTAAATACTGGTAGAAACGGATTCATAAACACCGTTCCACTTTCTTTTATTATATCCATATTGTTCTTTATGACTTCTGGGTATGAAGTAACTATCGGACAATTATAGTGATTATCCGCGTCTTGGTATTCAACGCTTTCATAAGGAATACATGGATAAAATATGATATCCACGCCCTTGTTCACCAAGCTCATAATGTGTCCATGCACAAGCTTTGCAGGATAGCATACCGATTCAGATGGTATAGTCTCAATACCAAGCTCATATATCTTTTTAGATGATCTAGGCGAAAGCTCTACCCTGTATTTTAGTTGTGTAAAAAAAGTAAACCAAAAAGGATAGTTTTCATATATATTTAACACTCTTGGAATTCCTATAACCCCACGATATGCCTGTTCTTTCTTTAGTGGAGTATAGGCAAACACCCTTTTATACTTGAAATCAAAAAGGTTTGGAACATCTTCTTTCTTTTCTTCAATACCAGCTCCTCTTTCACATCGATTGCCCGAGATAAACTCCTTGCCATTTTCAAACTTGTTAACGGTCAGCAAACAGTTATTTCCGCACAAACTACATCTTCTCATGGACACTTCCATATTGAAGTTTTGAAGACTATCTTCGCTAACCAAAGTACTTTTATAACCGGTTTCATATCTTTCATGGGAAATTATAGCTGCACCATAGGCTCCCATAAGCCCTGCTATATCCGGTCTTATAGCTTCTTTACCCGATATAAGCTCAAAGCTTCTTAGCACAGCATCATTATAAAAAGTTCCGCCCTGAACAATGACCTTATCACCGATCTCTTCGGGATTCCTTATCTTTATTACCTTCTGGAGTGCATTTTTAATAACAGAATAGGATAATCCAGAGGATATATCTCCTACCGATGCACCTTCCTTCTGAGCTTGTTTAACTCTCGAATTCATAAACACGGTACATCTAGAACCTAAATCTACAGGTTGCCTTGCTAAAAGTGCCTCAACAGCAAAATCTTTGACACTCATGTTTAGTGAATACGCAAAAGTCTCAATAAAGGATCCACAGCCTGAGGAACATGCTTCATTGAGCATAATGCTATCAATAACTCCATTTTTTACCCTAAGGCATTTCATGTCCTGCCCGCCGATATCCAATATAAACTCAACCCCGGGCAATATCTTTTCCGCTGCCTTATAATGAGCAATAGTCTCTATTTCTCCCAAATCCACATCTAAAGCCGCTTTTATGAGGGCTTCACCATATCCGGTAACAGTGGAATTGGCAATCCTAGCCTCCTTAGGAAGCTTCTTGTATATATCTTTTAATATTGTAACTGCTGAATTTAACGGACTTCCGTTGTTACTGCCATAATATGAATAAAGTAGTGCTCCTTTTTCATCGATAAGAGCTGCTTTTGTAGTTGTAGAACCTGCATCAATCCCTAAAAAACAATCTCCTTTAAAATCTGCCAGGTCTCTTGTACTAACTTTAGATGTACTGTGCCTTTTACGAAACTCTTCAAGTTCCTTTTCATTTTTAAATAAAGGTTCTAATCTTTCAACTTCGTGAACCGTAACCTCATTGAGCAAATAAAGCTTACTCTCTATAGACTTAAAAGATATAGCATTTAATTCTTTAGAGGATAAAGCCGCTCCCATAGCAACATAAAGCTGTGCATTGTCAGGGAAAACAATCTGATGCTCTGGAATCTTCAAAGTCTCAATAAACCTTTCTCTTAGCTCTGACAAAAATTGCAAAGGACCTCCAAGGAACGCTATATTCCCTCTAATTGGCTTTCCACAGGCTAAACCACTGATAGTCTGATTTACCACAGATTGAAAAACCGATGCTGCAATATCTTCTCTTGCAGCTCCTTCATTTATTAAAGGTTGTATGTCCGTCTTTGCAAAAACTCCACATCTTGCTGCAATAGGGTAAATAACCTTGTGCCCTTTAGCAAGTTCATTTAAGCCCGATGCATCGGTTTTGAGCAAGGATGCCATCTGGTCTATAAAAGCCCCAGTACCTCCAGCACAAGTACCATTCATTCTCTGCTCAATCCCGCCTTCAAAATATGTTATTTTGGCATCTTCTCCCCCAAGCTCTATTACAACATCGGTATGGGGAATAAAAGTCTCAATAGCCTTTGTACCCGCAATCACTTCCTGTATGAAATCTATGCCGATCCATTCAGAAACAGAAATGCCTCCCGATCCAGTTACCATTATAGTTATATCTTCATTTGAAAATAAATTATAAGCCTCACTGATGAGTGAAAATATTGTTTTTCTAATATCAGAATAGTGTCTTTGGTATTTACTGAACATAACTTTGTCATATCTATCAAGTACAACCAACTTTACAGTGGTCGATCCTACATCTAGCCCTACATGTAATAATTTCTTCATAGACAACGCAGCAAAATTAAGCCGCATTCACACCCCTTTCAACTACATCCACCCTTATGTTAGCCTAACACTTGTTTTAAGTAAAAAATCAAGATGCATTTCGAGGCAAACAAACCTTATAATTATCTATTTAATAGCATTTGTCCAACATATTTCTACAAATAATAAGTTGTTTCTCATAAAGCATTTTACACTAACAACAGTACTTCCTGCAAGCATTATTCCTAATACTGGTAATTGAATGTTTTACCACATAAATAATATAGATATATATTTATATGTTAAGTGAGTAAAAAAGTATGCTTGTCCAAGGAATAACTAAGGTATTTATAGAAAAGTTGTCTTTTGGTTATACCTTAGCAATCGAACAGTCTTTTTTTGAACGTCTAAAACAAACTAAAACTATTAAAGGGAAAAAACCTTAATAAGGCCTTTCCTGTGACATACTTCAAGCTTTCAGTACCAAGTGTTCTGCTATCTTGACTCATATACGGAAGCCTATTATCTCCAAGTACATATATACATCCGTCTTCAACCTCAACATCGCTATAACGCTCATCTACTTCAAGAGTAGTCTCTCCATTTATATACCCCTCAATTAATTCCTCTCCATTGACAAAAACCTTACCCTCGCTTATTTGAACATGATCTCCTTCTACTCCTATTACTCGCTTTATAATTGGCCGAGTAAATTCATTTAACTTTTCCGGGTCATCTATTGTAACAATATCCCCTCTTTTAATGTTTCCAATTCTAGGACTGATCTTTTCGATTATAAGCCTGTCACCGTCATGAAGTGTATTTTCCATGGAGCTGCCATTTACAACAGTTATCTGTGCAACAAAAGTAACTATCAGAACTCCTAAAATCACTGCTATACCAATATGAATTACCCAATCTAATACCTCTTTTAAAATCGGATGCTTACTCGTAAGAATTCCTCCTTATATTAGTACTTTTCAACTCCATATTAATAAATTGTATATAATTTATGAGTTTTTTTCAAGTAAACATTGTTAATAATATAATAATGGGGAGTAATAAAACACCCTGTCGGTATGCTATTAGTCAGCACAAACAGGGTATTAAAATCATGATTATAAGTTTTAGTTGCTATTAACCTATTAATGGTTAATAGCAACTAAAACACTATTTGCTTAATTCTATGTGTAGTTCGTTAATTTGCTTATCATCAACTATGTCTGGTGCATTAGACATAAGGTCTGAAGCATTCTGTACTTTTGGAAAGGCTATTACATCCCTTATACTGCTTCTTCCTGCCATAATCATTACAAGCCTGTCAAGACCAAAGGCAAGACCACCGTGAGGCGGTGTACCATATTTAAAGGCTTCAAGAAGGAATCCGAATCTATCCCAAGCCTGTTCTTCAGTAAAACCTAAAAGCTTGAACATTTTTGACTGAAGGGTCTGGTCATGTATTCTTATGCTGCCTCCTCCTATTTCATTACCGTTTAGAACAATATCATAAGCCTTTGCCCTAACTTTTCCGGGGTCGGTATCAAGGTACTGCATATCTTCATCCATAGGTGATGTAAAGGGATGATGTTTTGCCACGTAGCGCTTTTCTTCATCATCATATTCAAGCAATGGAAACTCAGTTATCCAAAGAAACTTAAATTCACTTTCGTCTATTATATTGGTTTTCTTAGCAACTTCAAGCCTCAACTGCCCTAAAGCTTCATAAACAACTTCGTTTTTATCAGCAACAAAGCAAATCAAATCACCCGGCTCAGCCTTCGCTCTATCAAGTATTGCCTTTACTTCTTCCTCGGAAAGGAATTTAGCAAAGGAAGACTTTATTTCGTTTTCTTCCACCGAAATCCACGCCATTCCTTTAGCTCCATAGGTCTTTACAACTTCAACTAAGGCATCAATTTCTCTTCTGCTGAAAGCTTTACCACAGCCCTTTGCATTTATAGCCCTTACGCTCCCGCCATCTTGAACCGCACCAGAGAACACTTTAAAACCACAGGTTTCAACTATATCGGACATATTAATAAGCTCAAGCCCGAATCTTATATCCGGTTTGTCTGAGCCAAATCTATCCATCGCTTCTTGGTAGGTCATTCTTAAGAAGGGAGTTTGTAATTTTATGCCTAACACTTCATCAAAAGCCTTTTTTATAAAGCCTTCATTTATTTCCAAAACATCCTCTACATTTACAAAGGACATTTCAAGGTCTATCTGGGTAAATTCAGGCTGTCTGTCAGCTCTTAAATCCTCGTCCCTAAAACACTTTACAATCTGCATGTATCTATCATAACCGGATACCATTAAAAGCTGTTTGAAAAGCTGGGGTGATTGAGGCAGTGCAAAAAACTTACCCGGATGAACCCTACTTGGAACCAAATAGTCTCTCGCACCTTCCGGTGTACTCTTTGTAAGCATAGGCGTCTCTATTTCTAAAAATCCGTTTTGATCGTAATAATCTCTTGCAATTTTAGCAACTTTATGCCTTAGTATAAGGTTTCTTTGCATATCGGGTCTTCTCAAATCAAGGTATCTGTATTTGAGTCTGAGAGTCTCATTAACATCGGAATCTTCCTCAATGTAAAAGGGTGTTGTTTCAGCATCACTCAAAATACGGAGCTCTTTTACAATAATTTCTATCTCTCCTGTGGCCATCTTAGGATTCAACGCCTCAGGAGCTCTGTTTGCAACTTCCCCTACAACTGCTAAAACATACTCAGTTCTAATCGACTCAGCCTTTTCAAATATTTCAGCACTAAGTTCTGAGTTAAATACCACTTGAACTATGCCGCTCCTATCCCTCAAATCAACAAAGATAAGCCCCCCAAGGTTTCTCCTCTTGTGCGTCCAACCCATAACAGTAACTTGTTGCCCAACATTTGAAGCATTAAGTTCTGCACATCTATGTGTCCTTTTCATTCCAAAAATCGATTCACCCATATTATTCCTCCAATATATGAAAATTAAATACCTCTACATTTTTAATCGCTCTATAAGTGTATCTAAACTTATATCCTTAGTCTCACCGGTAAGCATATTCTTCAAGACCGCCTTGTTGCTTTCTACTTCATCGTCTCCTAATACAATGGAATATGTAGCTCCTAGCTTATCGGCATATTTCATCTGGGCTTTAACACTTCTGCCCATTAAATCGGTCTCAGCACTAAATCCCTCTTGTCTAATTTTATACACCAGCTTTTGGGCATATTTTTGTGCATTCTCCCCAATGGTGGCAATATAAACAGCCATAGCATCCGGCTTAGGTATTTCTATACCTTGACTTTCCATAACCAAAAGCAACCTCTCAATACCTATTGCAAAGCCTATCCCTGGCGTATCAGGACCGCCGCACTCTTCAATAAGCCCGTCATATCTTCCTCCGCCGCATACGGTTCCTTGTGCTCCTATATTCTTCGATACAAACTCAAATACTGTCTTAGTATAGTAATCCAGCCCTCTAACAATATTTTTGTCAATATTATAGTTAATACCAAGATTCTCAAGACCTTCCTTCAAACCTTCAAAATGTGCTTTACATTCTTCGCATAAATTGTCTACAAGAGCCGGAGCATCCTTCGTATATGTCTTACATTTCTCTTCCTTGCAATCGATAATCCTTAATGGATTTCTCTCATATCTATTCTTGCAGGTACCGCATAAATTATCCAAATTAGGCTTGAAATACTCCATAAGCTTATTGTTGTATTCTCCCCTGCATTTAGGACAACCTATACTGTTTATGTTGAGCTCTATATCCTTTATACCTAGCTTGTCAAAAAACATGCTCAACATGCTTATAATTTCAACATCCACCGAAGGTCCCTTTGAACCGAAGCATTCGACACCAAACTGATGGAACTCCCTGTATCTGCCCTTTTGCACATTCTCATACCTATAGGCGGTAATATTGTAATAAAGCTTTATAGGCATAGCCAAAGATGCCATACCGTTTTCAATGTAGCTGCGTACAACTCCTGCAGTGCCTTCAGGTCTTAAGGTAATACTTCTCTCGCCTTTGTCTAAAAAAGTATACATTTCCTTTTGTACAATATCAGTAGTATCTCCTACACCTCTTTGAAACAACTCGGTGTGTTCAAAAACCGGAAGACGAATTTCCTTAAAGCCAAAACTTTTACACAGTTCAGCTATCTTCCTTTCTAGATACTGCCACTTATATACTTCCGACGGCAGAATGTCCTTTGTTCCCTTTGGTGCTTTTATCAACATAGTTACCTCCAATGATATCGAAAATTTTATATACCTCTAAATTTTAAAACAACCTATATAAAAACCTCTCGCCTAACTATTTGTCAGGTACGAGAGGTAATAATCCCGTAGTATCGTCGTTTCCCTCCATCAATCACTTCAAAATATGTGTAACTACATATATTTTAGCGATAGAGAATTAAATTGTCAAGACTTAACTTTTTGTATGTTAGTGTGCATGATTTCCTCTTTTCGGCGGATCATTTCATCAATCCTTGAGATGTAGTCTTCAATGCTTTTTACATTAAAAACTCGTTCTATTCTATTTTCTTTTGGATAGACAATTTTAGTTATAGCTCCAGCTCCTAAGGCAAAAATAGTCTGTCTTTCCTCCATAATTTGAACATTATAAATACTTTCGGTACCGGGTCTTGCATAACCTATGTTTTCAAGATTACCCAGTATATTTTTCTGTCGATATAGGTAGTAGGGTAGTAAACCCATACCTCTTATAAATTCATAGGCGGCATTCACCATTTTCGCCACCTCAGAGGCATCGGTAAGTTTGTAGTTATTCCTTTCATCCTTAAGTCTTGAGGCTCTCTTAATACTCATTGTATGTACGGTAATACTCTCTGGAAAAAGCTTCTCAATTTCATGCAAAGTATATAGGAAATCCTCGAGCTTTTCACCGGGCAAGCCTGCAATAACATCCATATTAATGTTATCAAAACCTAGCCCCCTCGCTAGTTTGAAAGCCTCTATAATATCTAAAGAAGTGTGGCTCCTTCCAATTCTCAACAAAGTCTCATCCTTCATGGTCTGAGGATTTATACTAATCCTATTCACCTTACTGTTTGCAATAACTTCAAGCTTCTTAAGCGTGATAGAATCCGGTCTCCCAGCTTCTAAAGTGAACTCTCTGACAAAATCCAAACAAAAAGTACTCTCTATTTCCTTTAAGAGCATTTCCAAATACTGTGCATCAATTGAGGTAGGTGTACCTCCACCAATATAAATGCTTTGTATTTTTAACATTCTATCCTTCAGCATTTTGTCCACACTTTTGATTTCTTTAGCTAAAGCCGCCATATAGCTTTCAACCATTTTTTCATATTTCTTTATAGGATTTGATGTAAAGGAACAATATAGACAACGTGTTGGACAAAAGGGAATCCCTATATATATACTAACCATGTCCGACTTTGTACTATCTAGAATTTTCTTTTCAGATAGGGCAACATTGTAGAGAACATGTGCTTTATGCTCGGATAAAAAATAATTATTTTTAAGCTCCTCTAAAATATACTCTTTATCATGTCTATTATCCAGCATTTCATGCACTATCTTTGCGGGTCTTATTCCAGTAAGAACTCCCCAGGGCATTTCTTTTTTGGTATATTGGACTAAAATTTTATAAACTTGACGCTTTATTACTCTTTTTACTGCCCTCTTTGCCTTATGGGTGTCACTTATTTCCTCTATTATTTGGGTTATATCCAGCGTGGATTCATAGGTTAAACCATCAATACCTTTAACACTTGAGTTCAGTTCAAAAACAATATTACCACCAGCCTCTCTCTTAACAAGAGAGCTTCGGATAAAAACACCCTCGCTTAAGTCAAAACTGTCCTCGGAAACTAATATTATCTTTTCGTCCATAAAAAAAAGCTTCAATATATCTTCAACTTCATATTGATATTGATGTCCGTCAAGTCTTAAATAAATCACTTACGTATACTCCATCTTTAAAATTTTTCTTCGAGCTGTGAAATAGGAAGTATTCCAACTAAGTCAAGGAATCTTTATTTAAAACGATACTATCTCACAGGTAAACTTTTTAAAGGCTCCTAATATAGGAATTGTTTTGCTTTTCAAATTCAATAGTAGTGGAATCACCATGTCCTGGATAGACTTTGGTATTGTTATCAAGCTTTAAAAGCTTCTCTTTAAAGGATTTGTCCATTTCACTCTGATTGCCGCCATATAAATCAGTACGTCCGCACCCGAGACAGAACAAAGTATCCCCACTAAACAGCTTATCTTCAACTTTTATACAGATACTTCCTTGGCTGTGTCCAGGAGTATGCAATACTTCAAAATTAAGATTTCCGACCTGTATTATGTCTTGGTCCTTCACAGTTTCATCTGCTTGGCTAACTATCGTACTCTGACCTAATAACATCGACCCATTTAATTGCGGTTTTGCTAACATCTTGTTGTCCTCTGTATGTATTAGCACCTTAGCACCGGTCTTCTCTTTAAGAATATCGGTAAAACAAATGTGATCAATATGACCGTGAGTAAGGATTATATATTTAATCTTAATATTATTCTCATTAATAAAAGCTACTATTTTATCCTCGGGAACCCCTGCATCAATAATAACACCTTCCGTTTCATCCCATACAACATAACAATTTGAACCAAAGATTCCTTTATCAAAACATTTCATCTCCATAGATAAACTCTCCTTAAATATATATTAAAATTCTTTTTTACTGTCAATAAGAAGCGTAACGGGACCATCATTTTGTATATCAACCATCATCATTGCCTGAAACTTTCCTGTTTGTACCGATAGGTCATATCTCTTTAAATAGTCCACAAATTTATTGTATATTTCCTCAGCAATTTCTGGCCTTGCTGCTTTATCATAGCTTGGTCTTCTGCCTTTCCTACAATCACCGTAGAGCGTAAATTGAGATATAACTATAATTTCGCCTTTTATATCTAAAAGGGATAAATTCATTTTATCGTTACTATCTTCAAAAATCCTTAAGTTTACAATCTTTTCGGCCACATATTCGATATCTTTATCACTATCATCTTGCCCGATACCAAGTAACACATTTAATCCTTTTTGAATTTCTCCAACTAAAGTTCCATCAACAGTCACCTTTGAATAACTTACCCTCTGAACAACTGCACGCATCTAATAATACCTCTCCTTTTGCAATTCTTCCCGGTCTATTGCTTACTTCTTGTAACCTCAAATACACCTTCCACACGATTTAGCTTCTTTATAATCTTCTCAAGCTGTTCGGTGTCTGTTATCTCCATTGTAAGATTCATTACTGCCACATGATCTTTCGTTGTTCTCGCGTTTATAGCCTTCAGAGGAATTTTCGACTCCCCTATTACGTTTGTTATTTCCATAAGCAAGGCTGTCCTGTCATTTGCGAGCACCTTAACTTCTGCACTATAGGATACATTATTTGAGGTATACCATTCTACATCTATAAGCCTCGTATCACCATCTATGTTATTTGTAACATTAGGACAATCGGTCCTATGAACGGACACTCCTCTTCCACGGGTTATATAACCTATTATAAGATCACCGGGAACGGGATTACAACATCTCGATATTCTCACAAGACAGTTTTCAATACCTTTAACAACAACCCCATTTTCCGGAATATTCTTTCTTCTCTGATCAGGTTTTTTCTTCTCGACGGCTTCTGCCACCTGCCGTGCAAGGTCTTCGGCTTTAAGAGTCTTCCTGTACTCTTCCTTAAGCCTTGATATAACCTTATTAGCAGTTAACGCACCATAACCTATAGCTGAATAAATATCATCTATTGTATTAAAGGTGTACTTTTTAAGAAGTGCCTCCACCCATTCTGGCTTGAATAATTGATTAAAGGTAAAGGATTGCTTTTTGAGCTCCTTCTCTATTAACTCCTTACCTCTAACTATATTCTCTTCTCTTTTTTCCTTTTTAAACCATTGATTTATTTTATTTCGTGCCTGTGAAGTTTTAACAATATTGAGCCAGTCACGACTTGGTCCATGAACATTGGAAGAGGTCAGAATTTCAACTATATCACCATTTTTTAATTTATAGTCAATTGGAACTATCTTGCCATTTACCTTTGCACCAACCATCTTGTTCCCAATGGCACTGTGTATCAAATAGGCAAAATCTATAGGTGTAGAATTTACTGCAAGGCTAAAAACATCTCCCTTTGGAGTAAAAACAAAAACTTCATCGGTAAACAAATCAACTCTTAAAGTTTCCAAAAATTCATTAGGGTCACGGGTATCAGTCTGCCAATCCAAAAGCTGCCTAAGCCATGTCAGCTTATTATCATCACTGTCAGCCGAACTTCCTTCTTTATATCTCCAGTGGGCTGCAATACCCACTTCTGCTACCCGGTGCATCTCCCAAGTCCTAATCTGAATTTCAAAGGGAACTCCTTTTGGCCCTATAACAGTTGTATGAAGTGATTGATACATATTAGGTTTGGGCATGGCGATATAATCCTTAAACCTACCCGGCATTGGTTTATACATCTCATGAACAAGACCTAAAACAGCATAACAATCCTTAACCGTATCCACTATAACCCTAAAGGCAATAAGGTCATATATTTGATCTAAAGTCTTGCTCTGTTGCTGCATCTTTCTATAAATGCTATAAAAATGCTTTGGTCTTCCATCTAACCTTACTTCAACACCTATCTCTGCTATTCTTTCTTTAAGTGTTGCAATAATTCTTTCAATATAAGCTTCTCTTTCTCTTCTCTTAATTGCTATTTTATCAACTAGGTCATAATAGCCTTTTGGATCAATGTACCTTAGACACAAATCCTCTAATTCCCATTTTATCTTAGAAATCCCAAGGCGATGGGCAATGGGAGCATATATTTCCAAAGTCTCTTTTGCTTTTTCCAATTGTTTATCGGGGGTCATATATTTAAGAGTACGCATATTGTGAAGCCTATCGGCCAGCTTAATAAGTATTACTCTTATGTCCTTTGACATTGCAAGGAACATTTTTCTCAAATTTTCTGCCTGTCGTTCCTCTTTTGTTGTAAAAGGAATTTTACCGAGCTTAGTTACACCGTCTACAAGTAATGCCACCTCTTCGCCAAATTTCTCTTTAAGCTGTTCATAAGTGTAGGTAGTATCCTCAATTGTGTCATGCAAAATGCCCGCAACAATAGCAGTACAGTCCAGTTCCAATTCCGCCAAAATATTTGCAACCTCCATAGGATGCATAATAAAAGGTTCACCGGAAACTCTCTGCTGACCATTGTGGGCTTCTCTTGAGACTAAATACGCTTTCTCAAGCAATGTAAAATCACAGTTTTGATTGTATTTATTTATTTTTCTTACGAGACGGTTATAGCCATCACTCATTACTAATTCCCCCAAAGTCCCTGACATACTAACTTAGGTATAACAAAAAAACTCCTTCCTATTATCATATTGTGAAAACATTATCAAATCAAGCTTTTTCGTTATCCAACAGCAGGAACTTATATTTAAATTGTACCTTAGTACTCAACAATTGACTTAATTTTGTAGCCTTTCAATTTTTCCCTACCCTTTAAGAAGGAAAGTTCTATAAAACATAAAATCCCAACCACTTCTCCGCCGAGCTGTTCTACAAGCTTGATAATAGATTCTGTTGTACCACCTGTTGCTAAAAGATCATCTACTATAACTACCTTATCACCCTTATTCACAGCATCAATGTGCATTTCAAGCTTGTCTGTACCATACTCAAGCTGATATTCCACACCTATGGTTTTGTAGGGAAGCTTACCCTTCTTCCTAACAGGAGCAAAGCCCTTTTCCATAGCATATGCTATAGGCGTTCCAAATATAAACCCCCTTGATTCAGGGCCCACAATCATATTAAATTCTCCAAAACCTTTTATCTCCTGTACCATCTGATCAATGCACTGCTTCAACGCCTCTGCATCCTGTAGCACCGTTGTGATATCAATAAAATTTATACCCTCTTTTGGAAAATCAGGCACCTCTCTTAACCTTGACCTTAAATCCATTAACGTGTCCTCCTGTCCATACTCTTCTAGTTTCAATTACTTTTACCTATATACTTCCTTTAAGAGCTTTCAAGCTTTTAAATATATTCGAGCTTTCAAGATCGACCTTTTTCCCTTTTGTGTCAACCACCGAAAGATTTACTCCATACTTGCCGTATTCTTTCTTTTTAAGTAGATTTAATTCTTCAAATATGTTAATAATCCTTTTCACTTTAAAAAAATTCATATTTCTTTTATAGCTCTTTGAAACAGATTTTGCAAATCGGAACAAATCTTCGATTACAAACTCACTACTAAAATTTGCTCTGATGTATTGATAAACCGCAACCATATCCTGTCTTTCAACAATTATATCATCTTCATTAACTGTAAAACAAATTTTGTCCATAATAAATATCTTATCACTGTTAATTTGTTTAATAATATCATAAAGATAACTTCTGCAAACCCATTCTCCATAGATCATAACTTTGCCAAAAAGTTCAAAATTTAATTTATTGGGAATGGGATTTACTACTATATAAATTTCATTATTTTCAACTATATCAATTTCATTATAAGCCACTTTATATTTAACTTTTATATCTTTCATAGTGGCTGTAAGCATTTTTAAGCTTCTTATTGAATTTATAAGGATTACCCTGCCACCCTTGCCCAAACTTGGAGAAACACCCTCTAAAAGGTCTATTTCTGTAATCTTTTCAATAAAAGTATTGATTTTATTATCGTCATATTTATTCATAAAATCAATAGCCTTGTCCAAACTGTAGTAGAAATTATTTTGAATAAAAGTATCTTCATTCTCTTTTAATTCCTTTATATTCATCTGTATACTATCTACGTTATTCCACGAGTTAATCTCAAGGGAACATACTACATCAACGACATCAGTTTGACTGTAGATATCAGCAAAGTATCCTCTGTTAAAACCAATTGCATCGATAAAAGTGTCGTTATCTTTAAAGGTCAGCTTTATATGCTTATCATTACCAACAGTTCTGATGCCCTCAACCATAAGATTTTTATAGGTAAAAACCGGACTTGGATTGCCAGCTCCAAAGGGTGATAATAAATCCAGTTCTTTAACACTGTCCTCGGTAATATCTTCCTTCGTAACCTCAAAATCTACCCTTATTTTTGGTATTAAATCCGAGTCACTTAACGTCTTATCCGCATATTTATTTAACATTTCTTTTAGTTTTTCAATATTCTCTTCCTGTATTGAAAGTCCTGCGGCCTGCTCATGGCCACCAAATTTATCAAGTAAGCATGCACAATGAGATAATGCCTCAAATAAATTAAACCCCTCAATACTTCTGCCCGAACCTTTTCCCAGCCCATCTTCTATTGCTATTAAAATACAGGGTCTGTGATAACTATCTGATATCTTTGAAGCCACTATGCCTATAATACCATGATGCCAGCCTTTACCCCAGACAACTATGACTTTTTCCTTTTCGAGGTTAACAGTGCTTTCTATCTTGGTCAAAACATCACAGAATATCCCCTGCTCAGTCTCCTGCCTATATATGTTTTGCTCATTCAATTTCTTTGAAATCTCGATAGCCTCATTTTCATCCTCAGTGGTAAAAAGCCTAACTGCCAACGAAGCATCGCCTATTCTCCCAGCTGCATTAATTCTCGGTGCCAGCACAAAACCAATGGTATAGGATGTAATAGGCTTGTCTTTATAGCCAGAAATGTCAATTAGAGCTTTTAACCCCTTGTTTGATGTGTCCTTAATTCTTTGCAAACCATGCTTTACAATAATCCTGTTTTCATCTAAAAGTGTAACAACATCTGCAACAGTCCCAAGTGCCACAAGATCTATATAATTTATCGATTGATCATTAAGCCCCATCTTTTCAGACAAAGCACGAACAAGCTTGAATACAACTCCAACTCCAGCAAGTTCCTTAAATGGATAGGAGCAATCATGCCTTGTAGGACTCACTACAGCATAGCCTTGTGGCAGCTCTTTCTTGCACTCGTGGTGATCTGTGATAATAATATCCACATGCTTGTCATTTATATATTCTACCTCTTCAAAGGCTGTTATCCCGCAATCAACGGTAATTATCAAAGAAACTCCCTCTTCAACAAGCTTCGCTAAAGCTCCAATTGACAGCCCGTACCCTTCCTCTCTATCAGGTATATAATACCCGATGCTAGCTCCATTTTTTTTGAGAAAATCATACAAAATAGAGGTACTAGTTATGCCATCAACGTCATAATCACCAAAAATCAGTATTTTTTCTTTGTCCTTAACAGCCTTTATTATTCTATTAACAGCCTTTTCCATATCTTTAAACAGGAAAGGGTCGTACAAATCATCCATCGATGGATTTATGAACTGCTTGATGTATTGCTTATCCTCTATACCTCTGCTTAAAAAAACTTTCGAAAGAAGATGTGAAATTTTTAATTGTTCTGACAATACATCAACTTTTTCATCGGGTATTGTATTGATAATCCATTGTTTTCTCTTTTCCATTAAATCACCTATATGGTTATAGTTTTACTGTAGAAATTCCTCAAAAGCAATATCTAGCAAAGGATATTTTAGGGCATCGGTATCATCAAAATGCCACCACTCGGTACTAATTCTCTTAAATCCATGTTTTATCATTATTTCCCCTAGCAATTCCCGGTTTTTAATTAACTCCTCTTCACATTTATTAAATTTAAGGTGTGCGCGCTCAGAGAATTCATCGTAGCCTGAAGGCATTCTAAGTTCATTTCCCTCTTCGTCCACTAAAGTAACGTCCACTGCAGCACCCCTATTGTGTTTTGACCCTTTTTTAGGATTTGCCAGGTAGGACTTATCCTCAGTCGAATCCCATAAAACTTGCTGTGCCGACTGAGGCCTGTACGCATCAAAAACTTTTATCCTATAGCCCAAGGTCTTAAATTCGTTATTTGCCGCAATAAGCTTTTTAGCTGTATTCTTATTTATCAAACATAGGGGCATACTATAAATTTTTTTCTTTGCAAAATTATCCTCAGTAGCATATTTTATATCAATAATAAAAGAATTATCCAATTTGATTAGCTCTACAAGGCCCTGCTTTTCAACAACAGTATTTTGGTCAATTTCGTCATTCTTGCCAACCGTCTCCTTATCACTTCCATTTTGACTGTTTTCAGTGCCTATGTCTTTTTCGCTTATGTCTTCACGTTCTCTAGTATCTGCATTCTTATCGCTCTTGCCTTCACTTTCTTGAGTATCTATATCATTATCATTTTTGTTTTCATTTCCTTCACCACTTGTATCCTTATCTGTTTTGTTTTCATTTTCTTCAGCACTTGTATCCTTATCGACTTTGTTGTCGCTTTCTTCGGTATCTACCTTCTTGTCGCTTCCATTCTCGTTATTATTAACGCCTGTATCTACATCATTTCTAATATCCGAACTCTCTATTTCTGCATTAACAGGGACTAAAATATCTGTTTCAGTATTTATGAGCTTGTCCTTTTGTCTGTAACAGGCACTATTACTCACTATAAGCATTAAAACAAGTATAAAATAAATAATCTTTTTAGCTATGTCCATCCCCTCCTAACCACTCCATAAATAACTAAAATCTCCTTCGAAAGAGGCGTAATTAAAAAAGCTCGATTTACATCGAGCTTTATCCTAAATACTTCTTTGCAATTTGATTTATCATTTTACCGTCAGCACGACCTTTTACTTTAGGCAAAACCGACTGCATGATCATACCAATATCTTTAGCTGAACTTGCCCCAGTTTCCTGGATAGCATCCTTTACAATAACTTCAAGTTCTACCTCTGTGAGCTGTTGTGGCAAATACTGCAAAAGTACGTCAATTTCAATTTTCAAATTATCAACAAGATCCTGTCTACCTGCCTTTTCATAGTCGGGTAGCGAATCTCTTCTTTTTTTAACTTCTTTTGCTATAACTTCAATTATACCATCGTCATCAAGGGTAATTTTGTTATCTTTTTCAACCTGAAGCACTGCTGATCTAGCCATTTGGATAGTATTCTTACGGATTGTATCCTTATCCCTCATGGCTGCTTTCATATCATCAAGCAATCTCTCTTTAAGGGACATAACTCCATCCTCCACTATTTAAACTTTCTCTTTCTAGCTGCTTCAGATTTCTTTTTTCTTTTTACACTTGGTTTCTCATAATGCTCCCTTTTTCTTACTTCTGCCAATACGCCTGCCTTAGCGCATTGTCTCTTAAATCTCTTAAGAGCACTATCGAGAGACTCATTTTCCTTAACTCGAACTTCAGACACGTATTTCCCTCCCTCCGATGGTAACGATTGTGCTAAGACTAATCTACTACGAATGCTGTGGATTTTATTGGGAACTATTCTAAATATAGCACACAACATATTATATAATACTAAGCAAATCCGTGTCAACTATTATTTTAGTAAGTAATCACGGCAAATTAACCATTTTACTTATTTTAAACCCTAAATAATAGCTGCCACATCGATTATTGCAAATAATTACAATTTGTACAACATCATTGTATCTACCGCTAAAATCACCAAATTTTGCAATTGCAATGACGTCGCTAGTTATTATACCAAATAAATATTTTATAAGCAATAATTATTTATAGTATTTTGCCAAAAAAGTTTTTTCCTTTAAATAGATCGCCAAAATAAAATTTGGAGTTATTTTTCTTGGGCTTATATGGGGTTATTTTTTTGGTCTTAAATATAGCTGTTTATTGTCATAAATGGGGCTATTTTTTGGTCTTAAATATGGTTGTCTTTTTCTTAAATCTGAAACAATTCCCTTATCTCTTCCTCTCTTAGCTTAGTAAGAAGATTTTCGCCAGGCTGAATTACGTTGTTTATAAGCCCCCTCTTCTTTTCCTGAAGCTCAAATATCTTTTCTTCGATGGTGCCTTTAGTAATTATTTTAAATACTTGCACCGCCTTAGTTTGCCCTATCCTATATGCTCTATCGGTGGCTTGATCTTCGACGGCAGGGTTCCACCAAGGATCATAGTGAATTACCATATCTGCACCAGTAAGATTCAAACCTGTACCTCCAGCTTTTAGCGAAATCAGAAACATCTCCCTTTCGCCGTTGTTAAATCTGTTTACCATGTCTATACGATCCTTTGCTTTAGTTGAACCGTCTAAATAAAAGTAACTCTTTCCTGACTCTTTCAGAGCTTTTCCAATTATCTCAAGCATACTAGTAAACTGTGAAAATAGTAATAACCTATGCCCTGAAGCAATAGAAGCTTCTATTATCTCTAACAGAGTTTCAAGTTTTCCGCTACCACCTTTATAATTTTCAACAAACATTGCCGGATGGCAGCATATCTGCCTTAAGCGAGTCAAAAGTGCTAATATTTTTATTTTACTTCGGTCAAATCCTCTTTCTTTTATTTCATTAGCTATCTCACCTTGAGCCTGTTTAAGATATGCAGCATATATTTTTCTCTGTTCTTTTGTCATATCTGCAATCACTTTACTTTCGATCTTTTCAGGAAGTTCCTGCAAAACTTCACGCTTAAGCCTCCTTAACACAAAAGGTCTTATAAATCTTGACAATAAATTTAACTTTTCCATGTCATTTTTGTGCACAATAGGCTTTTCAAACTTATTGACAAAACTGTTGTGGCTCATCAAGTATCCTGGCATTATAAAATCAAATATTGACCAAAGCTCTGTCAAAGAATTTTCAATAGGTGTACCCGTCATAGCAAAATAGCCTTTTGCTTTAATGCTCTTTACACTATTTGCATTAAGTGTATTGGGATTTTTTATGTGTTGTGCTTCATCTACAAATATATAGGAAAAATCTATCTTTTGATATCGAGCAATATCCCTTTTTAGCGAGCCGTAAGAAGTAACAATTATATCTGATTCTTTAGACGATTCTAAAAGCAGTTTTCTTTCCGCCTTAGTACCGTGAATAACAGACACCTTCAAAGAAGGCATAAATTTGTCCGACTCCGCCTTCCAGTTATATATTAAAGAAGTAGGTGCAACAACAAGGCAAGGTCTTTTGTCCTTTTTACGTTCTTCATCTATAAATACCAACACCTGAAGAGTTTTACCAAGACCCATATCATCGGCAAGTATTCCTCCAAAACCGTAATGGGAAAGAGTCTTCAACCATTTATATCCAAACCTCTGGTAAGGTCTAAGAACCTCTGAAATACCCTCATCTAGATGGAATTCCATATCCTGCGGATGCGTTATATCCTCAACAAGCTTTTTAAAGCCGTCATTTTGAACAAAATCCGTCATTTTTCTTTCATTCAAAAAATTATCTACAAATAAAGCCCTGTTTGCAGGAATATCCAATATTCCACTCTTAAACTTTCTTGTATCGAGACTTAAATCGCTAACAAGCCTTGATGCGTTTGCAAGCTGAGCATTGTCTATTTTTAATAAAGAACCATCTTTAAGACGATAATACTTTTTCTTTTCCTTTAAATTATGAAAAAGTTTATTGAGTTCACTATCATCAAAATCATCTATGTCGAAATCAAATTCCAGTAAATTTGTTTCAGAGTTTAGCCTTACACCCATTCTAATTTTTTTGATCTGACGCACTTGTATTTTCTTAAAGTCTTCAGAATAGTAAACTTCTGCAAGCTGCTTCAGTTCTTCTATCCTACCCTCAATCAACTCTACAATCTTTTCCTCATCGTCAAGTATTAGCTTGCCGTTATTCTCATACATGCCTAGAGACTTTATCAAGTCCAAAATCATTTCTTCCTTTTCAAAATCGCGCATATAGAAAACATATGTTTGCTGAGATTCATCGCTTAAAGGATTTAAGACCCTTTCACCATAGCTGTATTCAAGATTTGCTGAAATCCCGTTTTTTAAGACATCAAAATAAATCTTTGCAACCAATTCCTTTTGAGTCATTTTTTCTTCTAGACTTTTATCCACCTGTACTTTCAGTTTATCTTTATTGGGTTTTAAAAAATTTCTTATAAACTGTTCCTGTTCTTTTTTTCCAACTAGAAATACCGGATTCTTTTTCTGAAGGCGAATTTTATGGATTCTTTCAAGCAACTTAGCTTTTTCTTCCGGTACCCTATACAAACTTTTGGTATAGGGATCTAAGACCAATTGAAAATCCTTTGTCAAAGCCATTATCTTAATGTCTTTACTGTAATCGGCTTCAAGAACAAGTAAGCCATCCACTTCTTTAATTCCCATATTAATTTCAAAATCCTTATATATTTTGCATTGTCCGCCAATATGTCCAGAAATATTAATAGGAATGCCGCTATCTTTAACTATATCAAAGTACTTTTTCATATTATCTTCAATAAGAATTATAGTATTAGCTTTTACGCTTTGGTAGCCTCTATCGCTAAAATAACCATAGGGATCACGGAACTCCCTTTCGATTCTTTCTTTATATAACAAATTTTTCAAGAATTCTAAAACTTCTTTTTCTATCCCCGAGAAGTACATAGTATCCGGTCTGAAAGTAAAACTCTTTCCAAAATACAAAGATTTATTTTTATCCATTGCTTCAAATAATGAATAAAAATCCTTAACTTTGTAAGGCCTTTGCTCTCCAATCTTACACTCGATTTGCATGTATGAAGGTTTATGGGGTGTTCCTAGTACAATACTCTGTTCGAGCCACAAATTAACCTTTCGAGTTTTCCTTCTAAAGTCAATACCTAATTCGGAAATTGGCAAAAACACATCTTTTTCAGATAGGTTTACACTGCCTTGCATAAAGGTGTTATGCTCCTCAATAAAAGTAGCTTTATCATATTTTTTATCAAAGTAATCATTAGCATACAGCATAACAGCTACAACATGCTTACACGCACCAAAAATGGAACTAAATGCCTTACATTCACAGCTGTAACTTTCAACATCATCGTCTTCATCTAACTCAATTTCAACAGTATAAGGATAGGTCCCATAAACCACAGCAGAAATAACTCGATTCTTCTCAAAATATTGAAAAGAATCAATTTGCTCTACAAGTCTGATACCGCGATTGTATACACCAATATCATTTATCATTCTTTGTATATATTTATCCGAAAACCTTTCCATTTTTTACCCTTCCTTTTTTTATAGACAGTATTAATATTAACATATCCAATAAATAAAAAATACCCCCCTTGTAAAAAAGAAGGAGGAAAGTAGTGTATAATTAATTATACATTATGTAAACCAAGGAGGATATTTTTAATGCTAAAGAAAAAAATGTCTGTTTTTCTCGCTGTCATGTTTTGGATATTCTTACTTACACAGATATCTGTATGTGCTGAGGGCAATAGGGTAGGAATTATTGTAGATAATGAAGCTACAGGTATTAGTGTAAAAACTGTTGTACAAAATAATACAATAATGATCCCAGCAAAAGAACTTGCGGAATCTATAGGAGCAAATTATACGTATGATTACGGTTCAATGACAGGCATAATATCCTATAAGGAAAATGAAATTGTATTCAGATTGGAAAATGAAATTGTAAAGTTTAACGGAAAGTATATGAAAGCACCTGAACCTATGAAGATAGATAACTACAGATTTATAGTTCCCATGGAGTATTGTTATGAGAAGCTTGGCATTGAAACTTATATGGATTACAATAAGAATTTGATATTTGCCTATACACAAACTAATGGTAATCTTACATACAAGGTGATATCAGGCGATACATTGTGGTTGATTTCAAAAAAGTTTGGAACAACTGTAAGTCAAATAAAGCAATTAAATAGTCTTACAAGCGATATGATATATATTGGTCAAAAACTAGATATAAAGCCCTTTAAGTTTTATGATAACACCTATGTCTCATATACCTCAAACAGTGCTACATTGAGCAGCGGACCAAGCTTAAGTGTAACTCCTGTCGGTTATCTTAAAGCATGGACAGAAGTAAAGCTAACAGGGAAAACAGGAAGTTGGTACAAGGTAGAAACTTTAAAGGGTACAGGATACATACACAACAGTGTAACCTGTATAAAACAGGATATTGGGGATAATAATACTAACAGCAAATACTTTGAAAACAAAATAAATGTAGACACATCAAAAAACTATATAACATACAAAAACTATGTAGTTCAAAAAGGTGATAGTGTATGGAGTATAGCAGAAAAGATGGGAATACCTGATTATGAACTTGCTTCTGCAAATAATATTTCGCGACAGGCAACGCTTTATATAGGAGACGTATTAAAAGTACCCATTCACAATGTACCTGTTAAAGACAAGGCTTTTGCAAAATCCGGTGAGATATTGGATTGGTTCAGTGAAGCACAGTATATTTTCCCCATTGGAAGTACCGGAAAGGTTATTGATATTGAAACCGGAAAAAGTTTTATGATAAAGAGAACCATGGGCGCAAATCATGCAGATTGTGAAACGCTCACTGCTGCTGACAGCAAAGTAATGAAAGAAATATTTAATGGTGTGTGGAGTTGGAATAGAAGACCCTTTATTTTAGAGTTTAACGCAAGATAGAATAGATAATAGATAGGTATTATAGAATAGATAGGTATTTGCTTTTTTCATAATATCATATTAAATTCTGTTTTTCACTACTAAAATCAAAAATCATCCAAAACAATATACATTTGCTTCATTTTTAAATAATAATCCCAAAATAATATTA
>JAAYPF010000091.1 GCA_012519925.1 Clostridiaceae bacterium
AAGTTCATATTTTCAAAGCCTTTAAGCTCAAAGATCCCTCAGTTTTTTGTTACTAAATTTGGGGAAACTCAAAGGAGAGATAATTAAAAGCTTGACTGTTACCTAAGGGGTTACGTTATTATAGATGTATATGGAGGTGGAGGAATAAATGAAAATTAATGAAATCTGTAAGCTGACGGGATTGACAAAGAAGGCTATTGAATACTATCAAATCAAGGGTTTGATTAAACCGACCATATTAGAAAATGGGTATAGAGAATTCACAGAATGTGATGTTGAACAATTAATGACAATTGCAGTATTAAAGAAACTTGAATTAACTGTTGATGAGATTAAGCAAGTGCTTGAGAGTAAAGATAGGAATTCTGTATTGATGAGAATTAAGCATGCAAAGCAGGTTCAAACAAAAGCGAAACTTGAACGAATAGAACTAATTGGACAAATGGCTCGAGGTGAGGATATAAGGGATAGAATTAATGTTCTAGAACAGAAATGTACAATTAGAGAAAAGCTACTATCAGCTTTTCCGGGATATTACGGCCGTTATATCAGTTTTCATTTTGGACGCTTTCTCAATGAACCTATAAAAACCGACCAACAAAAAAGTATGTATGATATAATCATAAGCTTTTTAGATAATATGGAATCAATAGAAGTACCCGAAGAGTTACAGGAAATGTTTAATGAAGCGGATTCCTACATGGATGACGAAGTGATTGAAAGTATGAGTTTAAATATGCAAACAGCTATAAATGACTTTGAAGCATATTGGGAGAATAATCATGAGAGTATAACTAAATATGTAGAATATAGAAAATCTGAGGAGTATAAGAATTCTTTGATGCCTAAATTCAAAGACTGGTTCAAGAAATTTGCACAGGCAAGCGGGTACAATGATGTGTTTATTCCTGCAATGAGGAAGTTAAGTCCTTCATATAATGAATATTATGAAGAAATGCTGAAGTTCAATACAGAAATAATAAAGAAGATCCCGGAAATAGAGCAATTATGAGTAGGCTTTTATGTATATCAGCTCTATGAAAGGGCAATTTTGGAAATGTACTAAATTCATTGAACTTGAGCATGAAATATAGTATATTGAACTATAAGTTTTACCTTTTTTTATGAATGAAGAGGGAGAAATAAAAATCTGAGAAGGGAAATAATATATGGGAAATCTATTTAGTTTTTTGAATTATAATAAGCCAGGTCCAGGAGTGGATAAGGACGAACCGGAAAAACCAAGGATAATTTTATTCTTTCAAATATATATTAGAAGGTTTTGGGATCTTATTAAAGTCAACATGTTGTTTATATTTTTTAATATACCAGCACTATTATTGGTGTATTCCTTGTTTGGATTGTCCTATAACACTTTACAAAGATTTCTTATAGAGGGAGGAACTCTATTTAGTTTTATAGCTTTTGTTGGTTTTAGTGCAATGTTTTTATGTGTTCCGGTAATCACAACAGGACCGGCTCAGGCTGGTTTTACTTATGTTTTACGAAATTTTTCAAGACAGGAACATGCATTTATTTTATCGGATTTTAAAGAACACACCGGAAAAAACTTCAAACAAGCTTTTTTAATATCTATAATCGATTTTGTTATTCTGATTTTTTTGATTGTGGATATTTATGTTTCAATAAAATCAGGGATGAATAGTATTATCGTGGCCCTGCTTGTATGTTTTATATCTTTGGTTTTACTTCTTTTTTTAATGATGCACCTATATATTTATCCTATGCTTGTGACTTTCAACCTTTCATTAAAGCATATTTATAAAAATGCGTTGATTTTTTCAATAGTTAAGTTCTTTCCGAATTTAGTTATTCTATTTGTGTGTTTTATGCTATCAACAATACTTTTTTTGGTACTTCCAGTTTTAGCGTTTGTTTTGTTTCCTTTAATTACAGTTAGCACTATTGGATTAATTACAAATTTTTATGCTTTTCCCACATTAGAAAAGTATATGATTAATCGGGAAAATTCTATTGACGAGTCCAACAAAGAGGTGTAATATATTTGTGTGCATATGCACATAACGAGGGGTGATTGGATGCCTAGACCGAGGAAGTGCAGGATGGTAGGGTTTGTACCCGACAATCCTAGTTTTCATCCACAAGTACACAGTAAAGATGAAGTAGTCTTAAGTATAGAAGAAGTTGAAGCTTTACGGCTTTCGGATCATTTAGAAATGGAACAGGATTCTGCTGCAGATAGCATGAATGTTTCAAGAGGGACTTTCCAGCGTATAATAAATGAAGCAAGGAAAAAGCTGGCGGATGCTATAGTCCATGGCAAAATAATCCGAATAAGTGGAGGACATTATGAGTTAAATACAGCTGATAAATCTTGCTGCAGAAGACACAATAGGATTTGTAAACGCAAGGCTTGTGAACAATGTGAAGGGTACAAAAAGTGTCTTTGAAAATAGATTTTGAAGGGTTCAACATAGAAATAAATTTATGAGGTGAAAAATATGAATGACAATGGTTGTGGGTGCGATAGCACAGAATGTAGCAGTTCATGTTCGTCAGGAACCTGTGGAAGTAAGCCAAAGGACTTTATTGAAAAAACTCATGAGCTTAACAGAATTAAGCGTGTCATAGGAGTTGTAAGCGGTAAAGGCGGTGTGGGGAAGTCTTTAGTGACATCTACACTAGCAGTTATGATGAGCAGAAAGGGATATAAAGTTGGGATTTTAGATGCAGATGTTACCGGTCCTTCAATACCGAAGATGTTTGGTATTACAAATAAGGCAGAAGGAAGCGAACTTGGCATTTATCCTCAAAGAACGCACAATAATATCAGTGTAATGTCTGTAAACCTTTTACTTGAAAATGAGGAGTCACCGGTCATATGGAGAGGACCTGTAATTTCCGGTGTGGTTAAACAGTTTTGGACTGATGTAATATGGGGCGATGTTGACTATCTGTTTTTGGACATGCCTCCGGGAACAGGAGATGTACCTCTGACAGTTTTTCAATCAATACCTTTAGATGGTATAGTGATTGTTACTTCACCCCAGGATTTGGTATCACTCATCGTGAAAAAAGCTTATAATATGGCAAAAGAAATGAAAATTCCTGTTCTAGGTGTTGTTGAGAATATGAGCTATTTAAAGTGTCCCGATTGTGAAAAAGAGATCAAACTTTTTGGAGAGAGTAAAATTGATGCTGTAGCAGAGGAATTAGCTCTTAAGGTTCTTGGTAAAATGCCTATAGACCCTGCAATTGCAGAGCTGTCCGATAAAGGTGAGTTTGATAAAGTAAATCATGATTATTTAAAGGATGCAGTTGAATTTATTGAGAAAAGTTTAGCTGTAGATAAGTAAAACAGATATTGCAGTTACACATAGAAGCTAACAGTAAAGAGAATGCTAGAAGTTATATATTAAATAAAAACTGTAGGCGATGATATGATAAGCATATTTGCCTACAGCTGTTCTTATTTCTTTGGTTTGCGGCAGTTTTGGCAAAGTCCAAAGAATTTCGTATGGTGATCAATAATGTTTTCTCTATGGAATCATCACATAGAAATAAAGGTATTTCATCAAAAGGGAATATCTTTAAAGCTGATCTTTCAGAGTTTGCCCTAACTCCCTTATTTTTTTTATCATTTCTGCGGTGTTTTTTATAGCATCGTCTTGTACCATTGTCATAGCGAGTACCTGTTGCGTACTGGCTGAATTTTCTTCTGATGCTGCAGCTAGAGTTTCCAATTGTTCCCGCATATTGTTGAAACGACCAGCAACTTTATCCATCATTTCATATTCCATATATAGTTTGTTATTTACTGAATCAATAGAGTTCTTGACGGTGACAAATATTTGCATAACATCTGTTGCCTTAGCAGTGCCTTCTTCAACAGAAGAATTCCCCTTTTGGACTTCTTTGAGGGCATTTCTAGTTGTGTTTTGCACTTCGACAGTTATATTATGTATATCTTTTGCTGTCTTAGAGCTCTGTTCAGCTAGTTTTCGTATTTCCTCAGCAACAATGGTAAAACCCTTACCTGATTCGCCTGCTCCTGCAGCTTCAATAGCCGCGTTTAAGGAGAGTAAGTTTGTCTGGGAAGCAATTTCAGTGATACTTTCAAGGAATTCATCAATTATATCCATTTTTTCCTGCAACTCTATAACAGCTGTGACAGCAGAATTAATTGTGTTTTTCATAATGCTCATATGCTGCATCATTTCATCAGCTTTTTGAGAACCAACCGATAAGATATCAAATGTGGATCTGAATTCTTTTTCCACCTCTTTAGAAATGGAAAAGGTCTCGTTAATTATATTGGATGAATCTACAACATAACTGCTAACGTTACTAACTGCTACCGCACTGTGCTCAACGGCTTTAGAAATATCCTGAATTGATCTTGCGACGATTGCTACGCCCTCTTGATTTTCCTCAATGTTGTCATTACATTTAGTTACATTATCAAAAAGACTATCGGTAGTAATATTCACCTGTTTTATAACATTAGTAAGGTTCTCATTTAGATGTGATGCTTTTTTGCTCTCATTATATGCGTTTGCTAAATGGTTATTTCCCTCACTTGAAAGGTAATTCAATGCAAGAGTTCCGCATAAAAACATACCGAATCTTGGTAGGAATTCACCAAAGTTACTATTATTACCAAGAAGTGCTTCGGGTTTTATGGCATATACTGCAATGAGCATAGATGAAACTATAACGGAATAAGTCAACATGACTTTCTTATTAAAATAAACCCCTGCTAAACAAGCACACACAAGATAAGCAGTAAAAATACGCTCTACGCCACCTCGTGATATTGTATATAATAATGATCCTACCGCAGGTAATAATGAAATAATGATAGACTTTAGAAAATTATTTTTAACTTTTATATATGCGAGAGCTGTTGCAATTAAACTAGTTATACCTGTTGCAAATCCAGCGGCAATAGCTAATGATATTCCTCCGTTGAAGTAAGCTGTAAGGGTCAAAACCAATGAAAAAAGCCACATCATTGATATGTTAAATTTATGTGCTTTATTTGTGTATACATCCATTTCTATATTGATCATATTCTTACACCTCAAATTAACCTATTCGTCTAACTATATATACATCGTCAAAAACCTACGAAAAATTAATAGAATGAAATGCATTAGGGCGTTATAAAAATATTCCAGTTATTTTTAATTATTATAGTAATAATTGCAATTACTATGGTATAATATCTTCCATGAATTATGAAACTCAAGGGATAATGAAAGGAATATATTATGGAGGATATTAGAAATATAACGCAAAAGATAATCATTAAAACAGTTATTCTAATTGGGGTTATTCTATTGATAATATTGAATTTTACTAGTGTTATCAATATAGTTAGAAACATATCTAGAGTATTCTTTCCACTTATGCTTGGTGCAGGTATTGCATATGTACTTAATATATTGGTATTAGTATACGAAAAAGTTTATTTTCCTAAGAGTAAGAATAAAATACTTATCAGCACTCGCCGAGCGGTCAGTATATTTTTGTCCATTCTGACTATTGCAGCAGTTCTTCTGTTTTTTATACTCATACTTATTCCACAAGTTAATCAATTTGTTAAATTGTTAATAGAAAAGTTTCCTTTAGTCTATGAAAATGTAGTTGAGTGGGTTAGTACGTATGCGGATCAGCTTCCTTTGTTAGAAGAAAGGCTAAAGGAGTTGAATATGGATGGTAATACTGCTTTGGGGAAAGGTATATCGGTATTAAGCAAATGGGCAGGAGGAACCGTTTCTATTGTTGGAACAATATTTGGCGGAATTATGAATTTTATACTTGCTATGTTTTTTTCTATTTATATTCTGTTTAGTAAAGAAGACCTTAAGCATAAGTTTGATAAATTACTAAATTCCTTTGTAAAGGCTGACAAAAAGAAGAAGATATACAATGTTTTACAAACAGCTAATGAATCGTTTTCAAGTTATATTATCGGACAATTTAAGGAAGCAGTAATTATAGGAGTTTTGTGTACTTTAGGTATGTGGATTTTTCGTTTTCCGTACGCAACTGTAATAGGGTCAGTAATCGGATTGACGGCACTGATTCCTTTAGTAGGTGCTTACATTGGAGCAGCAGTGGGGTTTCTGTTGATTTTGGCAGTTAATCCAATAAAAGCTCTTTTGTTTCTTTTATTTATTGTCATATTACAGCAGGTTGAGGGAAATGTAATTTATCCTAAGGTGGTTGGTGAAAGCGTAGGTCTGCCTGGAATTTGGGTGTTTGCTGCAATTACTGTGGGTGGCGGGCTGATGGGGATTCCCGGGATATTGTTTGGTGTTCCGATTTTTGCTACACTCTATAAATTGTTAAGTCAGGCTGTAAATGAGCGTCAAAAATTAAAAGGGGCTAAAGAAAGTTAATTATCAAATTACAGATATATTTTGATAGGATATAGTACATAAAGCAAAGTATGGGAAAAACCGATAATATAATTAATTAGCTTATTTTGAGAGGTGTATGAATGGACAAAAAGAACAGACCTGTTGGTAGACAAAAACGCATTGGTTCTGGAACTGGAAGTGTTCAGAAACGGGGCAGTGGTTTAGGAAGTGGACCTGTAGGGAATCGAAACGCCTATGCGGACAGGAATGGAGGTTCGAGTAGGGGTGGTTCTCGAGGATATTATTCTGGAGGAAGAAGAAAGTCAGGATGCTTAACATATATATTTATGTTAATCGTCCTTGGTTATATAGTATATAGTTTATACAATAATATAATCGGTAATAACTCGGACAGTCCATCCAACTCCAATAATTCCCATATGCATACAGCTAATACCACTAATACATATGATAAAGGTGAATATCCAGTTGTGGCTTCAGTGTCAAGTAATGCTCGTTCTAAACGAACAGTATTAAAGGGAAACGGTGAAGATAAAGCAACAATAATGATATATATGTGTGGTACCGATCTTGAGTCTAAATCAAGTATGGCCACTTATGACTTGCAGGAGATTATAAAAGCAAATATATCAGAAAAAGTAAATATTATTATTGAAACGGGTGGAACAGCAAAATGGCAGAATAATTTTGTAAATAGCAAAACAAACCAGCGTTTTAAGGCAACTAGTGACGGTTTTAAGCTTATAGAAAAGGATTTAGGTAAAAAGTCCATGGTTGATCCTAATACCCTTTCGGATTTTATAAGGTATTGCAAAACAAACTATCCTGCTGACAGATACTCCCTTATATTCTGGGATCACGGAGGGGGATCGCTAAGCGGATTTGGATATGATCAACATTTTCCTAATGATGCGATGAAGTTGGATGAAATAGCTGTTGCTTTAAAAAATGGTGGTTGCAACTTTGATTTTGTAGGCTTTGATGCTTGTTTGATGGCAACCCTTGAAACAGCTATCGTTTTAGAACCTTATGCCGATTACATGATTGCGTCTGAAGAAGTTGAACCAGGTATCGGCTGGTATTATACAGGTTGGATAACTGAGCTCTCTAAAAACACATCCATACCTACAATTGAGCTTGGTAAAAAGTTGATAGACGATTATGTGAAGGAAGTAAAAGCAAAAACCCCTCGTAGTCAAGCAACTCTTTCACTTATTGACCTTGCAGAGTTAAAGGGTACAATTCCATCGTCCTTTGAAGCTTTTGCCAAGTCAACAAGCAAACTTATTGATTCGGATAATTATAAGGTTGTTTCGGATGCACGATCGGGAACTAAAGAATTTGCAAAGTCTTCTAAGATAAATCAAATAGATCTTATTCACTTTGCCGAAAATTTAGGAACTACTGAGGGAAAATCTTTTGCGGCCGCACTTAGAAGTTGTGTTAAGTATAATCGTACTTCCACAAATATAACAAATGCAAATGGAGTATCAATATATTTTCCATACGGAAGTCTAAACAAGCTTAATTCTATGCTTAATACCTATGACCAAATAGGGATTGATAAGGAGTATAGCAAATGTATTAAAAGCTTTGCGAGTGTAGCTGCAGGAGGACAGATTGTATCCGGTGGAAGTGGTAATCTGCTTGAAACTCTGCTAAACGGTAGCACAGGAGGAACACAAAATCAGTCTTCCAATCAATCGGTAACTTCTGATGTGTTGGAGAGTTTATTAAATGAGTTTTTGTCCGGTGGAGATTACAGCAGTATAACAGGTCTTGTAGGTGACACATTAGGATGGCTCGATGTGGACCGTATGAAAGCTTCTTTAGATTATTATAAGAAAAACAGGATAAATTCAACCGATCTTAAGATAACTAAAAAGAATGGACAGAGAGTTCTTGAACTTTCGGAAAAACAGTGGGATATTATACAGAATATGGAGCAAAATGTATTTATAGATGACGGACAAGGTTTTATCGATCTTGGTCTTGATAATGTATATGAATACAATAATGATGGCGATCTTATAATGGAATATGACGGCACATGGCTTGCACTAAACGGTAATATTGTAAGTTACTATATGATTAGTGAGGATCGCCACGGTGATAATTATACGATAAAAGGTCGTGTTCCTGCACTATTAAATGGTCAGCCGTTTGTGTCAATTAAAAGTTGGCAATGATCTCTTCATCCTGTTATTCTATTGGTTTACTTGCTTTGAAGGTCAATGTGAAATCCTCATACTTTTAATTTAGTGGCATCCTTCCTAGAAAATTTGGCTGGTTTTGCATTA
>JAAYPF010000092.1 GCA_012519925.1 Clostridiaceae bacterium
ATTGTATTTTGCACTTTGTTTATCATTCATTTAGTTTATCACTTAGTCATCTAATTTTCCACTTATACATTTTTTTACTCATTTTCCTCTTAACTGGATTTTTATAAATTCCTATACTTTAAAAAAACAAACTTTTTTGAGAAGAATAGTATAAAAGAAAAAGAGTCCGTTTTGCTTTTCCCACTTAACACTCTTTCTCTCACGGATATGCTTATAAAAGCACACTCATAAAATTATAACAAGATTTATGTAATACAACTTTTCTTTACTATTTAATAGCATTATTAATAGTTGAAAGAAATAGATATGCCTTAATAATAAAGAAATGTTGCAAATACTCTCAACTCTGTACTATTCATATCTTACAGAACTTTTCAAAACAAATGATAGGGGACAAATGACTTTAGGAATTCTATACAAAAATGCTTTAACAAGGAAGAAACATTCCTAGGAACTAGTTTTGAAATTTTATGTTTTTTCAAACTTGTTCCCAGGAACTTTAGAGATTATTTGAAATCGTCCCAATGTAATCACTATATATCTATTCAAGCTAAAAAGAAGACTTCTACTTACTTGTTCTTAGATGTATCTTTATCATTATCATAACAAATCAGTATTTTAATTTATTTTGTTTATCAATATTGACACTTATACAAGTTTATAGAACGACAAAAAGCAGTCTCTATTACAAACAAGTGTCGCTAATTATTAATTAAAGTACAAGATTTGTAGTATTATTACACCAGTTTTATTAACCCAAAATTTCCAAACCAATTACATTATCCTCATAATCAATATCTAAATATATATCTGGTCCCTTATAATTTTTAATTACATCGTATAATCTTATTTGGCTTTTAACAATGTTTTTTCTTTTTTCTCCCGGATGCCCCGGTAAATAGAGATATGCAACATCAGGATCATTTTCACTTACTTTTAAATAAATCTTACTATTTATCATTCTATATCCCTTCCTTTCTAAACATAAAATATTTAACTTCGTTATTCAACGTTCATTTTCACTTTGCAATTAATACTGTTTTTAATTTTGCTGTACCATTTTTTGCAACTTGATATACAACCATACCATTATTACCTGCTGGAACTAAAACTCTATCAGGATGTGCAGTGTCTAAAATTGCATTTGAAGGGAAACCGTCTTTACTTATATTTTTACTTAATCCTTTTAAAGCATCAGAAGCATGTTTTGCATTATCAAACACATTCCTTTCAACTGCTCTTTCAATAGCATGTGGCAAATTCGAATTGTTTGCTTTCTTAATATTAGGAATTCCACCAACTTCCGAACCACCACAACCAGCATTATGTACAAATACATTATACCCCGTTACAAAGTAAGTATGCCAGTCCTCCACTTCAAAATTATACACCTTTATCGGATTATCAAGATACTCAACAAACGCTTCCTTTACCTCAAGTATGTCACCTGAGTACATTACAAGCCTGTCACTCGGTTTCAAATCTCCAGCATCAACCCATCCTATACCTTCAACCCAGAATGGGTGATTTGCTGTTGTTTTTATTTCCTGCTCTCCTACCTTTAGTTGAATCAGCTCTTTTATGTCCTTTACAAATACATTCAGTACCCTCTTTAATCCCTGTTCTCTTGTATCAGGATTTTCAGAATATACTTCATCACCAACTTCAATGTCCTTTATCTCTTTGTAACCATCTTTTGTATAAATCAAGGTATGTTCTGTAAAGCATGCACTCTTATTAAGTTCATGTATTGTTTTATTATCACCATCATATCCATCTCTAACTCTTGGTAATATAAAGTCCCACCATAAAAGGTAGAAGTAAGGCGGTTGTCTTATTGACAATCGCCTTATATAAAGTTTCATTAAGATGAAGTTTTTTTCAAACCACTTTTTTTCATATATTCTTTATATGCTTCACCTATCTTTTTTCTACATATTTCTTCCCATAGCTTTAATAGCTCAGAAGTTTTTTCTTTTCCAATATTCTCTGGTTCCATATCCGCACCAAATCCTACCCAAGCGTCATAATCAGGTACTTGACCGAATTCGCCCGCATAAGCAATTTCAAACGGTGCATCTGTGTAAACAGCAAATCTACACATATTCTCTATGCAATGATACCCAGGGGTATCTACCCCAAACTTACAGAAATTAGGAACTTTTTCCAACTTACTTTCTTCATTTATTCCATACATACAATGAACTTCTAAAAGTAAATGAGTATACGGCATAATTAACCACCTATCTTTATTATTTATAATGCGTTAAGTCTACCTTGCTTACCTCTATCACACCATTGTTGTCTTTAAAAATAATTCTACCAGCTCCACGCCCACCTCCTATGCCTTTTAAATCGGCCGCTTTATATCCTTTTAAATTACCTTTTAAGTCATGTACATGCAAACCAGTATGATCACCTTTTGCTAGCCCTTCTATTGCTTGGTTATATACATTCTTTTGTTGAGGAGAAAGTTTATCAACATGTCTGCTAGCAATCTTTTCTTCTCTGATTGTCTTCCAAGCTTTATTTCCCCCATTGCCACCGCAATCAGCATTATGTACAAATACATTATACTCCGTTACAAAGTATGTATGCCAGTCCTCAACTTCAAAATTATACACCTTTATTGGCTTATCCAAGTACTCAACAAAGG
>JAAYPF010000093.1 GCA_012519925.1 Clostridiaceae bacterium
AACTAAGGAAGGTGTTAGATACCTCCTAGAAAAACCACCTCCATCACAACAACTTGATATTTTCAAAGCCTTTAAGCTCAAAGATCCCTCAGTTTTTTGTTACTAAATTTGGGGAAACTCAAAATTACACATTTATGGAAAAGGCTTTGAAGCATATGTATTATATGCAATATATCTGTTTGTTTTATAATCTATACATACAAAAAACGCTATTTATATAGACTTACACTTATAAATAGCGTTTAAAATAAACTTTTAGAATTTCATAATTTGATAGTAACACTATATTTGTGTTGAATTTTATCTTATTGACTTACTATCTAGTCAATTTCATATGCACCTTTCAACAACTCATTATTGCTTGAAGTTATATTTTTAAAGTAGATATCATCCTTGTATTTTTGCACATAATCTATAATGTTATCTTGAATAGTTGTATCCTTTATAATAAGTTTGGGCTCAACTTTACTTAAGTTAAAGAGATGATAAGAATTTCGTAATCCATTACCAGCACTATTGTTACTAATCTCACAGGAAGTAAACAACACATTTTGACTATCTGATATATCTATTAAATCATAGCTTCCTGTGTTTCTGAATTTTGAGTTCATAAAAATTATATCCTTTGAAGCTTCTACAGTCATAATACTATAGCTGCAATCCTCAATTACAGAATTGTCGAAGACAAAACTATTGACGTTTGAAAGCCATAGTCCTTGTGTTCCACATCCGTACAAAATAGAATTATTTATATAAATATTTTGGCAACGTTCAAAAGAAAATACTCCCCCTGAACATTCACCCTTATCTGGTCCGTGACCTGCATTAACTCCGTCAATTACTATATTCTCGCAATCTTCAAAATTCAACACATCAGAGTAAGTCGGACTAACCATTATTTTTGCTAATCTGCTTGACTCTGATCGTATTATAAGATTTTCAACATTGCTGATAACTAGCTCAATTCCGTCAAATGTATCTCTAGTATACGCTTTATTATTGTCAAAACCTTCATTTAAAGCTGATGTAATATCATATACTTTTCCAGACTTTAGAATTATTTCGCGGTTTGAACCAATAGCATCAATGAATTCCTGTGCATTATTTGCAACAACTACTTTCATATTATTACGGTCAATAATTTTTTGCTGTTGATTACTTCCATATTCCACCATGAGTTCATCTGTTAACTCATCAAACTCGTTTACCAAAGCATCATCAAATTTGTATGCAAACTCGCTACCCTCAGTGACAATTTCAGTTATTACTAAAGGATCCTTATTGAAGGCTGACACAGTTGGACTTCTTCTTGATACTATTGTACCATCACCTATTTGACCATAGGAATTATCTCCAAAAGCCAATAGTGAACCATCATCTTGAAGTGCCAGTAAATGTGCTCCTCCTGCTGATATTTCTCTAACTACGCCCAAACCATTAATCCTTCTAGGAATTAACAAGTTTTTATTTTCTGATTCATTTTCTACTTCATCGCCTGAATTATTTTCTAATCCATTCTCTAAATCTTTTTCTAATTCATCGTCTGAATTGTTTTCTGATTCATTTTCCAAAAAACCCCAGACAAAAACACTGCCATCGCCTTTTAACGTAACTGAATATCCGCCTTGAGCAGAAATCGCTACTACTCCACTTAGTTCTTCAACCTTTACCGGTACCGATAAATCCATTTCATCATTTATCTGACCCTTGTACACAGGCTCACCTTCAATATTCCCCCATGTCCATACCGTTCCATCATTTCTTAATGCAAGTATATGACTTTGTCCAGTTACAACATCTATAACATTATTAATGCCTTCCACTTTTTGAGGCGAACTTCCTTCAACATTTTCCCAAGTCCAAACATTGCCATCCTTATCAAGAGCAACAGAAAGATAATTACCCACTGCGATGTCCTCTATTTCAGTTAATTCATCAATTAATACCGGAATAAGTTTGTTTTCTGGGTCTGCATCCTCTAATTGTTCAAGATAATTACCCCATTTCCATACCTTACCGTCACTATTTAGGGCTAGACAATGACCCGAATAGGATGCTGCGATACGTTTTATTTTAGTTAAACCCTTAACCTTTACTGGGTTTTCCCTATCTTCTTGAGTACCATCCCCGAGTTCTCCCTTTTCGTTTTTACCCCATGCCCAGACTGTTCCATCTATCTTCAAAGCTACTGTAAACCTAGCCCCTGCAGATATATCAATAATTTTCTCCAGACCTTTTACTCTTTCGGGAACTAGCTTTTTACCCTCAAGAGTATCACCCCATTCCCATACTATCCCGTCTCTTTTTATCGCCGAAGTATGGGAATACCCGCCTGAAATGTGTGTAATCGCATAATCCTGACCATACATATATATCAAATCATCAACTATAGTCTTATCTGTATCTTTATCAAACACCTTATCTTTTTCACTTATAATAATAACATTCCTATCATAGAAGATATTTTTATCTAAAACATCTTCTACCAACCTTCTTAAAGGTAAATAAGTCCTTCCATCAATAATTTCAGGTGGCACATCGAGTTCAACTGGATTATTGTTCAATGCCATTATATTTCTTCCAGGCTTAAGAAGTGCAATGTTTTCACCTAATTTTATAGTTACAATGGATGTAGTACTATCCCAATCAACATCGGCCTTTAAACTCTCCGAAATAAATCTTACTGGAACTAAGGTCCTGCCATTTTTAATTATGGGGACGATTTTTTTATTGTCTGCGTCAATTTTTGTCTTTACATTATTTACGTATGAATCGGAGCTTCCTATGTAAAGTATAACTGTTTCACTTAGTTTCGATTGTTCATCTTCACTTATTGCATTAACCTTTGGAGTAAATGTGAATAGATTAATAATTGTTGCAAATACAATTATTCCTGATAAAATCTTAAATTTTCTCACTTGAAGATTCCTCCCTGTTTCATTAAATAAATCTTTCTCCTTTACTCATAACTATTTTACCTTATGTAATTATATTTGTCTCCATTGTTTTAATTAAATTTTCATTACATAGAATTCTCTTTATCCACAGCAGTTTGAAGCTTGGACTACAGACTTTCTTTTCCATTTTCCGTCCCAATAGCGAATCAAGCTTGCAATTGCGGTAATAAACCAAGTTAATCCCGTAGCAATCCAAAGCCCCCATACACCAACTCCCGGTATCATAGTCAAGGGTTTTGCAAAACCTATTCTCCCAATCATTTCCATTACGCCATTAATCAAAGAATACATGGTATCTCCAGCCCCATTAAGCAACCCTCTTGTAATATAAATGATTCCGAGATATAGATAGAACCAGCTAGTAATTTTTAATGCTCTTACACCTATGCTTATAACTTCTACTTCATTTGTAAATAAACTCATAATTGTATGTCCGCAAAACTGTGCTAAAGGAAGCATACATAAGGTAAACACACCCATAATTAAAAAACATTTTCTAAATCCGCTTTTAACCCTTTCAATCTGGTTAGCTCCTATATTCTGTCCGGTATAAGTAGATAATGCTGTTGCAAGAGAATGATAAGGCTGTTGCACTAACTGTTCAATTCTACTTGTAACAGTAAATGTAGCCACCACAACAGAACCAAAACTATTTACAATACTTTGCAGTACTACTAGAGATACTGCAATCATAGAACTTTGCAAAGCCATAGGAAAACCTAATCTAATACATTTCTTTATTATTGCTCTATCAGGTTTTAAGTAACTCCTTTCCATGCGGAAATACGGATTCCTGATGAAAGCAAACAAAATGCTGCCTAATGCAGAAACTCCCTGTGAAATAATTGTAGCAATAGCCACACCTGCCACTCCCCAATGAAAAACAATTACAAAAACCAAATCCAAAACAACATTGAGCAGTGCTGCTATAATCAAAAATATCAAAGGCGTCTTTGAATCCCCTAAAGCACGTAAAACGGATGATATACCATTGTATGCTGCAACTGCCATAAGCCCTAAACAGGTTATTCGCATATAAAGTATAGAATCCCCAATAATATTTTCCGGGGTGTTTAAAAATTTAAGCAAAGGTTCTGCCAAAACAAATCCCAAAATCCCCATAACTACAGCCGCTGTCATCAATACATATATTGAGTTTGCTATTGAGCGCCTAACATACTCATCATCTTTTGCACCAAAATATTGAGAAATTATAATACCTATACCCGTAGACATTCCAAAGCATATAGAAAAAAACAAAAAGTTTACTGCACCTGTTGCACCAACTGCAGCTAACGCATCTGCACTCACATATTTTCCAACCACCATGGAATCAACCATATTATAAAACTGCTGAAATAAATTACCAATTAACATTGGTAAGGCAAAAGATAACAACAATTTAACAGGGCTTCCTATAGTCATATCTTTTACAAAACTATTCTCCATTAAATCACCTTTATCAATATTTCTTATAACTCACCCTATAATTTGTTGACATAACCTTTTTCTCTGTTTTTAGACATTATGTCGTTATACCACAAAAAGTGGTATAATTGAAGCTGAAATTAATGGTGTTTATTTGTATTAGTTGCTCTAATTAACATTGAGCCATATAATTCCACCATTAATATCAAGTTTATAAACAACTTAAAATAGATTAACCGTATATCTGTCTAAAGAAGTTTTTTATTACCACTGACCAACACAAAGAGTTCTTTCAATTATCGCAACTGCAATAGTGGTAACAATGTTGGCACTTAGAATAGATATAGCTAGCATTGTTTTACTCTTAGCATACTTTCTCAATAAAATAAATGTAATGGGTAATTCAACGATAATGGTTAATAATAAGTAACCAGTAAGTACTATGTAATACGGTCCTTTATTAAAGGCTGCAGAAATGCTAAAACTACCACTGGTCGGAATAAAACGATAAGCTCTTTCAATATAGGGTGCAAGATATGAAAACAAATTAGCTAGGGATATAACGTAGAACACCCTTTTAAAACTCTGAATTTTACCCATCGTAAAAACAAATGCTATTTCAATAATTAAAGTCAAAATAATAACATAGGGCAATACCTTCATTGGGCTTGTTGTAATCCAATGCCAAGAGGAATTTGCATAAACATTCACAGGCACACAAATAGATAAAGCTCCAACCAAAAATGTTGAAAACAATCTATACCTATTCACGCATCAACCCTCCCTCCTAAATTTAGTACAATTTTATCATATTTTACATCTTAATTGAAGGAATTTCTAATTTGCTTATTCAAAAGCTTTTTCACATTATATCTACTTAGTCTGTAATTTATATTGGTCAATAGACTTATTCTTGTACAAGAAAGCATTTACAGGGCACTTATGTACACATCTTTGACATGAAATACATTTATCGAAAAATGTAACCTTGTCCTTGTTTACCTCTATATTGTCCACAGGACATTGCTTTTGGCATAAGCCGCACCGCGTGCACCTTTCCATATCCACAACAAGTCCCTTTTGAGCCCATTTTCTTGACCACATGTCAAACATCTTAAAAACCGGTTTTGCCCAAATTTCTCTGCTCTTTGAACTATTAAACAGTGTTTCGTTATTTAAAAACTTCTCTACTATAATTCCTGCCTGAGCCTTTGCTTTCTTCAAGGCATCAACAACTTGTGCCTCGGTAAACCTTTTAAACATAACTATATAGTAATTGTTAGGCATATAAACACAGTCTTCAATAATAACTTCAAAACCTATTTTCTTTAATTTTTTGCCAAAGACAGCCGGACCACAAGCAATAGAATTTGCTTGAGTAGAAAAAACAATACACTTTCTGTTGTTTCCTTTATCAATATGCTTATTTAACCATTCTGAATAGAACGCAGGAAACATTTCTGCGTGAATAGGAGCTCCAAAAACATAAAAATCATATTTATCTTCAAATCCAGTGTCTTTAGAAATCTCATATGTATCACAAGCCACATTTTTTCGTTCAAACTCTTCCTTTATAGCCTTTGCCACAAATTCGGTATTTCCTGTAGCAGAAAAATATATTATACAACCTTTCATACTAAGCACCCCTATTTAATTATTTGTGCATTAAATGATAACTAATTTATCTTTGCTCCAAACGGTAAAAGTCCAAGCTTTGCTAGTTTAAAGTGTTGGAGACCAAAGGGTATACCTATTATTGTAATACAAAAAAGAACCCCTGTTGTCAAATGTCCTAAAGCAAGTCCCCATCCGAAAAAAATAAGCCATAGGATATTTAAAAGTAAGCCTCCCACTCCAAAATTACCAACTTCAATCTTTCTTCCAAAAGGCCACAAAACAAATCCAGCTATTTTCATACACTGAACACCAAAGGGTATACCTACAATTGTAACACAAAGAATCAGCCCTGCAGCAAACCAACCTATAGCTGCAACAATGCCACCAAACAAAAGCCAAATAATATTACCTAAAAAGCTCATAATATTTTCCCTCACTTATATATTTATTTAAAGCCTTATTCACCTATTATCTTTACTAATACACGCTTCTGACGCTTTCCGTCATACTCTCCATAGAATATTTGTTCCCAAGTTCCAAAGTCTAGTTTTCCATCTGTAATAGCAGCTACAACTTCACGTCCCATAATCTGACGTTTAAGATGAGCATCGGCATTATCTTCGTAGCCGTTGTGTCTATATTGACTATGGGGTTTTTCTGGTGCTAGTTTTTCCAACCATTTCTCAAAATCCTGATGCAACCCCGACTCATCATCATTTACAAATACGCTAGCTGTAATGTTCATTGCATTAACCAAAACAAACCCCTCTTTAACTCCACTCTCATCAATACACTCCTGAACTTGCGGTGTAATATTGATATATCCTCTCCTTGAGGGCACATTAAAGTATAGTTCTTTTCGATATGATTTCATTTTTGCACCTCCTATGAACAGTTTTTTGCTTCAGTCTTTAAAGTATAATTTCATTATAATGAAATTATACTTTAAAACGCAATAAAATACTATTGGATATTAGCACCTAATAAAGATAATAAGAAAAATAAAACAACAATAATTTCCTTAACATTAAAGAAAACAAGTAAAGCTAAAAGCTTTCTTGTTTTATAAGACAAATTACTTTAAACTATATTAAAACAACATGTTAACCACTTTATTATTATCAATTCTTTTCATCTATAATTCTGTCCATTATTTCAGCTGCACATCTAACAAGTTCTAGGCATGGACGCTTTTTATAATACTTTTCGGTCCTTTCTTCAGGAACAGGAATATCCTGCCTAATATCTAATCCTAAAAGTTCACGGCAAATAATTGAGCCATTTATATCCCTAAACCTTTGAGCCAATTCTTGAATAAGCTCATAGTGCTTTTTCTTTGCATCCATGTCTTTCGGGTCAATATATCCACATTTTAGCCCTGCAATCATGAACATCGAAGAAACAGCACCACAAACCTCTCTTAGTCTTCCCATTCCTCCTCCAAACGAAGAGGATAATCTTATAGCCGTTTCAAAATCCATACCTATATCGTCGCAAAACGCTCCAATAACGGCCTGTGAACAGTTATACCCCTCTTCAAACAATTTTACAGCAGTATCTGAATTATTTCTCAAAATATCACCTCAAAATCACAACAAGCATTAGTGACCACCACAACTACCACTATGTTCATGCTGATGGCATACACTTCCGGTGGACTTTAGGTTGCCTCCTAAGTAATTTTTTACAGCTTGCTCTGCATCTCCTGTAGCACCAGTAATAACCTCAATAGACTTTTCACTAAATATTTCTATAGCACCGCCACCCATTCCTCCTGAAATAATCACATTCACACCTAAATCATTGAGATAATTGGGCAAAAATCCCGGTCTGTGTCCAGGGTTTTTATAAAACTCGCTATTTATTACTTTTTCACCCTCTACAGTATATACATTAAAGCCTTCACAGTGTCCAAAATGTTGTGCTACACTTTTACCTTCACTTGCTACTGCAATTTTCATAATCCATCTTCCTTTCAACTTTTTTGGTTGAATTCCAATACTCCAAAATTATTTATGTGCATATGCACATAATACACCTGTTATTATCCTCTTGTCAACTACTTTGTGTTAAATTCTATGTACCTTCCCAAAAAAACTAAGGCTTTTGCAAACGCAAAAGCCTTAGTTTTTATTTCGCTTCTTCCGAACGAAGTGAAAGAGTCAGAAAACTTTAACTCTTTTATGGCAAAGTTTTTACTATTCCAAGCAAGTACCTTCTTATGGCTCCAAAATCTAAGGCGTCTACTTCTCCGTCGCCATTTACATCTGCAGCCTCCATATCAATCTCAGGATGTGGAATACCTAATAATCTACACCTAAACAATGCAAAATCTATAGAATCCACATCTCCACTTCTGTCTAAATCCCCAGTAATTACTTTCGGGTTTGTAGGAGTAGGAGTAGGTGTCGGCTTGGTCGTAGGTTCTGGAGTCACTCCTCCTGGTTCTTCCCCATAGATAAGCACACCATCATCATATACTGGTATATACGGAGTCAACCCTCTAAAGGATACAGCATCATAGTCGGGGTCATCAGATAAATCTTTATAGGACCAATCATTTTCGTTTGAACCAATATCTGCATCCTTATATTTAATGGATACAGTTGCATCTTTTTCACACATCTCCCATTCAGTCGGCATAATCTTTGTCCCGGAAAAATCCAATGTGAAGTAGTAGATATTATCCTTGTATTGTTCTAAACCAATGAGCTTAGCTCCCTGATTTTCTCCAAGAGTAATAGATATATCCTCCAATCCTTTACCTGCTTCAAAAAGTTCGGTAAGATCCATAAAATAACGAACAGATAGTTTGTCCTTCATTGTAGGCGGATGTGCTGAACGGTTATTTAGCTGGAACATCAAATTCATTGCTCCAAAGCCTTCATATATTATCCAAGCTCGACAGAAGTATTCAGGGAAATCATCTTCCTCAGCTCTAAAATCTTCAGGCTTTGGCCAATTTTCAAGTGGATCACCACCATACATATCATACATTTTTGCCAAACTACCAACAAAACCCGCATTGTAATCAATGGCAACCTCGTTTAATCTATAGTCAGTAATGTCATCTACCCAACCATCATCTGAATTAGGACCTCCAACTAATGCTCCATAGAGTATATTACGATGGAAACCAGGTACATCAAGCATACTTGTCCAGGAACCATGACTAGTCCTGTGATGTGGATGCACTGGTGAATTTTCACCAAAACCCACCACATAACTACCTTTACGTGGGTTATCTCCTAAAGCATAATTTATCTGACTTTCTCCAAATTTTCTGTAGGTCTCTTTCTTAGAAGGGGTTCCAATAGTTTCGTCATCAGACCAAACAAAAGCTAAAAATGCTGCTGTTGTAGCATAACGTAAAGATCCCCACGGTGAAAGCCATGCCAATCCTCCAGGTGAATAAGTGATTCCACCTTCCGGCATCCAATAATCAAGGTTTTTCTCAACTAAAGCTGCATAATTCTCATCATGAGACGCTTGGGCTATTTTCATTGCCGCACCATAACTAACATCATCCCAACAATGGGTATGTCCGCCTCCGAGAGCAGTTGTAGGGAGACATTCTTTTGCCTTATCAAGATAAGTAGAATTGTTTGTCTTTATGTATAACCATATAGCACCCCATGCGAGGTCATCTAAATAGCCTCCCGATGGATATAAAACATCAAGAGGATTTCTGCCTCTATATTTGTCTCCAAAAGCAAAAATTTCTTCAGCGTGTTTTAAACAATCCTTTGCATACTCGGGATCAGTTTCTTCAAATATAATCGATGCAATTGCAAGAGCCCCGGCAGTTATACCTGCTATATCAGAACCCGGTGTTGAAGGGTCAAGCACAAAGGATTTCCTGTCAGTCATATAATCGAGCATCTCATGGGCAACCCAACAGCCATGGTCAGATTCATTATACCCACACATATAGTACAATACTTCAGGCTCAGGGTGTATTTTCATTAAATAATCCGTACCCCATTTAATTTCATCAAGAATCACATCCAATTGTCCTGACTTTTCAAAAGCCTCACGATACTCATATACATTCCATCCTAACTGTCCTGCAGCATAGGATATGGTATGAGTGAACTTGATTCCATCACCGGCATCTGCCCATCCTCCTGTAAGATCAAGACCAACATCTTGTCCATCAGTCATAGCTGAATCTGTACGATAAGGTAAAATGTAATCGTCAGGCAGATCACCAAGACGATTTGCCTTGTAGAAAAGAAGTGCTTTTTGCATCGCTTCACCATAATTATAGTAAGCATCTCCTGTCCGTGGTGAAGTTGCTGCTTGAGTTTTTTGTTTAGGAACAAATAAAGATGACATCAAAGAAGCTACAAGTACTATTGCAACACCTTTTGATAACTTCTTAAGTGTCAGGTTTAATTTTGTTTTCTTCATAACATCCTCCCCTTGTAATAATTTTATTTGTTATAAATTTATTGTTCTCTACGTCAAAAAAGCCTAAAAAGGCAATTGCAAAGCTTAATAATTGCCTATATATTTTGCAATAGACATTTTTACATTGATTTTTTGTATTGCAATATATAAGTTATTAAAAAATAAATAATTCTTTAATATAATTATATAATGACAAGCTTAATCTGTACAGGAAATAAAAAAACTAAATGACAGATATAAAAGAGATTTAAATTGCATATTTGTCATTTTTGCAAATAAATCCTGTGCTAATAGCGATTTACTCTAGAGACATAGACTACTGTAAACACACAAGGTACAGCTCTTACCTTTGTTGCATTCAAAGTCCTCAAGCCCACTAAATCTAAACGCTCTATTTATCTTGTCAAGCATATCCCTCTTCAATATATCTAGTTCTTTTTGAGTAAATTCTAGTTTTCGAAATTCTCCATAGTCTAAAAAATATAGGTAGGCACATACAGACCTTAATTTCTTTCCATTAAACTTGATAAGATCTCTAACAGCTTTAGAATAAATCATCATCTGAGGGCGGTAGTAATTGACCCTATCTTCAATATCTTCACTTTTTCTTATGACATTGGTCTTATAGTCAATAATGCATAGGTCTACAAACTCTCCCTCTTCATAGACATCTAACCTATCAATAATACCGTTTATCATAATCCTACTGCCTTGAGTTACAGGGATTCTGAAGCCTAACTCGACAAAACTTTTTAGCTTGTTGCCCCTTAGTAAATTTTTTAGCTCCTTCTCAATTTTCAGGTAGTTGTCTATAAAGCGTCTTCCATCATTAATAAAGCCCTCAAGTTGCTCCTTCTTAAAATTCGCAGCATAGTCTGTGACAACCGTTGCAAGCTGTGAATAGGCTTCAGATTTGTCGCTAATACCCTTTAAACGCATTTCTTCTAAAACCTTGTGTATTATCTTTCCCTTTTCTGCAGCTGATATCTTATACGTATTTTCAAGGGCTTCATTTATTTGATTGTCCTTTATGCTAATCCCTATTCCATTTGTATCTTCTAATGTTTCTACCATAAGCTTTGCCCTATATTCGTAAAAATACTTTCTAGGACAGTCTAGGTATTTAAGATACTGGGATACGCTAAACATTCCAGACACAGGGCTATCATATTGCATTATTCTTTTTTCGTATTCAGGCTTGACTTCATCACACCCATTAATTTCGTTCAATAGATTATCAATGTCTTCAATCATGATTTCCTTGGTAATAGTCTTTTCTGCTATAAAAGTACTACCCTCTATGGTGGCTAGACCTTCAACATTTCCATCATTCATATACATTGCGTATTTGAGTTGTCTCATAAAAGTATTAAGCTTGATATTCCCTTTTCTATCAACATACTCTTGATCTTCTCCGATAAATGCTAAAAACTCTTCCGCCCTTGTTGCTGCAACATAGAATATTCTTTTTGAATCCTCAATCTCCCTTTCAAGCTCCTTATTGTAATACATATTATATAGCGGATTGCCTTCTACAGACCTTTCTCCTCCACTGCTAAATATTGCAGTAATTCCGTAATCTTCGCTGAAAATAAACAGAGACTTATCTCTTTTTGCCTTCCAGTCTAATTCCTTTGACATATCAGGCAGGATAACTGCTTTAAATTCAAGCCCTTTTGAGGAATGTATGGTAAGTATTTTTACTGCATTGCTATCCTCAGTGTCAAGAAGTGCTTCCTCCTCCATAAACGAATGTTTTTCGAGCACATCAAGGTATGTTACAAACTCTCTAGCTTTATAAAGCTTTTTTTCATCAAATTCTTTTGCAATAGTCATCAGTTTTTCAAAGTTTCTATATTTCTGAAAACCGTTAACTTGAGTTAAAAGTATTTGTTTATAACAAGTTATTTCACTTATGTGATAAAGAAGCTCATGGGCACTTAAAAAACCCTTCAACCTTTTAAGCTTAGTTAATATATTATGAGCTCTTTGTATTATCTCTATATCCATCGCATTACATCGGCTTGTAAGCTCGTGCAGACTCTCTACAATCCCCTTTTCCTTTTGGTCTCTAAGGAAGGAGAAAAACTCGAATAGCAATTTATCGTCGAAGGAAAATATTGGTGAACGAAGTGCACCCGCAAGTGACGTAAGATCGTCAGAATTCACTATGAATCTATAGAGATTAATAATATCAATTATCTCCTGTCTTCCCCAGAAACCTATTCCCCCAAGTACACTGTAGGGGATCTTATGTTTTCTAAGGAAATTCTCTATGGAAGAAAGGTGTGTCCTGCTTCTCAACAGTATTGCTATATCCTTATAATTAAAGCCTTGATCTAAGAGCTTTTCAATTCTTTTAGCGATTACCAGACTCTGTATATTATCATTTTCCACCTTTAGCTTTTCCACTCTACCAAGCTCTAAAAGTGATCTTTTAAGCTCCTCCTGTTTACCATCGTCTTTAAGAAGGCTTTTAACTTCATCCCAAGCTTTATTTTGAGAGCTATCCTCCACAGGCTTTTCAAGAAGAATAAGCTCAGTTCTTCCACCATTTTTTATTTCCCGGTCATCAGGAACTTTTAGAGCTTCGTAAGGCTCAATGAGCTTGCTAAACAGGCTATTGATAGTGTTAATTATTTGAGAAGTACTCCTATAGCAGTTTGAAAGAAGCTTCACTTCACCTTTCTCCCCTACATCTTGGCATATCCGGTCGAATATCTTATAATCCGTGCCTCTAAAGCCATAAATTGACTGTTTGTGGTCTCCTACTATAAACAGTTTTCCTGGTTGGATATTGCCATTTGCATCAACTGCAAGCTTGTATATTATTCTTTTTTGGAGCTCATTTATATCTTGAGCTTCGTCAACTAGAATAAACCTGTAGATGTTTCTATATCTTTCTCTTACTTTCTCATCTTCAAGGAGTTTGTCCGTAAGTAGCTCAAGGTCATTGAAATCTAATAGGTTGTTTTCGTTTTTAAAGCGTTTGTATTCGGCATCAAGTTTTTTTATTATTTGGTGAGCTAGTATTTCCACAATATTCAGTGGTACAATTATTGACTCTACATTCTCTATTTTCGACCTATTAAGAAAATCTAATTTATTTGTCAAAGAGGTTAATCTATATGCCTCAGTAATATTTAACCCCTTCTCTCTTATTTTGTTATACATTTCCAAAATGCTGTTTGCAAGTTCTCCGCCTATTATAGCGTTGCTTGTGTACATTTCAAGCAGTGTATTTACTTCGTCACTAATTTCCTCCTTTGAAAAGATGTAATCAATTGCTTCCTCCACAAGTCTTCTTAAATTCGTTTCTCGATCATACTCCTCAATCACCTTAAAATATGGATCTACCCCTAGATGGTAAAAATTCTCCCTTATAAGCTTGCTGCAAAAACCGTGGATAGTACTTATGTTTGCTAGGGTAATGCTATCCCTTATATGCTCTAAGCCTTGTTTTTTTTGTGCATTTGTTTCTTTCTTCATTTCCTGTATAACTGCATTCCTTATCCGTTCCTTCATTTCTAAAGCAGCCTTTTCGGTAAAGGTTATTGCAACAATATTTTTTATATTTATATCAGGAACTTCCATAAGAAGCCTTAGATACCTTTTTGATAATACCCTTGTTTTTCCAGAACCTGCACCGGCCCTTACTGCAATATTTTTAGAAATATCAAGGGTCTCATACTGTTCTTTGTTAACTCCATATTCAAGACCTTTATCCTTCATCGCAATCCCTCTTCTTTATAACCACTCTGTATTTGTCAAACCTACATATACTCTTAAAGCGGCATTGATAATGTTCACTAGGACAATGGTAGGGTAGGGTGAAATCACCTTTTTTTATTTCTCCCACTATATTCTCAACCCTATTTTTCAACCAATCCATTAAGATTTCGAAGTTCAACATACCCATTGTTATCCTTGGTCCTTTATTACCTGAAAACAGAAACTTTTTATATTCAGTTCTGACAAATCCATCACGTTTTGCTCCCTCAATACTGTAGTATAATAGTGCCATACATTCCGGGTTTTTTATGCCATAATCTCTTTTGAATTTATTCAGTATACTGTGATAATACACAGCAAGTTGGTAATCTTCACCTGTCACACAATCCTTAAAACTCTTTATTGATCTCCTTTTATAATCATACATGACAAACTTACCGGTATAACTCCCGTCTTCTTGCACTTCAAGGTCTAGTCTGTCAATAAAGCCTTTAAATTTACCCCCATTAAAAACATTGGTCTCCTCAAAAAACTGTTCTAGGTAAACCGGTTTTATGTGTTTGCCTGTTTTTTTATGATAATTCTTAATATAATCGATATCCTGTATTAAAAACTGCTTTAATAACTCGTATATCTCTCTTTTTCTTGCTTCAAAGACTACAGCACTAATCCTAGTATTCTTAACTTCAGCGAGGGCATCAGTGACAATACTCTTTAGTCTTTCTTCATCAAAGGTTTCAATCTCCAGATTTTCTTTATAATATTGCCTAAGTACTTCATGATAAAGTGTCCCCTCATTTTTGGGGTTTAGTTCCTCATCTTCATCAAAAGAGCCCAATTCCAAAACCTTTTCAAAGAAATACTTAAGCCTGCAGGATGCATAACTGTTTACTTGATAGGCACTATAAGTATAATCGTTGAGCAGCTGTCTTAAGGGTGTTTTTCCTATAAGACCATCGTATTGGTTAAAAGTTTCAGAAGAAAACCTCGCATAATCCACTTTCCCCGAATTATTTATATAGGATAACTCCCTAGAGGACTGCACAGAATTTATTACAGGAAGAAAACCTTTTATTTTATCTAAATGCTTACCTTTGCATTGCCAAATAGTACTTAAAGCCGCCTCTCTTACTTCACTTTCGCTCATAAGATCATCTTCTTCATATTTAAAACGGTCTCTCATATACACCTTTTCACTTGTTATTTCCTTTAATGTGGCTTTTGTAAACAATTGCTCCACATTCTCAAGAAAAGAGGATTTTATGATGAAACCTCCCTGCTCCTTTGATGTTCTATAACTGAGATAAAGTCCTTTTCTAGCTGATGCACAAGCAAGGTTGAACCGTATTTTTTCCCTTTGAAGCTCCCATTTGTAGTTATACAAATTAATCCCGTTTTCATAAAGAATATCATCTTCAAAATCATCAAAAATACTTTTATTTGAAGGAGCAGGAAATTCGCCTTCATTAATACCAAGAATAAATACATAATCATAGTATTGTCCTCTTGCAAGATCCGGATTTATCACCTTTACTCCTGTTGCTTTTGATGTAACCATATCTATAGTTTCGTTAGAATATATCTGCAAGAAAGAATTTAGAAAATATTTAAAATCAAGCTTGTCTTCCTCAAGCCCGCAACTTATGTATATATGTTTCATTCCATTAAAGGCATTAATGAGCTTGTCTAAAGTCCTCATATCCCTTATGAACATTTTCGAATTTATAGCTTTCTCTTCATATAAACTTATGATGTTGTTTCGTATATCTAAGTCTTTTATAAGTTCTAACACCGCTTCAACATGTTGTGACACCTTATCTTTTTGAGAGAGTGTTTCTCTAAATTGTGTTACCTTTTCAAAAAGAGCTAATAGTTTATTAAAAGCAGTAGCTTCGATAATTTCATTGTTTACCACTTCATTTTCTAATGCTTCTGCATATTTTACAACATCTTCCATTTCTGTATTTTGTTTTTTAGCGTCAGAAGGTATCAGATATTTTGATTCTATAAAATCTTTTAATAGGTCAATATTTTTTAATGGTGTTTCCTTGTCTATTATGCTTAAAATATCTCTTACAAGCGGCTGTTCTAAAAGATGCTGTTTGGGCTGTATACTTATAGGAAGGCCATATTCATTAAATATTTTGAGCATACAATCTTGGTATAATTCCATATCGTTTACATACAAAGCAAAGTCTTCGACTTTCCCTTGACCACTGATGAGCATTTTCTTTATTAGTCTTGCTACCTGCCTAACTTCATTTTCTACGCTAGGAGCATTGAGAATTTTTATATTGCCAGCTTCATCAATAATTTCTGAGACCTGTGAAAATAGATTTGCACCTACTGATAAAAGCTTCTTTTCAACAACCTCATAGCCTCCAGCATAAGCCTTATCTTCCATAAAACCCATTTCAATAAAATCTTTAACTACTTCACTCAAAACAAATTCATCCACAATGTGATTCTTAAATGGAATACTTGCAATAAACCTGATGTCTGGATAATGTCTTAAAACCTGTACGAGAAGTTCTTTATTAATCGGGTCTATGTTTATAAATCCATCAACAGCTAATACTTCGATATTTGCAAATATGGGGGCTTCTTTAGCCATCTCTACAGCCTTAATGGATATATCATCAATATCATATATATCTTTGTCTTTTTTATAATTCTCATACCAACGAAATACTTTTAAAACGTCAGTACATTTATTATAAAGGATTTTATTGTCGGTAATTTTATTAAAGTTATCTATTTTAGTTTCTAAATTCTCAGCTGTCAGATTTAATCTCTTAATCCTTTTTATAATTCTATATAAAACTTCAATAAAACCAAGTTTATTATACACTTTATTAAAAAAAAGTAATTCTCTACTTCCAACAAGATACCTTAAAAGACTTCTTAGTATAAGTATAGATGCGGATTCATTTATAGTTTTAGAAGCAGGTATACTGTCTTTGACTATCTCCCTTTCAAGATCGTCAAATCCAAAAATATAATGGTTTACCAACCCACCATGTCTTTCAATAATCCTTTCTCTTACATCAAACATAGCTTCCTTTGAAGGAAGTATATATATAAATCTATTTCCATTCTCTAATGCATTTACACATTGTTCAACAATCTTTTCACGAATATCGGAGTAAATTGGTAGATAGTATAGTTTTCTCATTAAATATTTCACCTCCAGGTTTCAAAGGTTTATTTAAATACACACTGGTGATGAGCTAATAGTATCATTTGGATTTAAACACCATAAGCATCTACTTTAAATTCATATCAATTTTTTCTTATATAATCCGATAATAAATATAACAATTGCTTTGAATTAGTATTTATGTTAGTGTTAGTTTTTATACAGGAGCGGATAATTATGAGAGAACTTAGATACAAACTTTACAGCAGTGCAGGCTTTGAAAACCTTACCGAAAACCTCGTGTTTGATGAATTAGATGATTTTATTCAGAAAGCAAAAAACAAGTCATCCCAGCAGTTTTGCTTTTGCAATATTTGCTTAGCAGATGTAGCTGCTATAGTGCTAAATGAATTAGAATCATTCTATTGCTCAAATTTTATTGATAAAAATAAATATCAAGATTATTACAAAAAACACAAGATAGAAGTTCAAAGGAAAATTGTAAAAGCTTTTGATTTAGTTAAGCAAAACCCCCATCACGCTGATAATATAATTTCTTCGAAGGAAAGAAGAAATTAGGATTCATCGTTCCTTTAATCCTTTTAAAAAAACAAAACTGTTCTTTAACAAAAATACGCACCCTTTACAGGGCTATCAGTATTGTAATGTAATCTTCTAAGACTATCTTTTAGACCACCCTTCATGTACTCTTTTCTTTCATAATAAAAATCTAGGATATCTTTAAAATCAGGGTCAACTTCCCCTTCTTCCCCTGCAATAGCTTCAGCGATTTCCTCCTCTAACCTTAGATCCGGTTCCGATTTATCCACTTGGTTAGTTTCATGGTTTATTTTTAAAGAACCTCCTTCCCAAGGAAAAACATAGGTCTGTGCCATAAATCCACAAATATCGGGTGAAATTAACGAACCTTCCAGCCAATTGTGATTAAGTGCAAAAGTCAATGTATTACCTGTAATGCGTACAAACTCCGGATAATCATTAAAATCACTGGTATTTCCAGCTACGATTAAACCATTTTGTACGGGATCGTTTTTACTGTATTTCATACAATTAACACCAAATACTTTTGAAATTGCTTTACCTAAAATCTCACAATTACGTCCCGGCAACATATATATTGTTTCTGGGAAGCGTTCAAGTCTTACAAGATATTCTTTAAGTTTGTTTATAATAATTTTCACTTCACTATTCGTACCAAACTTAGCAACAAATCGTCCTCCTGCTACCTGCAAAGCATCTTCAGCAATCTTATTGTCAAAATATTCAAGGACAGCTCCTCCATACTGGATATATTGCCAATCTCTAATAATATATTCAGGTTTTTCAATTGTTTTATATCTTAGTAAACATTCTTCCAATTTGCTAAGTGCAGAAAAAATAGCTATTGTATTTCTATCCCGAATGTCTATGTTGTCTTTAAATTTTATTTTTGTGTTGTTAATAAACTGTTCAATACCATCCGGCTCATTAGATAACAGCGAACACCAATATAGCTGGCACCATGCCCAGAAACTGTTCCCTAAATCAATTTGCTTTAACAGTTCCATTCCTTTCTCAGGTTGAAATTGTGCGGTATATGCAATTGATAGCTCCATAGCGACACTAAGAGAATTGTTTGATAATACTAAAGACCTTTCAAGAAACGGAATTGCCATTCTGTAATTTCCTACATCTATAAAATGATACCCCAAATCATAAAAGGGTTTACAATTATTAAAATCTGCAATAGCCTTCTTGAATAAAGCCGCTTCTTCTCCTCCCCCTAGCTTTTCAATCACTAAAACTGCTAATTCATATGTAGGTTTGAAATCAGGGTCAGCAGTAAAAGCATGCATCTGTAATCTTAGTGCTTCTTCGTAGTTCGCCTCATCAAAAGCTTTTTTAGCTGCGTTATAATGCCCAATTGCAGGCGATTCATTATTATTTTTTTCTCCATACAATTTATTAATATCCATAATTTTCTCTCCTTCTTAAAGCTTAATATTTCAAGTCCTGTGCATCAAATTAGCTTTGTTTATTTATACAAACATAATACAATTTGTCAAAACCTTCTGCTTTGTTCTAAGCAAGTTATAGCAAGGCTTAAATGAAGATTTGTTGCACTATTCAGTCTCACCTAAGTATTTAAAATGCTGTAGATAATCAAATCTCTACAGCATTTTTATAAAAGATGTTTCAAAAATCAAACTAAATAAAAAACATTAACCCCAACGTTCTAGCTTTTTATTCTTTATCTTTAGTTTTCCATAATTTAAGCTTCCCAGATTTTACATAATAGATGAATATTACAATTAGAACACCTGACGAAATTGAATGCCATACCCATGTATACTTACCTACATTATCTTCATAATTAGTCTCTTTTTTCTCATCAGAAGATCCTGTTGAAGTTCCACGGCTTTCAACAAAGGCAACATTTGCACCTTCAGGTATACTATCCACCTTTTCCAATACCACATCATCAAAGCATGCCTTTCCTGTATTCAAATTTCCATATCCACCCAAGCCCAAAGAAAATTTTATGATGTCTACGCCTTCGCCTGTCCTAATATACAGTTCAGTGTATTGCCATTCACCAACAGTCCCTTTTATATCTAGCGAACAGGTTGTAGTTTCTTGCAAGGATATATTTGCACCTATTTTATCTCTGCCTACATTCTCTGCTTTGATCCAAGCAGAAGCCTTATACTGTGAATTAGGCTCCACTCTTACATCCTGAACATAGCGAGAATCTCTCCCCTCTTTATTCTCAATAATAGCATAGTTTTCTCCACTGTTGGGATTATCTTGCCCTATCGTAAACTCAACAATACCCGGCTTTTCATCCCATACCCATGTATTCCAATAGCTAGGTCTATTACCATTTACATCTTCAAAGGAAGGATTTTGTATTAAATTACCTGTAGCAAAAACACATTGATAAGACATTGTACATGTCAGTGCTATAGATAACATATAAAATATAATCTTCTTCAACATTTTAATCTTGCCTCCAAAAACAATATAATTCATCGCACTATTCAACCATATCCGCTACCTGTTTCCCAAGTCTGACGGCATAATTTTGTCCCCTGTCTTCGGGATATATTTGTGCCATGCTAGCTAAAAACAGGTTTTCCACTGGAGTGTTGATTTCTGGCAAAATTTTCGAATATTGTTGTACAACAACGGGTTGTGCATAGCTTGTTCTGCTAATATGCACTTTCTTGATCTTTGACTCATCCCAATTTGGAAACATAACCTTTAGGTACTTAATAAATTCTCTGCGAATCTTATCATCGCTAAAGGAATACATCTCATTCTTTTTGTCTAGATATCTTGACAGATAAATGACATGTGACCCATAGTCAGCATTAGTGACTAGGTTAGTTTGTTCTATTAATAGCACAAAGGGAAAATCTCCCTCTGCAATTGTAGTCCAATAATAATCGGATAATTTCTCAGATAGTTCTAAAACCATACAAATGTTGGCTTTGTACTTTATCTTTGAAAGCTTATCTTTGTACTCTTTTGGTAAGGGAGCATTCATTTCATTGAAAATCTCTGGCGAGGTAGTCACAATTACCCTGTCAAAAGTAAAGTTCTTTTCCTTACTGTAAACTTTCAAAGTTTTGTCTTCTTGGGATTCAATCCTATCCACAGGACTTGAGTAATATATTTCTCCACCGACCTTGATAATTTTCTCTGCTAACTTATCATATACTACTCCAAAACTCCCCTTCATATAACCTAATAATTCCTTGTTAAGGTTTTTACCCCTTGTTGAACCACGGAGCTTAAATTTGTTCCAAATCCAAGTACCGGAAATTTCATCCGAATCATAATCAAATTTCGAACTAAGTAAAGGTCCCCAAACTTTTTCATACACATTCTTACCTGCATTTTTTATTATCCAATCTTTAGAGCTCATTTTCTCCAACTGACTCCAGTCCTTGATAAACTTCGCTTTAAACACAAGCATTCCCATTTTTATCCTCTCAATAAATGAAAGCTCTTTAAAAAGCAACAAATCTATTGGGGAAGTAAAAGGATAAAGCTTGCGGTTTATATATATGGAGTTTTTGGGTTCAAGCCACATAAGTTCAGAGGATAAACCTAATTCTTCGATAAGATTAATTATTTCTACATCATTAGTAAATATATGATGATAATATTCTTCCAATCTTTCATTCCCAACTGTTAGAGTGTTTACCAAGCCACCATGTTTTTCCTCTGCTTCAAATACGGTAACCTTATGACCTTTCTTAACAAGTTCATTCGCGGCAACAAGTCCTGTAGCACCTGCTCCAACTATACATACGTTCATAATCCCTCGTTCCTCCTTCTTTCTCACCAATCGTTAACTCTCTATCTGCTTATGCTGCTTACGAGGTAAAATATCCTTTATCATTAAACCACCTGAAAAAACAACCAACAGTACCGTTAGTAAAGCAAAGGGCATTGCAACTGGATCATAATTTTCCAACCAGAAAACGTCCTTCCACGATAGATGATATATATACCAATGGTTTGCAGTAACACATGTACTTAACACAATCAAGGGTATAACCAACCACTTTTTCCAAAGGACACATACGGCAAGAAAAATTATTGCCGGAAGCAAGTATCTTTCATGCATTTTTGTCATAAAGGTAAAGGCACTTGCCATAATAAAGAAAGCTGAAAAATACATTGCAAAATCGCTTTTCCTATTTTTGAGCAGATACACAAAAGCTATACCTATGGAAATCAAAAACAGTATACTTCCCCATGTGTTGTATGAAAATATGAAAAATATATTTGAATCATCTACAGGTTGTCCCCCCAATAGCGTCCAAAGATTAAAGGCATTAGCAGTCGCATAGGGATAATCCTGAACACTAGTTAGGTACAGATTAGGCATCCAACAAAAATAATCTATCGACTCCGCTATAAAATCTTTTACGATAGAGGTACTCTTTAATTGTTCATAGGGAGCCATATGATAATAAAAGGGATTAATAACCACAAAATAACAGGATATTCCTATAGCAATAGCTACAAACGTTTCCTTGATACACTTTTTAACCTTTTCTTTTGTTATCTTTGAAAAATCAAAGAGTTCTTTGTAAAAGAGTATCCCTAAGGGCGTCAACAATGCACTTTGTGGCTTTGTCAATATCGCAAATGAATACAATACAACTGCAGTCATTTTACGATTTATACTAAAGGCATATATCATTCCTATAAGCAAGGTAGCTGGAATGGAATCAAACTGCCCCCAAATTGAAGAATTGAAGAAAACTCCAGGATTAAGTGCATATGCGATACCTAAAATAAACCCGAGTCTTTCTTTTCCGTATTTTTTCCCGATTTTATAAATCATATAAGCACCTATTAATTCTGCAACAACAGCCCATAGCTTTATCAAAAAAGCATGACCAGCTGCACCAATAGAAAAGGTTTTAACTATTATTCCCGTAATCCAAAGGCAATACAGATATGCCGGTGCATATACAATATGATACGTTTCATAAAGACCAACTGGACCTTTTTGAGCAAGGTACAAGCCCCATGCCCGGTATCCTCCCATATCAACCTGATAGCTTGGAATGGCTGTCAACAGCAATCTTATTATGACTACAGCTACTGAAACAATTAAAAAAGTTCTGGGAGCAACCGGTTTTTCCATAATATCAACCCGCTTGCCCTTTTTTACACTCATTTTGCCTTTCTTATCCATACTTTAAAAACCCACCTTGTATTAATAATAATTACTATAAACAAGCTAAATATTACTTATAAATAATCTTCTTGTAGAGAATAAAATTCCAGCATACTACCGATCCCATAACTAGCACCTTAGAAATCTCAGGTAAAATGCCGATTTTATCACTCAAAAAGTATAACAATGAACTAGTTGCAATCAAATTAAATACGAATAAAACACCATATTGTTTTAATTGTTTGAAGATATTAACTTTTGATTTGAAGGACCAAATCCTGTTAATTAGAAAATTGAACCAGAATACAACAACGTAAGCAATAGCGTTTGCCAGTAAATAACTATATGTAGAACTTTTTAAGTTATAGTCAATCAAGTTCTCTGCAAAACCTTTTGCCAAAGAATAGCCTATTGGAAAAAATCTTGCAAATATAACATTATAGAATATGTTAAAAAGTGAATATTCAATTACAAACCCAGTAAAACCGGTAATTACATATCTCTTCATTTGAGAAAGAGTTTCAGGCGTCAGCATGTCAGAAAAGAACTTGTACTTTTTAAGCCTGTTTAACAAACTACTAAATAACATAAACTCCTCCAAAGGCTATAGAATTAAAACGAAATATGGTTTAATTATAGCAACGTATACATAAAAAAGCAAACTAAAAATCCTTATTCGACTATTTCTACTCGTAATAATATTTGTAAATACAAAGTCAACAAAAAATGCCCCATTTCATTATGAAATCGAAGCATTTTTTGAAAAATATATTTCTATAGCAGTATGAAAACCAAAAGCACTATTGACCCCACTGACCCCATTGACCCCATCCACCTCCGTCGAAGCCACCTCCGCCTCCGAAGCCTCCGCCGAAACCGCCTCCAAAACCGTTGCCCAAGTCATTCAGATTAAGACCATTAGAATCAATCAAGCTACCTGAATTAGCGTTTTGTGCTGAAGTGGTACTTGGAACTGTTCCTTTGAGTTGTCCATCAACACTTTGTGCACGAAGATTTCCTAGTTTTATAAATGCAGTAATAGCTTTTTGGTATTGGTCATATGTACAAAATGCACTCTTATCATTTTGTACATGTTGTGATATCAATGAATTCAACTGCTGAATTTTCGCCTCAAATTTACCGTTTGCAAAATATTCATCAACAAGCAATCTTAAGTACTGATGATATTTATCACGATATGAAGAGTTTGCAAGCAATTTTTCGATAAGAGGTCTTGTTGACATTTCCACCCCGCTTACCGGCGTATCTATAGGAAAATTAATGGCTGTTTTAACATCTCCAGTCATGAATCCTCCCCAAGCAAAATTGTAATCCCAAGGCAAAATAGTTATTTGTCCATTTCTTTCATATATATAATAATTCTGTGCCATAAACGATGAATAGCTATCAAGGTTGACTACAAAAGTATGTGCTGCTAGGTAACGTAAGATAGCATCTACATCAAAATAAGTTTCAAGATCTGTACCATTGGATAAAGCTTTTAGTGCAGCTATAACCCTTTGATAATCATCTTCCTTGGTAGTCCCGACTCCATTTGTGAATATATCCGGATAGCTAGAAGAATTGTCATCTTTATATTGCAAAGATCCACCGCCACCTCCAAATCCTCCAAAACCTCCAAAACCACCAAAGCCTCCTTGTTGATTCTGTCCATTATCAACTGATGACATTTTTACATTATACAGCTCACCTTTTTTGTCTCCGAAAACTCTTTGCTTGTAATTCTTGTTATATAGTTCAACAGCAAAATAGGTCCCCCATGGTTTGCCGTTTACTGAAATGTTGGAATAGCCAAATAAAGGTGCCTTCACTCCAACTAATTTCATCATATCAAAGGTTACATACTCCTTCATATATGTATAATCACCAAGCATATTGTTAAGTACAAAACTTTCAAGCCCAAAACAAGTTTGATTTTCGACAAACTTGTCAAATTTTAAACGAAAACTATAACGGTCACTGTTAGAATTAGCAACCTGGGTTAAACTCGAATTACCCTTTGGACGAATACCCACATCAGTAAATTTAGTGCCATTAACCACTACATCAACTTTAATGTATTCCTCTTTTGTAGCATTATCAAGCATATATTGCCAATCAGCTTCATTAGCAAGAATTTCAACAGATATAATTTCCTGACCAAATATCTTTTCTGCATACTCCAATTTATTCTCACTATTTGAACCGCTATTGCCATTATTATTGCTATTTCCATTTCCTATTTCGGTATCAAAGCCTAGAATATATCTCCTTAATATACCAAAATCAAGTGAATTTGCCTCTCCATCTCCATTTAGATCTGCAACTGATTCGTCATTAAGTTGTTGAGATCCTAATAAATATTTTCTGTAGTATCCAAAATCTAGAGAATCTACATTATTATCATTGTTCAAATCCCCTTTTTGGGCTGCAAACGATACCATAGGAAATAAAGTACTAACTGACAAACTCAACGTTACAGCAGAAGTTAAAAACCATTTTCTCTTCATACATACTCCTCCATATAATTAATTTTTATATTAACTTCTTTTACATTTATTATATCACGCCATTGGCGTTTATTGACATTTATCTGAACAAAAACATTTTTTCTATTCATTAAATAATATTAAAACCCATAAATCACCTTAATAAACACTTCTTGTTTTCATTCTAACAAACAACACTTAATTGAACCTTAAAACACACATTAAAATTCATATTAAAATTTAAGCTTTATTAACGGCATAGTTTTACATTTCCACTGTTTGTATACATACAAATTGTGGTTGTTGATTGGTAAATAATATAGTATTATTAAAGTATAGATACAAGCTATTTTATTGGGAGGAGAATAAAAAATGAAAAAGTTATGTTCAGTTTTAATGGTGGCGGTAATGTCTCTCTCGTCTGCCATCCTGCCCGCTTTCAATGCGTCGGCAGCAAGCATATCCAATTCTAGCTATCCCGAAGCACTAAAGTATTCGATTTGGTTTTATGATGCTAACAAGTGCGGGAAAGATGTAGCAGTGGACAATGTATTCAGTTGGAGATCGGCATGCCATACCACCGATGGAAGTGACATTGGTATTGATCTTACTGGAGGCTTCCATGATTGCGGAGACCATATCAAATTCGGTATAACAAACGGATACGCTGCATCCATCTTAGGTTGGTCACTGTATGAGTTTAAAGCTGGTTTTGATGCTTCTGGAACTACCAACAAAATGTTATCCACACTCAAGTATTTTACCGATTATATTATGAATTGCCGTGAAAGTTCCACAAAATATTATTACCACGTTGGTGATCCTTCCGATCACGAGTATTGGGGACCACCAGAAGCACAAACAGGATCTAGAACAATAAAGCGTTATATGGGTTCTGGACAAGGTGCTGCCGATGTATGCGGTTTGTATAGTGGTGCTCTTTCACTTATGTACTTAAATTACAAAGACATCGATCCAACATATGCCAATAAGTGTCTTACAGCTGCAAAAGAACTTTATGCTCTAGGTAAAAACAATCCTGGTGTTGGAAATGCAGATGGCTTTTATACATCGTCCGATTGGAAAGATGACATGGCATGGGCAGCAATGTGGCTATACGTTATAGAAAAGAACAACTCCTACTTAAATGATGCTAATTCATGGTTACCTTCACCCGCTACAAACTGGACCATGTGCTGGAATGATATGAAGCTTGCTGTTGCTGCAGTTGGAGCATCGGCAACAGGAGATTCTAAATATAAGGATGCCCTGACCTCTAGCATGACTTTTTGGAAGAACGGTGTTAGTACTTCAAACGGCGGATTAAAAATACTCGACTCATGGGGTACCTTAAGATATACTTCAGCTCAGTGTATGCTTTCACTTGTATACTACAAGTTATACAAAGACGAATCAGCTAAGAGCTTTGCCAAATCGCAAATAGATTATATTTTGGGTGACAATCCTGCTAATATGTCTTATATCATCGGATTTGGATCAAATTATCCTAAACACCCACACCACAGAGCAGCTAGTGGATACGTAGGTTGGGACAATTGGAAGAGTCCTGCAAAGAATGTTTTAACTGGTGCACTAGTTGGCGGACCGGATAATAGTGATAGATATACTGATGAGACAGACAAATTTACATGTACTGAAGTAGGAATAGACTATAATGCAGGTTTAGTCGGTGCTATGGCTGGTATGGTTCAATTCTACTGTGATATACCACAATATACCAACCCACCAGTTACTCCTACGCCTACAAATCCATCAATTAAATATGGTGATATAAATAATGATGGTGAGGTAAATGCTATAGACTTTGCAGCTTTAAGACAATACTTACTTGGTATTCCAACATCAAATTTAAACCTAACTGCTGCTGATGTTAACCTTGACGGTGAAACTGACTCTTTAGACTTTGGAATAATGAGAAGATTCTTGCTTGGAATGCTTGGTTCATTACCCTATAGAGGTTAGTTAAGTTAAAATAATACATAACTTATTTGGTCAAAACTAAAAAATGAAAATCCTAAGAATATAAAACAAAGTGTGTAAGTACTGACAACCAATACTTACACACTTTTTTTTATAAATTAAAAAATTTATCCATAGCCATGATGGATTGTAGATATAACTACTTAATAAATCTATGGATAGTCTTACTTTAATCTTTAGGTATACCAAACTGTGCAAGACTACCGTTTTTATATCTATTATCACTTGTAACTTCTTTACCTACCCATGAAGGAGGTGTATAGTCATTTGCAAGTTCTTCATTTTTGAATTCCATTTCATAATAAGCTAAGCCTTCTAAATCGCCTTTGAAAATATCAATTGCAAAAGTATTTCCATGCTCGTCAGGACCCTGGTATCTTGTCTTATAGATAGTATTTCCTTCAACTTTTTTATATAAATTATAGTACTCTTCTTCGGTAATCCAGAAATTACGTTCTTCTCTGACCATGCCTCTATAATCAACACTTGCTTTTATGGTGAGATAAAACATTCTATTATCCACATTCCTAAGTCTAATTTCTGGTGAAAAATTTATATATGACTGAGTTATTTCATATGTATCTAGAGTTTTAAGATCATAAGGAATATTCTTTGCCTCTATTAAGAATTTTCTTTCAATCTCCAGACCTTCCACTTGTGTGGATGTAGGCTTAACTGTAATTGTTGGTGTAGGAGTCGGTTTGCGAGGAAATTCGGTAATTATCCCAAGTAAGTATTTTCTGTAAATTCCATAATCAATTATATCTACATCTCCATCACCATTATCATCGGCTGCCTCTAGACCATGTATGTAACTGAAGTCTTTTACAACTCCAAGAAGGTAGTTTCTTATTTCTCCAAAGTCAATTGAATCAGTTTTTCCGTCACCATTTATATCACCAACTACCAAACCTTTATCGGTATTGTCAGTGGTAGTTGTTGATGACCTAGCATTTACTGCAAATAAACTTAACATGATTGCAAAACTCACTAAAACCATAGAAATAACAATCTTTGTTTTCTTCATTTTTATGCTCCCCCCATCATTTAATATGCACCTTCAAATTTTTACGTCACATTAATTACATTATTTTCTCTGAAATTTCGTGGTTGTTTACTTATAAAAATTATATCATTTTTATGAATTCTTGGAAATGTATTTATTTGGTCTGGTAATAAAAAATAATATTATTCTTAAGTATTGAACCTTAGTTATTGTTGCATTTGTATTCAAAACAAAACCCCCTCACAAGTCACTAAATCAACTTATGAGGGGTTATTATAAACTACAGTATTCAATCCAACAGCTTATGATACCTCTTGTTTACTTATGGATACAACATAATTTTTAATATCGGGAAGTCCGTTATAAGTTGACACATCTTCATCATCCACCACAACTAGGGTAGGTGCGGATTTGATATTATAGGTACGTACCAAATCCATATTTTCTGCTGCATCCAAATATTCTACCCCTAATACATCCTTCAAATAGGCTTTTGCTGTAGGACAATTAGGGCATGATTTAGTTGTGAACAACATCCTTCTTTGGTTTTTTACTTTTTTTGGTGATTTACCTAATGCTGTACTTATATCATAGGTTTTCCTGATCTTAAACTCCTGCGATTTACCGTTGTTCCAATTTCCTACAGGTCTGTAGTAGCCGGTAATTCTACTGTATACTTCTGTCTCTTCATTACATTTAGGACATGTATATTCTTCACCTATTATATATCCGCAATTTCTACAAATAGAATACGTAGGAGAAATGGTGTAATAAGGCAGCTTGAAATTTTGTGCTATTTTCTTTACAAGCATGGCAGTGGAGCGCCAATCTTCAATCTTCTCTCCTAAGAAGGCATGAAATACTGTACCACTGGTGTATTTCACCTGGAATTTGTCCTGTACTTGCAATGCTTCAAAAATATCTTCTGTATAACCAACAGGCAAATGAGAGCTATTGGTATAAAAAGGTGTGTCCCCTTCTTTTCCTGCACATTTTATGTCAGGCCATCTTTTTCTGTCATGCTTCGCAAGCCTGTAAGATGTTGACTCTGCAGGTGTAGCTTCAAGATTAAACAAATCCCCATATTGCTCTTGATACTCCGGCAATCTTTCCAGCATAAAGTCCAGCACCTTCAAACCAAACTCCTGAGTTTGCTTATCGCTCAAATCTTTTCCTAGCCATTTTGCATTTAGCCCTACTTCATTCATACCTAAAAGACCAATAGTGGAAAAATGGTTATTAAAACTTCCAAGATATCTTTTGGTATAAGGATACAAACCTTCATCTAAAAGTTTATTGAGAATCTCCCTTTTAGTTTTCAACGAACGGGCACATATATCCATTACTTTTCCTAGCTTTGCAAAGAATTCTTCAGGAGTGTCCGATAAATAAGCAATTCTTGGAAGATTAATTGTAACAACACCCACGGAACCTGTGCTTTCTCCCGAACCGAAATACCCTCCTGATTTCTTTCTAAGCTCTCTTAAATCAAGTCTTAATCTACAGCACATGCTCCTAATATCACTTGGCTGTATATCACTATTTACATAATTAGAAAAGTAAGGTGTACCATATTTAGCTGTCATTTCAAAAAGAAGCTTATTGTTTTCTGTTTCCGACCAATCAAAATCATTTGTTATCGAATAAGTTGGTATAGGATACTGGAATCCCCTGCCGTTTGCATCCCCTTCAAGCATAACTTCGATGAAGGCTTTGTTTATCATTGCCATTTCTTCTTTACAATCTTTATATTTGAAGTCTTGCTCTTTTCCGCCCACAATGGCAAATTGTTCTGCCAAATCGGAAGGCACTGTCCAATCAAGGGTTATATTTGAAAAAGGTGCTTGAGTTCCCCATCTGCTTGGAGTATTCACACCGAAAATAAAGGACTGTATGCATTGTTTTACTTCTGCATAAGTCAAATTATCTATCTTTACAAAGGGAGCAAGATAGGTATCAAAGCTTGAAAATGCCTGAGCTCCTGCCCACTCATTTTGCATTATACCTAAAAAATTCACCATTTGATTACACAAAGTAGACAAATGACCTGCTGGTGCAGAAGTTATTTTCCCAGGTATTCCGCCTAAGCCTTCTTGTATCAACTGCTTTAAGGACCAACCGGCACAATATCCGGTAAGCATAGATAAATCATGTATATGGATATCAGCATTTCTATGGGCATTTGCTATTTCATCATCATATATTTCAGAAAGCCAGTAATTGGCTGTTATTGCACCTGAGTTGTGGAGTATAAGACCTCCCACTGAATATGTAACTGTAGAGTTTTCTTTAACCCTCCAGTCTTCTTCTTTAACATAGCTGTTTACAATTTCCTTATAATCCAAAATGGAGGATTTCATGTTTCTGATTTTTTCTCTTTGTTTTCTGTATAATATATATGCCTTAGCTACATTCGTATATCCTGATTCTTCAAGAGTACTCTCAACACTGTCCTGAACCTCTTCTACTGTTATTTTCTCCTGCTTTATTTTATCTTGAAAATTTGAAGTTACTCTTAACACAAGTAAGTCTAATATCTCGCTTGTATATACGCTATTTGTTGCAATAAATGCTTTTTCAATTGCATTTTTAATCTTATTTAGATTAAACTCGCAAACGTCTCCATCCCTTTTTACAACATTTAACATCTTTATCTCTCCTAGTTTCTTATATTTTTAGAGCTGTTAATTTATTTTTATATAGAATAAATTATATTTTACACACAATATATTGTCAATACAATTCTACAATATATTGTGTGTATTTTTTCAAACATACACTAGATAGTATATATTTCTATAACAACTACTATTTTGATGTGTTTGAACGCAAACATTGCTTTGCTATATTTGAATGCTTTTATCTCTACTAAACCTTTCTTCAATAAATCCTGAAGCTAATGCTGTAATAGGAATAGTGAATATAATGCCTATGCTTCCGGCAATTGCCCTTAAAATCTCAGAGGCAATCATGTCCCAGTTGATAATATGTGAAAAGGAAGTTTCGTATGCTAATAACAGTAACAAAAGATGAAGCGAACCACCGACATATGCAAGAATCAATGTATTTGCCATAGTTGCCATGGTATCCTTTCCTACATTCATTCCAGCTTTAATTAAATCAGTTTTCTTGATTTGAGGACTATTTTCTTTTATTTCATTCATAGCAGAAGCAATAGACATTCCCACATCCATAGTAGCTCCCATTGTACCTATAATGATCCCTGCAAAAAGCAAGCCTTTAAAGTCAAAATAAACATCATGAGGTATAAACATAAGCATATTTGCCTCCTCATTACCTAAACCTGTCAACTTTGCAAGAGTACCTATAAGCAAAGCTATAACACCAGCAACGATTACTCCTCCAACAGTACCAATAATAGCGGAATAAGTTTTTCTGTTAAAACCACTTATGATCAACATACTTATACCTATTACCCCAATACAAATCAATACCGATATAATGACGGGATCCCAACCGTTCAAAATAGCAGGGAGAAGAATTTTTAACACTGAAAAAATAGTGATTACCAACGATATAATCGCTTTTAATCCTTTCCATCTACCTACTAGGAGCAATAGGGCAATAAACCCTATAATTAGATACAGTAAATACTTATCCCTTACAATTTCTGCAACATAAGCTGTTTCAATCTCTCCTGCAGCGTTCTCTTCAATAAAAAGTAATGCCTCATCCCCGACCTTTAAAGGAATGGAAGTGTATTTATTGCTAAAGTTGTAATTTAATTCGTATTCAGCATTAACTTTCTCACCTTTGTGAGGACCTTTTATAATAAGCATTTCTAATAGTTGAGTATTAGATTCAATATCTTCGTTTAGATTGGTTTTATTACTTTCAACCAAAACTTTTGTAACCTTTGCCCTTGAGTACTGAATTTCGTCTTCAACATTTTTGTCCTGATTCAAGGACTCATCGACATAACCTAGGTCTTCATCCACTACCTCTAGTTGTTCATTGGTATAATCTAAATTCTCTTCTTCTCCAAAAACAATCCTAGGAGAAAAGGACATAAAGACACAAACTACTACCAAAAAACAAACGGTAGTCCTTAGTGTAATTCTCATATCAATCCCCTTCCTACAACTCAAAACAAACATCTATTTCTTCCACTATAGACTTTGAACTTTTTTCCTTTATTTTTCTACTCACTTTATAATAGATTTATAATAACTGTTTTTTAATCTTTATACAATACATTTGCCAGTTAATCTATTTTAGAAAATACCAAGACAATTTATCAAACAATCGGATCTTTTCTCATATGCCACCAACGAATAATCCACAATACCGTAGCTATTATTCTCATTACAAAAATTGCAAAGAAAGTGATATGCAGTGCCCTAAGATCAGAACCTAAAGCAGTATATAGCTGAACTCCGGCAATAGGCATAATTGCATTAGAAAATGAAGTCATTACAGTATAAATAGAAATACTGAGTGTCTTATTTTTCTCTGGCACTACCTGCAAAAGGCACTGTGGTATGTTAAGAAATATCGTAGCAAAGGCAAAATTAGAAAGGGTATTCAGAATAAGAAACACAACAGCCCCCTTACCTACCGGCAGACTTGTTGCGTAGTTCATACAAAGAGGAAAAAATGAAAGTGCGAAACTTCCAATAATTATAGGAACCCTTACCCCAAACTTTTCGTTCATGCGGCTCCAAAAACCTATTGTAAAAAACTGCACAACTGCTCCCCCAACAACTATATAACTTAACCATGCTTCATTAAGTTTGAGATAATCAACTTGTCCTATATAATACATAGTCCAATCAGCTTGCCATGACATATAAAAAAACAAAGCAACTCCAATGAACCCCATTAACTTTTTGTTATGTATTAAATCATAGGCTGCAATTTTAAGCTCTCTAAGCCCATTTGCCCTTTTTTGATGAGTATCTCCACCGGGAATTTTCATTAAAATTAATATTTGAACAAAAATAAAAAATGCCGCACACCAAAAAAATATCTGATGCAATTTTATTTTTTCGCTATTTAAGGCGGCACGTGCTAAAATGGCACCCGTTAAAAGCGGTGTAATGGTATTGAATAAGAAAGTCCCCTTAGTCCTAAGTGTAAATACCCTGTTCCTATCTTCTATACGGACAACATCAGAAAAATATGCCTGCCAAGATGCGTTATAAATAGTTAAAGGTCCCATAGCTAAAGCTAAAAGACCAATAAAAGCAACTAGTCTAAACTGTCCGAAAAATGGTACAAAGCCTAACACTATATATACGGAAGACAGGCTAATTAGAGAAATAATGAGCATCCTTCGCTTGTTTGACATGCGATCGGACAAAATCCCTCCCGGAATAAGCACTAGCATCCCTACAAACTGCGGAAGAGAAGTGACTAAGCTTAGCTCAAAATTACTTGCCTCCATTCTAGTTGCAAAAAGGTTATTATTGTTGTTAATTATATTGTTTATGATTGTAAAAAACACACCTTCAAGGGCAAACAGGTACATAATACTGTCAATGTACCATTCATCCTTGATTTTATTAATAGCCCTTACAACAAACTTCTTAAAAATTCCCTTTTCGCTTTTCATTATATTCACCAGTATTTTATTATTTTATTGAGTAGCTTTTCTGCAAACATGTATATATTTCGTCAAGCACATGGTTAATTCCTGTTTTTCCAGTCCATCCAAATCACAACAAATAAAAAAATATTATATCAGACACAAAGACTTGATAAAATGATTAATATTTGTCAAAATAATAGTTACAGCAATTTATCACTATAATATATGGAGGACTAAAAATGGGCTTTAGAGGATTTACAAGCGAAGCACTAAAATTTCTTCTTGAAAATAGATTTAATAATAGTAAAGAATGGTATGACAATCATAAAGCTTTATATAAGCAATATGTATACAATCCCTTTGTTCAGCTCATAACAGAACTTTCTCCTACTATGCTTGAAATAGACAGTCAAATTTTGACTGTTCCTTCAAAGATAATTTCGAGAGTACGAAGAGATACCCGGTTTACAAAAGACAAAACTCTTTATAGGGACAATGCGTGGTTTGTATTCTTAAGGGATAAATCCAAAATGTCAACTTCACCATGCTTTTGGTTTGAAATAGGACAAAACGGCTCAAGTTACGGTTTGGGATACTATGGTGCAAAAGCAGCTTCAATGGCTAATATGCGTGAAATGATAATTCAAGATAATCCCAAATTTTTAAAAGCCTTAAAATGTTATGAATCCCAGGATACATTTGTTATTGGAGGTGAGATGTACAAACGAAGTAAATTCCCCGAACAACCTGAGAACCTTAAAGCCTGGCTGGATAGGAAAAATATTTACTTTGAATGTGTACAAAATGATTATAAACTTACATTTTCGAAGGATTTACCTGATGTTTTGAAAAAAGATTTTACAACATTAAAACCTATTTATGAATTTCTATGCACAGTTGAGTCATATAATTAGCCAATATACAACATTAGACCATTTCAATAAACGACCTATTCAATATTTACAGTATAATGCCGATAAATCAATTTTTTCGGCAATTAAAGAGTATATCTATAATAGCCCCAAAAAAGAAAAGTCCTTTATTCTCATAACAAAAAGACTTTTCTTCTCGGTAATGCACAGTTTTTTATTATCCTTTAACTGCCCCTGCAGTCAAACTCTTTTGTACTTGGCTACTCATCAGTATATAGATTAATACGGTTGGAAGTGTTGCAATAACCAAGCCTGCTCCAATAGGTCCCCAGTTTGTAGAGTATTGGCCTACCATTGACATTATTCCTACCGTCAGAGTTTTATATTTTTGATCGCTTATAAAGGTTACTGCAAACATTAATTCATTCCAGGTAGACAAATAGGTAAATATTGAAACTGTAGCCAAAGCAGGTTTTATTATTGGCATAATGATACTGAAAAACACCTGAAAAACATTACAACCGTCTAGTAACGCGGCTTCTTCCAGTTCACGCGGTATTGACTGCATAAAGGTTGAAAGAATAAAAACTGCCATTGGTAGAGCAAAGGCTGTATAAGGTATTATTAGAGCCCAAGGTGTATCATAAAGCTTCAAGTTTTTGAGAATAATAAATAACGGTAATAACGCTGCATGAATAGGTATCATCATTCCAGAAAGGAAAATTAACAATACCGGCTTACTCAAAGACCATTTCATCCTCACAATTGCATAGGCTGACATACTTGCGAGTAAACCCGAAGCTATTATTGTAACAGCAGTTACAATAAAACTGTTTAGAAAGTACACACCTACTTTTCCTCCTACAAAAGCCTTAGCGTAGTTTTGCCACAAAAATTTTGCAGGTAATCCTATTATGTTACCACCAAAAATTTCCGAATCACTTTTTAAAGAAAATAATATTAGCCATATCAGGGGAAATATCTGAATGGCAGCAATCACTGCCAGTACCGTACTTATAATATAACCTCTTTTTTTCATTTTCCTCACCCCCAAATAATTAGTAACATGTAAATTAAGCTAAGTTATTCTGGAAAAATAGCTGGTCAATTACCATTTCAAAAAATCTGATTTACATCTTTTGCTTAGCAAAATAATGTTCAACTGTTTGTTAGTTCTTAAGCTGCCATGATAGGCTTTACGGCCTAAATATTGAATAAATTACTTTTTGAAATGTTATAGTAACGTGAATAACGAAAGATTTGATTTAAAGATATTAGAAGGTGATTAATCGTTATTCATTAAAATGTATACTCTTCAACTTTAAAGAGTTTCTGTACAATAAGCGTAAACACCAGACATTCTAGCACAATAAATATAGCCATAGCACTGCCCGAACCATACATATACTTGTTGAATATGGTATTATACATCAAGGTACTAGGCACCTCACTTGAATGAACCGGTCCTCCATTTGTAAGTATATATACAAGATCAAATACCTTTAAAGAACCAATTATAGCAAATATAATACAAACTTTTATGATAGGTCTTATTAGAGGTATTGTAATTCTAAGTGCAGTCTTAAAAGCGGAAGCCCCATCAATCCTGGCAGCCTCATATATTTCATCGGGTATGGTCTTTATTGCAGCATACATTAAAAGCATATGGTACCCGATATACTGCCATACCGATGGAATAAATGCAGCTATCAAAGCTGTTTTAGTTTCTCCAAGCCACGCCCTAGAAAGTGATCCTAATCCAATATTGTTTAGCAAGGTATTAAGTAAGCCATAGGACGGATTATAAACTTTCATCCAAAGCTGACCGATTACAACTGTAGAAATAATAACAGGAATAAAAAATACTGTTCTGTAAAAACCCTCTCCCTTAACACCGGAAGCGAGGATCAAGGCTAAAATTAACGCTATGGGTAATTGGACAAATACTGATAATACTGCAAGAATAAGTGAGTTCATTATAGACTTTCCAAAGCCTTCACTACTATTTCTAAACAAGTCAATAAAATTCTGCAAACCTACAAATTTCCCTTCTCCAATTCCATCCCAATTTAGCATGCTGTAGTAGCCTGACATAAATATAGGCAATATAACTATTAATGCAAATAGTAGAAATGAAGGTAATACAAAAACCATAATAGCTCTTTTATCGTTCAACACCCGGTTCATAATCTCACCCCTTAATAAAAACTCTGGGGCATAGAGCCCCTCCGTTTTTACCTCTTTCACTTCGTTCGAAAGAAGCTTAATGATAGTAGTTAAGGAATAAACCTTAACTACTATCGGATAATTCTTATCTTATTTTTCATTTAGTTTTTGCATCCCTTTTGCAAAGTCTTCAGGAGTCTTAGTACCTGCAAATATTTCTGCTACAAGGTTTTTATGAGTATCAGCATCTGCTCCTTCAAGGAAAGTATCCCATGCAAGTACATAGCCTGTTGACTCTTTTACCAAATCGAAAATCTGTGCATTTGTAGGTGAAAGCTTGGATTTATCGACTTCCCCCTTCCAAGCCGGAAGACCAAAACCTACAACTGATGATTGATTTGACATGTTTTCTGATATATACTTTACTATCTTTACTGCTTCGTCTTTATTAGGTGTATTGGCACTTATCATAAAACTTTCTATTGAGCCGCCAAGGAAGGCCTTCTGATCGCCCTGTGCTCCCTCTATCGCAGGGAAATTTTTGCATACAACTTTTCCTTTTATAGGACTGTCCTCTGCATCCCACGAGCCAGCTGCCCAGTTACCCATATAGTACATAGCCACTTTACCCAATTTAAAGGAAGCTTCTGCTTCGTCCTTTGTAAGAGCCATTACTCCTTTGTCAAAAGCTCCAGCTTTTACAAGCTCTTCAAGCTTCGCAGCCGATTCAACAAATTGTGGCTGATCAAAGGATGCTTCCTTGTTTAACGCCTGATTTGAAAGCTTTACCCCAGCTGTACGAATAGCTAAAATATTTTGAAAAAACATTCCAGGCCATCTTTCCTTTTCTCCGCAAGTAATCGGTATAATATCCTTCTCATTAAAAGTATTAACAGCCTTAAGTAGTTCGTCATAAGTATCGGGAATCTTTACATCGTTGGCGTCAAACAGCTCCTTATTGCAATAGAGAATACCCGACCATGTGTACATAGGCAAGCCATATATTTTTCCGTCAAATATAAAATTGTCTAAAGTCCCGGCAGCAATTTTCTCTTTTGTTCCGTCACTAATATAATCATCAAGGGCTAACACATTGTCTGCCTTTACAAATGGTTTTGAAAAGCCTGCTCCCCACGAGAAAAATATGTCCGGCGCCTCATTTACAGCCATTGCCGTCTTTAGTTTTGTCTTATAAGTCTCATTCTCATAGGCCTCTACTTCTAGTTTAATATCGGGATTCGCACTTCTAAAATCCTCGATTATTTTTTCAAAAGGCTTCTTCTGTGTTTCTGATTCTGCTGCCCAAATATGCCATAGCTTTAATGTAATCTTTTTTTCAGAAGAATTATCGGGTTGTGCTACACTATTGCCTTCGGTACTAGTATCCGGTTTACAAGCCGCTAAACTTAAAACCATTGCTCCGGCAATAAATGAAGATAAAGTTCTAGACACAAGCTTATTCATACATCAAACCTCCCTAGAAGAATTGAGTAATTACTCTTTAATATAATACTACTGCTTAATGAAAATTAATTGAACGTAGATTTTTTACTCAAAAGTATAATATTTTTACTACCCCTTTCACTTCGTTCGAAAGGGGCGTAATAAAAAGCCTTACTATTTGTTCTTTCGAGTTAAGGCTTTTTAGAGATTAAGGTTATTTCAAAAAAACTATGCTATTGCCCTTTCAAAAAATTGGTTTTCACTTCTGGCATTGAAAAAAATCTTCCTCTGTTTCACCTCTTTCAAACAAAGTGAAAGAGGGAGAAACGGAGGAAATCTATATCCCAAAGTTTCCCTTTGAAAGCTTTTAAGCTTTCATGATGGGCTTGGTAACTTAAATATTGCATGGGTAATTTTTTAACTGACCCAAACTTCATATCTGACTTTGTTTTTTATAGTCGTTTACAGACATGCCCATATGCTTTTTGAAACACTTACCGAAATAATTAGGATCAGGTATACCAACTTGTTCTGCGACCTCATATAGCATTAGCTCCGTTTCTTTAAAAAAACTTAAGGCTTTTTCAATTCTTATTTTAGTAAGATACTCCACAAAAGTACAACCAGTCTCCTGCTTAAAAATTCTACTCAGATAACTTGAATTGAGATAAAACTCCTTAGCAATGCTTGAAAGCGAAAGACCTGGATTTGCTAAATTTTCCTGCATACTGTTTATTATCTCTGAAATAACTTTGTTTGTCTTTCTAGTCCTGATACTCTTAACCGAATTTACTATATCTGTTATAATACGCGTTATGTAATTATCCATATCGGGAACGGTATCAATTTTCAAAATGCTATCGTAGGGCAGGTTTCCATTTGGAAAAATGTCATTATAATTGAGTCCAAGTTCGGTAATTGCATTTAGTATAACAGTTACAATGTTAATTGAAGTTATCCTTATTTGGCTGATAGATTTAATCCCCGTACGATAAAATTCATCAAAAATCAAATGTACCTGTTCTATTGCTCTTTCACCTATACCAGTTTTTACGAAAAAGCCAATTTTGCTTATTTCATCTGTCTTTGTGCTCCAGTTATTTTCATTTATATTGGTATTAGCAAAGCTAATCACATTATTCTTTCCATAAAGCACCTTGTAATTTAAAGCTTCACACGCCTCACCGTAAGACCTCTTTAGGTCTTTTATATCCCGGTATACATTTCCTATCCCTATAGAAACATAACACTTTAGTCTATTAATTACCATTGCTTTTATCTGTTCACAACAATCAACCAGTTCAATACTATCGTCACCGCTTAATACTACTATTCTTCGTCCGTTATCAGCAAATACCTCTATGTGCTTGTCTTCTTTAAAGTACTTTTTTATAATCTCTGTACATTTCATTCCAAGCAGCACTCTTTGTTCTTCAAAAACCTCCTTATCAGCATTTTCGTACTCAATGAGTGCAACCTGAACATAACGCTTAAAGTCGTTTAGAGAAAAATAATCCATCTTGTTTTCCAAATCTTCTGTAAGAAGGCTGTTTTGAAGCAATTCATTCAGGAACTTTTCCTTGATATATGGAAAATTTTCCTCAAACTGCTTTTTTAGCTCATTAAACTCATTCTTAGATAATCTTTCAGACTCAATTTTATTTTTTAGTTTCAGCAAGGCATCTTTTATTTCAACCCTTTTTATAGGCTTTAGCAAAAAATCTGCTACTCCAACCTTAATGCCTTCTTTTGCATATTCAAATTCTTCATGGGCAGTTAAAACCATTACTTTGATGTAAGGGTATGTTTCAACAACAATTTTACTAAATTCCAGACCATCCATAAAAGGCATTCTTATATCAGTAATTATAATGTCAGGGTTAATCTCTTCAAGAGAGTCCAGAGCTTCTCTAGCACTTGATGCCTCGCCTGCTATTTCCATTCCAAGCTCGTTCCAATTTATACAAATTCGAAGAAGGTTTCTCTCGTTCTCTTCATCCTCAACTAGCATAACCCTTAGCAATTGATCACTCATTTAAAACCCCCCTTAACATTGGAATAATAATATCAATCTTTGTCCCATATCTTTTTTTACTCTCTATATTATATATATCTGTAATCCCATAAAATAATTGCAGCCTTTTTATTGTACCTTTCAAACCAAAGCTTGAGCTGTTAGAGTCAATGGTATCAAGCTTTATACTTTTAAGTGCCTCTTCACTCATACCCACTCCATCGTCTTCTACAGAAAGGACAATTTGCTCATCTTCAGTCTTTACACAAATCTTTATCACCCCCACTTCGCCCTTAGGCTTGATACCATGATAAATTGAATTTTCAACCAACGGCTGCAAAACTAATTTGGGTATTTTATATTCATATGAACTTTCATCAATTTCATAAGTAACATCAAAAATCTTTCCGTACCTAAGTTTCTGTAGTATCAAATAAGACTTTACAATATCAATTTCCTCTTTTATTGTAATAACTTCCTGTCCCTTGCTAAGGCTGGTCCTATAATAACTCCCAAGTGCTTCAAGGGACTCATAGAGCTCTTCACTCTTACCAGACAGTGCAAGATACCCCATGGCATCTAATGTATTATAAAGAAAATGTGGCTTAACCTGAGCCTGAAGGACGTTAAGCTCAGCTTTTCTTTTTATCCTCTGCTCCTCAACAGTTTGCTGTATAAGCTTTTGTATCTCTTGAATCATAATGTTATAACCTTCTTTTAACTTACCTATTTCATCGTTCCCTGTTTTTATATGAACCATTTTAAACTTTCTTTTTTCAATCCCCCTCATTGATTTAATCAATTTCTTTATTGGATTTGTTATGGTCCTTGATATAAGTATTGAACCAATAAAAAGCATAATTCCATTAATAAAGATGATCAAAAATGTAATTAGATTAAAAGCTTCCCATTCACCTTTCATCTCTTTAAACGGAACTAAACTGATGAATTTCCAATTATATCTGTTCAAATTGATATAAGACTTCAGATATTCCCTTTTGTCAATGATTTGGACTTTTGAAAAATACTCATTGCTACCTGCTTCATTTATAAAATCATCCAAATCAAACTTCATAATATCTTTATTTGATACTATAATATGATTGTTTTCATCAAGAAGAACAACTTCTGAATCAGGTTTATCAGCCATTTCGGAATATATATTGGTAAAAACACTGTCATTGATGTTTATAATAAGTATACCTAAGGTATCCATAGTATCAACATCCCTTATCAACCGGATCATAGAGACAAAATTATTATTAGGTGTATTGTAGAAAATATCACCAGCATTTAAAGAAAGAATATAAGCTCCACTTTTATTGTGTACTGTGTCATACCAATCAGCTTTTTCAATACTACTAATTTTGAGCCACATTTCAGAGGTCTTGTCAGTAGCGTGTTTGTTTCCGTACTTGTCAAAAAGATATACCGAGGAAATAGCGGGAGTTTCATTTATAAGATTCTTCAAAAATACGTTCATCTTTTCAATCTTCACTCTACCTGCACTCCTACTTTTAATCAATACTTCCCGAACATCATCGGAAGCTATAATCATCCTTGAATAGTTATTGACATTGTCTATAATGGAGTTTATGTTTAGGTTTACCGAATATAGATTCTGTATGGATAATTCTCTGACCCTGTCAGACATAACTTTAGAGTACATCCTCTGGTATAGAAAAACACTTATGAGCAGTGTAAAAACGACCAGTATAAAATAGAAAAGAGCTATTTTTGTACTAATTTTAAGGTCGAGTATCTTATTTTTGATTCTGTTATAGATTAAGGAACCACATTCATTCATTGTTTTTCCTCACTATGTATTTTATGCTACTATAATACCATAATTGGAAGCAATAAGAAAGTGATGCCTAAGTTTTCTTAAATAATATGGGTAAAGTACTAAATTTTAGTTGTACTTGCTCTCTCTCCCTTGTACTTATTTATCCCTTGAAAGAACAGCTATTATAGAACAGCCTTTGCTTGTATCTTTAGGAATATTCTAAAAACATTCATCTTTCTCTTTGCCTTCAATTTATACAACTTAAAATTCACCACAAGAAGGTCTGTTTTTTTTTAAATCAAAATCCATGTTCTTTCTTAAGATATTAAAAAGCAGCTATGATACTTCATAGCTACTTTTTAAGAATAACTAACGTTCCACAGTCCGCCAGTCATGCACTATTCAATACAAAATAAGGAGGTCCTATCCACACTTAGAATATCCACAATTTCTGCATACCATACAGCCACCTTCATGTTCAACTGGTTTGCCGCACTCGGGACAAGTTGACCGAGACTCTATATCCAACATTTCGTCATCTTCCCAAGAACTTTCTTCCACATCGCTATAAACTTTAGCCGTCGGCCCTCTGAATTTCTGTTCCTCAGAAATGCTTAATTCTGCCGATGCGATATTGCTGCCATTTTGAATTTTGGCAACTTTCTCAATAAGCCTTCCTATTGCATCAGGGCATGACATTACTTTGAGTCCCTTTTGCCTAATTGTAGATGGACACCTTATACCTTTTAGCTGTTCTACTATATGTTTGTGGTCTATACCCGACCTGAGTGCAATGGATACAAGTCTTGCGGTAGCCTCCGATTGAGAAGGACAACCACCTGCACGCCCGGTATTGGTAAACACTTCACATATTCCGTTTTCATCATAATTAACTGTAACGTATAAATTACCACATCCGATTTTTACCTTTTCAGTAAATCCTGTTGCTATCTCTGGTCTTTGCCTTGGAACTATACTGTTAACAGATGTTTTGTCCGTCTGTTCAGAACTTAACTCCTGTTCCTTACCTTTAACTTTTCCAATATTTAATACTTGCAAATCTCTACTGCCGTCTCTATATATTGTAACACCCTTACAATAAGTCTTGTATGCTTGAAGGAAGACTTCTGATACGTCTTCTTTAGTTGCTTCATTTCTAAGATTTACTGTTTTAGATACAGCATTATCAGTATATTTTTGGAAAGCCGCCTGCATTTTTACATGCCATTGTGGTGAAATATCATGGGAAGTAACAAATACCTTTTGAACTGATTTCGGTATCTCAGGGAACCCATGTATAGTACCCTTATTTGCTATTCTCCTCATTAATTCGTCGGAATAAAATCCGTCAATTACTGCAATTTGCTTGAACAAAGGATTTACCTCTATAAGCTCGTCATTGTCCATGACATTTCTGATATAGGATATGGCAAATAGAGGCTCTATTCCACTTGATACCCCTGCAATTATGCTTAATGTACCGGTGGGTGCAATTGTTGTTGTAGTTGCATTTCGAACCTTCATTCCAAGCTCTTTATAAATACTTTTATCATAATAAGGGAACACGCCCTTTTTATCTGCAATTTCAATGGATGCCTTCTTTGACTCTTCTTGAATAAACTGCATAACTTTCTCAGCAAGCAGTATAGCTTTTTGAGAGTTGTAAGCAATATTTAGCTTGCAAAGCATATCTGCCCATCCCATAACCCCAAGACCTATCTTTCTTGTACCTCTTGTCATTTCATCAATCTCGGGTAACGGATATTTATTTACATCTATTACATTATCCAGAAAATGCACTGCTTTTCTAACTGTCTGACTCAATTTATCATAATCTACCTCAGGAGTTCCGTCGGCGTTTTTTATCATAACACTTAAGTTTATAGAGCCAAGATTACATGCCTCATAGGGGAGCAAAGGTTGCTCACCACATGGATTGGTACTTTCTATATCACCTAACAGTGGAGTAACATTATCTTTATTTAATCTATCTAAAAATATAATACCCGGTTCGCCATTCTTCCAAGCCATTTCAACAATTAAATCGAATACATATTTTGCATTGAGTTTACCTACAATTTTGCCCGAATGAGGATCTACTAACTCATAATCTTGGGCTGTCTCTACAGCATTCATAAACTTCTCGGTAATACCAACACTGATATTAAAATTGGTAATGTCCACATTGTCCTTTTTGCAGGATATAAATTCAAGAATATCTGGGTGGTCTACTCGGAGTATACCCATATTAGCCCCTCTTCTAGTGCCTCCTTGCTTTACAGCTTCTGTTGCTGCATTAAAAACCTTCATGAAACTTACCGGTCCACTAGCTACTCCTCCAGTCGAATTTACTGTAGCACCTTTCTGACGTAACCTTGAAAAACTAAAGCCTGTACCTCCGCCACTTTTATGTATTAAAGCGGCATTCTTAATAGCTTCAAAAATTCCCTCCATTGTATCTTCTATCGGAAGAACGAAACATGCACTCAATTGTCCTAAAGGTCTACCTGCATTCATTAAGGTAGGTGAATTAGGCAAAAACTCAAGATTGAGCATCATCTCATAAAATTCCTGTTCTATATCCTTAAGTTCTTCTGAGGATACAAAATCTTTATCTGCAAGTGCTACTGTTTTAGCTACTCTCATAAACATCCCATTAGCATCCTCTAGCAATGTACCATTTTCATCTTTGGAAAGGTACCTTTTTTCAAGGACTTTTATAGCGTTTTCAGTCAAACTCATATATTAATAAGCCCCCTTTTTTAACTATATTTTGTATAGTGCATTTTGCACGATACTGTATATTGTATCATTTATACTTTATTAGTCAAGTAAAAAAATTCTAATTCACTTCCTTGTTTTTTGAAATAAGCTCTGCAATAATTAAGTCACAAAGCTAAATAAAAACTTAATAAATTTCAAAGAAAAAAATATAAAAAGCTCCGGCATTAAACACGCCGGAACCTTCACAAATTTTTTTATATAAAATTAAATAGTATCATAAATAACCAGCTAATTAGTTAATTCTATTTGCATTTACTAATGGATCTATAAAAAGCATTTTATTCCTTTTTAAAAGCATCTTCAGAATATTTATTACCAGCATTCCACATTATCCATTCTTCATATCCAGCATCATAAACTGCTTTTATCTGCTGCTTAACATCTTCTGGTCCATACTGCTTATAATAACCTGATCCAAGCCATGAAGCTGTAAAATCTTGCAAATAAGCTCGTATATCTGCCTTATAGCCATCCACAGTTGCAATTCTGTCCTTTGCCTTTTTAAGACTGTTATACACTACTCCATAAGGATCAAGATCCGGCTTAGAAAACGTCACACCGTTAACAGTCTGTCCTACAGCATAATGTGAAGGATAAACCATGGGTGAAACATAATCTATGTCCTTACCGATTAATTCAAGATATTGTCCGATACCTTCTGTATCCGCAGGACTTTCACATATTATCCCAAACACATCCGCAGAGATAGGTACTCCTGGAATTTCTTTCTTAGCATAGGCTAAAAACTCATTTATGGCCTCATATTTTTCCTTATTATAGCTGCTGAAATCTGTAACCTTTTTTATCCCGTTTGGAAATCTTACGTAGTCAAACTGTATTTCATCAAAACCTTTCTCCACTGCTTCCTTAGCAATAGAAACTAGATATTCCCAAGTTTCCTCTTTATATGGATTAAGCCAGGATGCATACTTGCCACCACCAAGACTTTCTTTCCATATTTGTCCATCAATCTTCTTTATTGCTAAAGAAGTATTTTTTGCAGAATAAACAGGGTCTTTAAAACATACAAGTCTTCCTATTACATGAATATCATTGTCATGGAAAGCCTTTAAAACCTCGTCAGCATTATATTTATTCATCCATGCTCCCGCTTCTCTAACAGCAGGCACATTTGATTCATAACCCACATACCCGTCGTCATCTTTAATGTCAACTACATATGAATTTATTTCTGTACTATTTGCAAGGTCTACATAATGCTGCACTCTATCAGAACTTCCAACAGTCCAACCTGTAAGATATAACGCTTTAACTTTCACATCCTTTTTTACCGTATCATCTTCGTCCTCACCATTTCCTTCCTCTATAGTAGGATTTGGGCTTACATCCGGTTCTGAAGTTCCGTTACCATTGTCAGTATTTTCACTACCTATAGTAATATTTGGCTGAGGATCATTTTTATCTAGTGGGTTTTTTGTTCCACATGACGCCATTGAAAATACCATTGTAGATACTAAAAATGTTAGTATCACCTTGTTTTTCACACTCTTTGCCGCTAGTTGTCTAATCATATTGACCTCCCATATTGTTGATTATTTTAATTTCTAATAATTTTATTCTACTTTTGATATTGTATAGTCTGCTTATTAAAATGATCTAACTAAGTTACATTAAATTAGACGTAATTCTTTGAATAAAGGTTCACAAAACATAAAGTTATAAAGCAGAAATAATATCCTTTTATATTCAATTTGGATTCAAAGGATATTAACTCGAAATATTTCTTACTCCTTTTTAAAGGATATATCTTTATAATCATTTCGAGCATCCCAAAAAATCCATTCTTCATATCCTGCATCATAAACTGCATTGATCTGTTGTCTGATTTGTTCGGGTCCGTATTTCTGGTAATAACCTTTTGGCAGATATGTTGCAGTAAAATACTGTAAGTAAGGTCTTACTTTCGCATTATACCCATCTATTTTAGCTATTCTATTCTTAGTCTTGACAAGAGCATTTAAAACAACATCATAAGGCTTTAAATCCGGTGCAGTAAACATCACGCCATTAATGCTCTGTCCTACTCCGTTACCCATCATTCCTTTGGAATTATTAGCATAGTGTGATGGATATATCATTGGACATATATAATCTACATCTAGACCTATAGTTTCTAAAACCTGTCCGATACCTTCAGTATCACCAGGACTTTCACATATTATTGCAAATACATCCGCAGAAATAGGTACATTCATTTCCTTAATTTCTTTTGATGCAACCTTTAAAAACCCTGATATTGCATCTTTTTTGTCAGAAACATTCTTCCCGTAATCAACACTTGCGGAACTTGCTGCCGGAAATCTGACATAATCAAACTGAATTTCATCAAAACCCTTTTCTACTGCTTCTTTCGCTACCTCTATATTATAATTCCATACATCTTCATTATAAGGATTTGTCCATGCTATTTTACCGTTTTCTTTCCATAATGAACCATCAGGTCTTTTAATAGCCAAATCAGGTCTTTTAACAGCTAAATAATCATCTCTAAAACATACTATTCTTCCTATGACATAAATACCGTTGTCATGCAAGGTCTTAATAACATAACTAGGATCATATAATTCTTCGTATGCACCAGTTTCTTTTACTAGGGCTACATTTGATTCATAATTTACTTTACCATCTTCTTTAACATCTATAACAACGGCATTCAATTCCGTAGTATTTATTATCTCAACTATTTTATCTAAAAAGCTTTTATTACCTGCTGATACACCTGTAAGATATATAGCCTTAACTTTTACTTCCTTATTCTCGGCTTTTTCCATATCTTTTGGGCTTGTAGATATTTTTTCAGGCACAACCTCAACATTATTAGCATTATCTTTTATCGAACGGCCAATGATTGTATTATTTTGATCTGGTGAATTGCTTTTTTGACCTATAATACCATTTCCACTAAAAAAAAACACAGACAATATAACTAATATAACTGTCAATATTTGTGATAAAATTAAATATGTTTTGCTTTTTTTCATTTTCTTCCTCGTCCCGATTATGTTTTAATAGTATATTAAAGAAATATTTTTTATATGTTAAGCCATAATCAAATTAGTTCCCTGAGGAAGTACACTCTTATCAATTTATCAAAATTTAGTCATTATGGCAACATAAATTTATAATCTTCTTAAAAAATATTATGCACACTTTTGTTAACTTCAACACTCATATAAATTTGGATTAATGATATAGTCTTTCTTATTTTGTATATTTATTGTTTTAAAGTCAAATTATTATACAATAAAAACTACGGGGCATCGAGGTCCTTCGTTTATGCTCCTTTCATTTCACTTCAAGGAGCATAATATAAAGAACCTTATTAGCAGAATACTAATAAGGTTCTTTGGCTCCTCAAGTAGGACTCGAACCTACGACCCTGCGGTTAACAGCCGCATGCTCTACCGACTGAGCTATTGAGGATTATAAATCTGGCAGCGACCTACTTTCCCGGGACGTCTCCATCCAAGTATCATCAGCACTGAGAAGCTTAACTACCGTGTTCGGAATGGGAACGGGTGTGACCTTCTCGTTATAACCACCAGAAAATT
>JAAYPF010000018.1 GCA_012519925.1 Clostridiaceae bacterium
GATACTAAAAAAATCTTCAAAGTAGCTTTTAAGCCTTAAAAAACAGCCTTGCAGTGGACTTACAGCGTCAGAACATTAAAAATATACAATAAAGACTTTATCGTATATTTTTAATGTCCCGGGAGTCGCTTCAAGAAGCTTTATAAAAAACAAAACCGAACAAGTAACTTTTTCATTTTTCAAATCTTTGAAATAAGGTGCTCAAGTTAAGAAGTACACCAGAACCAGGGGCAGTTTAAAATGTACTATCAAATGCAATTATATTTTTATTTATCACAGAATATCAATATAAGATTAAAATTCTAATTTTATACCATATTTTGCTGTTAAGTTGTGATATAATAATTAGAGTTCACCGGAAGGAGTTGACAAAATGGAGCTAAATAAAAAGGCTATGACAGAGGAAGATATAAAAATGAAGTATATCACTCCTGCGATTATTGGTGCAGGTTGGGATTTGGAAACCCAAATTAGTGCTGAATATGCTTTTACTGCTGGAAGAGTTATTGTTCGTGGGAATACTACTGCAAGAGGAAAGCAAAAACGAGCTGACTATATTCTTTTGTATAAGCCTAATATTCCACTTGCTATAATTGAAGCAAAAGATAACAATCATAGTCTTGGTGCAGGAATGCAACAAGGGATAAATTATGCTGATATTTTAGATATTCCTTTTGTGTATAGCTCCAATGGTGATGGATTTTTAGAGCATGATATGAAAAATGGAATAGAAAGAGAAATTACTCTTGATAAATTTCCATCGCCAGCAGAATTATGGAAAAGGTTTAAAAATGAAGCCGATATAGATGAACAACAAGAAAAGCTAATAACAGAGCCTTATTATTTCCAATATCAAGATAAAAAGCCCCGTTATTATCAGCGTGTTGCTATAAATAGAACAGTAGAAGTAGTTGCTAAGGGTCAGGACCGTATTTTACTAGTAATGGCTACTGGAACAGGTAAAACGTATACTGCTTTTCAAATCATATATAGGCTTTGGAAATCAGGATTAAAAAAGAAAATTCTATTCCTTGCTGACCGTAATATTTTGATTGACCAAACTATGCAAAACGATTTCAAGCCATTTGAAAAGGTAATGACTAAAATTGAAAATAGAAAAATGGACAGTTCTTATGAAATATATTTATCTCTATATCATCAAATGACTGGTGAAGATGATTTAGAGGTGTTCAGACAGTTCAAACCAGATTTCTTTGACCTTATTGTTATAGATGAGTGTCATAGAGGTAGTGCAAATGAGCAATCAAGGTGGCGTAAAATACTTGATTACTTTGTGAAGGCAACACAAATTGGTATGACTGCTACGCCAAAAGAAACCAAAGATACTTCTAACAGCAATTATTTTGGTGACCCTATTTATACCTATTCCTTAAAGCAAGGCATAGATGATGGGTTTTTAGCCCCGTATAAGGTGATTCGTGTTGGACTTGATAAAGACCTAAATGGATATCGCCCAGAACTGGGGAAAGTAGATATGTATGGAAATGAAATTGAAGATAGGGAGTATAATACTAAAGATTTTGACCGTAATCTGATAATAGATGATAGAACAAAGGTTGTAGCAAAAAAAGTAACTGAATTTTTAAAGAAGACTGACCGGTTTTCAAAAACCATAGTTTTTTGTGTTAATATCGACCATGCTGAACGTATGCGACAAGCTTTAATAAATGAAAATTCTGATTTTGTGCGTAAAAATAACAAATATGTTATGCGTATCACGGGTGATAATGATGAAGGTAAAGCCCAGTTGGATAATTTTATTGATGAAGAAAGCAAGTACCCAACTATCGTTACAACAAGTAAGCTGATGACTACTGGCGTTGACTGCAAGACTTGTAAACTTATTGTATTAGATAATATCTTTGGTGATAACGGAATGACTGAATTTAAGCAGATTATTGGGCGTGGAACAAGACTAAAACCAGAATATGGGAAGCTTTATTTTACTATTATGGATTTCCGAAATGCAAGCAGACTATTTGCTGACCCCTCATTTGACGGTGACCCAGTGCAAGTATATGTGCCAGATGATGATGACTCTATAGTGCCACCAGACCCACCTGAGAGCGGAGATTATCAGGAACCACCTACTTACCAGCCTGTTGGAGGTGAGTTTGGTTTTGGTGGTAATGATTTTGTGAATGAAAAACCTAAATTTTATCGTGTAAATGATGTTGGTGTTTGTGTATTGTCAGAGCGTGTGCAGTATTATGATAGGGATGGAAAGTTAATTACAGAGAGCATAACGGATTATTCTAAAAAGAATATTTTAGAGAAATACGCTACGCTTGATAGTTTTTTAAGTACTTGGCATAATGAAGAACGAAAGCAAGCTATTATTGACGAACTTAAAGAGCATGGAGTTTTATTGGAAGCGTTAAGAGAAGAGGCAGGCAATAAGGATTTAGATGACTTTGACCTTATTTGCCACATTGCATTTGATAAAAAACCATTGACAAAATCAGAACGTGCAAATAGCGTTAAGAAAAAAGGATACCTATATAAGTATTCTGAAATGGCCCAACAGGTTTTAGAAGCCCTTTTAGAGAAGTATAAGGATATGGGGATATTTGAAATAGAGGACACAAAAATTTTGGAGCTTAAGGACTTTGAAAAGTTTGGTAGCCCCTTGAAAATTGTTAAATTATTTGGTGGTAAAGCAGGATATTTAAAAGCTATTAAAGAACTAGAACAAGAATTGTATACAGCATAACTTGAGAGGAATTGAAACCAATGAGTTTAAATAATTTAGTAAAAAGATTACAGGATATAATGCGAAATGACGCAGGGGTAAATGGTGATGCACAGCGTATTGAACAAATGGTATGGATATTATTTTTAAAGGTATATGATGCCAAGGAGGAACTTTGGGAGTTCCATGATGATAACTATAAATCCATTATTCCAGATGAATGCAGATGGCGTAATTGGGCTGTTGATAATAAAGACGGAAATGCCATGACTGGTGAATCACTTTTGAACTTTGTAAATAATACACTTTTTGTAAAACTTAAAGAAATTGAAGTGAATGAAAAGACTCCAATTAAAAAAGCAATTGTTAAATTTGCATTTGAAGATGCTTATAACTATATGAAAGATGGTGTTTTACTACGTCAAGTTGTAAATGTAATAGACGAAGTTGATTTTACGGAATACAGCGAGCGTCATGCTTTTAATGAAATATATGAACAGATATTAAAAGACCTGCAAGCACAACGGTCTAGTGGTGAATTTTTCACTCCTAGGGCAGTCACTGACTTTATGGTACAAATGGTAAAACCGCAATTAGGACATAGCATAGCTGATTTTGCCTGTGGCACAGGCGGTTTTTTAACCTCTGCACTAAAATTTCTTGAGCCGCAAGTAAACAGTGTCGAAGATAGAGAAAAATATAACAACTCGGTATTTGGCATTGAGAAGAAAGCTCTTCCTCACTTATTATGTGTTACAAATTTACTGCTTCACGATATAGACGAACCTATTATTATACATAGCAATTCACTTGAAAAGAATGTGCGTGAATACAAAGAAAATGATAAATTTAATATTGTTTTAATGAATCCCCCGTACGGCGGTAATGAAAAAGATAGTGTGAAAATTAATTTCCCTGTTGACCTTAGGAGCTCTGAAACTGCTGACCTATTTATAACGGTTATTATGTACCGCTTGAAGAAAGACGGACAAGCAGGAATTATTCTGCCAGACGGATTTTTATTTGGAACAGATAATGCAAAGGTGGCAATAAAGGAAAAACTGTTGAAAGAATTTAACTTGCATACAGTTATTAGACTTCCACACAGTGTTTTTGCACCATATACTTCAATCACAACTAATATATTGTTTTTTGATAAAACAGGGGAAACAAAAGAAACATGGTTTTATAGAATGGATATGCCAGACGGGTATAAGAATTTTTCTAAAACCAAACCTATGAAACTAGAGCATTTTGCACCAGTAGTGGAATGGTGGAACGATAGAAAAGAAATCATCATTGATGGCAATGATAAGGCAAGAAAATACAGTGTATCAGAGATTATAGAACGTGGATATAACATTGACCTTTGTGGGTTTTCTCACGAGGAAGAAGAAATTTTAGAGCCGGACGAGTTAATTAAAAACTACCATGCAAAAAAAGAAAGCCTTAATGCAAAAATTGATGATGTTCTAGCACAAATAAAGGCGTTGTTGGGGGTGCAGTAATGAAAGCACAACAGCTCAGAAACGCAGTATTACAACTTGCTATACAAGGTAAACTTGTGCCCCAAGACCCATCAGACGAACCAGCACGTGTGCTTTTAGAGAAAATAAAAGCGGAAAAAGAACAGCAAATAAAGGATAGAAAAATTAAGCCAGAAAAGCCACTGCCGGAAATTACAGACGAAGAAAAATCTTTTGAAATTCCAAATAGTTGGGAATGGGTAAGACTTGGAGAAATAAGTACAAATATTCATTATGGTTTTAATGCTTCGGCACAAATTTCAGGTAATGCAAAATTATTACGAATAACTGATATACAAGATAACAAAGTAATGTGGAGTAATGTACCATTTTGTCATATTACTGATAAAGAATATGATACATATGGATTAAATAATAGGGATATTATGATAGCAAGAACAGGAGGTACAATTGGAAAAACATATATTGTCGAGAATTTATCTTATAAATCTGTGTTTGCATCATATTTAATAAGAGTAATTCCCCCAATGGGTATTAATGAGAAATATTTAAAATTGTACCTTGAAAGTCCTTTCTATTGGGAGCAGTTAAAGGAAAAATCGATGGGAACTGGGCAACCAAATGTTAATGGTTCTTCATTAAAAAAACTTATTATTGTTCTCCCACCCCTTACCGAACAGCAACGCATTGTTTCAAAGATTGAAGAAATAATGCCTTTGATTGAACATTACGAAAAGCTGGAAACAGAGCTTTTTAAGCTGGAAGCTGGCTTTCCTAAAAGCCTTAAAAAGTCTATTCTGCTATATGCAGTGCAAGGCAAGCTTGTAGAGCAGAACAAAGATGATGAACCCGTAAGTATATTGATAGAGAAAATCAAAGCAGAGAAAGAGCAACTTATTAAGGATAAAAAAATAAAGAGAGAAAAACCACTACTAGAAATTATGGATGAAGAAAAGTTTTTTGATATTCCGGATGGTTGGGAATGGGTAAGACTTGGTGATGTTGTTCAAATAAACCCTAGAAATAAAGTAGATGATGATTTAGATGTTTCATTTATTCCAATGCCATTAATAGCAGATGGATATAAAAATATTCACACATCAGATATTCGTAAATGGAAAGAAGTAAAATCCGGATTTACACACTTTCAAGAGAATGATGTTGCAATAGCTAAAATTACTCCTTGTTTTGAAAATAGGAAATCAGTTGTTCTTTGCAATTTATATAATGGATATGGTGCTGGTACAACAGAACTTCACATATTGAGAACGTATGGAAATACTATTATACAAAAGTACTTGTTATGGTTAGTAAAAACTCAACATTTTATTAACTCTGGAACAGCCACTTATACAGGTACAGCAGGACAGCAACGTATAGGTAAAGAATTTGTAGCAAATTATGTTTTTCCACTCCCACCACTTGCAGAACAGCAACGCATTGTAGCAAGAGTTGATGAACTAATTGCTCTTTGTGATGTTCTATGTGATGAAAACGCATTGAACAATTATAAGCCTACAAAAAAAGCAAATAATATTATTGAATTTGAACCAAAGCTTATACAGCAAGATGAGGAGTCCGCAGAAGAATTTGATATGGTTGCAAGGGCGGAAATTATTTCACCAGAAACTCAGGCTAAAATAGCTGAACGCATTAAGTCATTGAGGACGAAGAAATGACACCAGATGAATGTGCAGTAAAAGTCCTACTAGACTATGATATTACTGGCATTCCTGCACTTAGCTTTAAAAAGGTTTTTGGTGCTTGCAACATCCTTTGCGATGAATTTGAGTACAATGACCCTAAATATTCTGGAAGCCTGCATAGGTTTCCAGACCACTCCATTATTTTAGTGAATACAGATAATAGGTATGTGCCTAGACAAAATTTTACTAAAGCTCACGAACTGGGTCATTTTTTCTTAAAGCATAAGGGCGATAAATTTGAATGTACTACCCAGGATATGAAAACAAACGATGCAGCCCATAAGCCACAAGAATTAGAAGCAAACAGGTTTGCAAGTAGCCTATTACTTCCTAAAGATAGGATAGAACTTCTAATTGATGATGATATTTTTGATATTTCAACTATAAGTGAAATTGCAAATACCTATCTTGTTTCCTTATCGGTTGCCACCATTAGAACAATATCTTTATTAAAGGGCAGTTGGTGTGCTGTATGGACAAAAAACGGCATTGTAGAATGGGTAGTGAGTTCACCTGCATTTAGGAATATAACAATAAAGTTAGGCGAACAGATAAAGCAAGGAAGTATAGCTTATAAGTGCTTTAATGATGGTTTTCAGCCTTATAAAGGCGAATATATAAAAGTTCCAAGTGATTGTTGGATTAAAAATCCTCTAATAGATATGGGAGTATTGGAATTGACAAAACCACTTAGTTCTTACAATGCAACCTTGTCGTTAATTAAAGTAAGTTTTAGCTGAAAAAAATGAAGAATTGAAAAGCTTAAAGAAATTTTAAATAATGTGAAACTTTATATGTGGGGAGCTGCTCCCAAGGTTCTGGTGTACTTCTTAACTTGGGCACCTTATTTCAAAGATTTGAAAAATGAAAAAGTTACTTGTTCGGTTTTGTTTTTTATAAAGCTTCTTGAAGAGACTCCCGGGACATTAAAAATATACGATAAAGTCTTTATTGTATATTTTTAATGTTCTGACGCTGTAAGTCCACTGCAAGGCTGTTTTTTAAGGCTTAAAAGCTACTTTGAAGATTTTTTTAGTATC
>JAAYPF010000019.1 GCA_012519925.1 Clostridiaceae bacterium
CTGCTTTACTATTTTTTCATCAAATTTTTCTACCATAAAAAGACTCCAACCTATCTTTAAAATTCTAACTTATATGGGCCACGGCACGCCATGGACGGCGTGCTTTTTTCGCCACATTCCGTATATCTTGCAATCTCCGTACCAAGTTCGGTAATGCAAGATAAATCCGTGCATTACCGAAAAAACTTTCGTATATATAACTATAGCTTAACTTTGTTCATAATTCGATCTATAGGACTTTGAATTTTTGCAAAGCTCATTTCGCTCACATGTGTATATCTTTCTGTTGTAGTGGGACTCGCGTGCCCTAGCAATTCCTGTATGTATCGTAAATCAGTTCCATTATCTAGTAAGTGGGTTGCAAATGAATGCCTCAGAGTATGAACTGAAACCTTCTTTCTTACACCCGCTTTAAAAGCTGCTCTTGCAAAAACTTTCTGTATACTTCGTTCTGTTATATGATCTTTCTTATTTTGACCTTCAAACAACCAGTATTCAGGTCTGTATATCTTAAAATATTGTCTTAATAAATCCAAAGTAATTGTTGATAAAAGAGTATATCTGTCCTTTTTACCTTTCGCATCCTTAACATAAATCAAATTTCTGCTACTGTCTATATCTTCAACTTTTAGTCGAGCTGCTTCACCCACTCTTAACCCTGCCGAGTAGATCAACATAATAATAGCTCTATGTTTTAAATTATCAATCGATTCAATAACTTTATATACTTCATTTGCATTCAAAACACTCGGTAATGTTTGCCCTCTTTTTGGACGCTTGATATCATAATCCGTGTCAGTAACACCTTTTAAATTGACGAATAAAAACTTAAATGCACTTATTGCTTGGTCTATATATACTGCTGACCTACCTCGATCAAGTAAATTCAGTAAATATATCTTTATATCCTCTTTGTTTATCTCGCTAACATCTTTTTTTTGAAACTCTAATAGTCTTCTCACATGACCTAGGTAAGCTTTTTGAGTCTTTGTGCTATAGTTTCTAAGCTTTAGCTCTTTTTTCAACTCAATCAATGTATCCTTGTCATATTCATAGGTTTCAAAAAAAAGATTATCTATACCAAACAAACGGGATAATAAATTAACTGTATCCTTATTATCTGGTACTATCCATATTTTATCAGACTCTAACCACTTTCGTCCAGAAACTTTTCTAATCTTTCCAACATTCTCGATAGAATAAGGTAATTCGACCGATAAAAAACCTTCAGAATACTTCTTCACATGTACAAACATAAAACTTACACCTACTTCATTACACCAAACATTTGTTCGTTATAATAAAAGTATACATCTATTTTGTATCAAAATCAACATTTAACCAAAAAATCACTACACTTTATGCACAAAAGCTTACTCCCCTTGTTTCAATAGCATTTACTATATTTTTTATCCTAGCTAGCAAATAATCAATTGATTCTGAACTGTACCCTAACCCTTCTCCAGCTTCGTTTCGGCATTTTTGTAAAACATATAGCTTTGCTCCTCTTATTTGCTCGGCAATCTCCACAATATCTTCCGGATCAAGTCCTGGGGCTAGTGTAGTTCTAAACTCATAGCTGATACCGCTATTAATAATCAACTCTACGCTCTTCATAATATTACCTATATCTACTTCTGTTCCGCATATATCTTTATACTTATTTAGAGGAGCCTTAAAATCCATTGCAATATAATCTAACAACCCTTTATCAAAGCAATTTTTTATCACCTCTGGGTTTGTACCATTTGTGTCAAGCTTTATAGGGTATCCTATTCCTTTTATAAGACTTAAAAAGGGCAGGAGCCCCTTTTGAAGTGTCGGCTCTCCCCCGCTCACAACAACTCCATCAAGGAACCCCTTTCTGCTCTCTAAAAATGTCAAGACATCTTTAGAATTAATTAAATTTTCATAACTGCCATCTAGTAAAATTCTGTTATGGCAATAAAAGCAATCCATATTACAACCGGGAGTAAATAGCACTGCACTAATTTTCCCCGGGTAATCTACGAAGGAATTCTTCTGCATTCCATTTATCTTCATGATATCTTCTCCACTATTACAAATTTCTTTCTTTCTGTATATTCTTCTTTTTTTCCAATATTGTAATTAGCTACTGGTCTTAAATATCCCGTTACCCTCGACCATACTTCGGTTATTTCACCACACTCAGGACAATTAAAATGCTCCCCTTTTATATAACCATGATCTTTACATATACTAAAGGTAGGTGTTATTGAAATATACGGCATTTTGTAATCTACAAAAACCTTCCTAATCAGATTCTTACAAATCTCAATATCTTCAATACTTTCTCCAAGATACAAATGCTGCACTGTCCCCCCTGTATAAAGCGATTGCAATTCATCTTGCAACTGTAACACTTCGAATATATCATCAGTATACTCGACCGGAAGCTGTGTTGAATTTGTATAATATGGAGTTTCTTTTCCAGCAGTTATAATATTAGGATACTTCTTCTTGTCAATTTGGGCAAGTCTGTAAGAAGTCCCTTCTGCAGGAGTAGCTTCAAGATTGTAAAAATGTCCTGTTTCATTCTGAAATTCTACAAGTACTTCTCTTAAATAATGCATTATCTCAATTGAAAATTTCTGTCCTTCTTCAGTAGTTATATCCTTACCCATAAAATTCAGCAAAGCTTCATTCATGCCAATAATACCTATAGTGTTGAAATGGTTGTACCAATATTGCCCCGTTCTTTCTTTAACATGACGCAAATAGTGTGTTGAATAAGGATATAAACCTTTTTGCGATTGTTGTTCGATAATTTTCCTCTTAATTTCTAATGAAGTCTTACCAATGTTGGCAATCCTCCAAAGCCTTGCCTTGAATTCACTTTCCGACTTAGAAAGAAAACCTATCCTAGCAAGATTTATTGTAAATACTCCAATTGAACCTGTAAGAGGGTTGCTTCCAAACAAACCTCCTCCTCTTTTTCTTAGCTCAGTTGTATCAAGTCTTAGACGGCAACACATTGAGACCGCATCCTCTGGTGAAAGGTCGGAATTCACATAATTAGCGAAGTAAGGGATTCCATATTTGCAGGTTATTTTCATAAATTCGTCTACCACAGGATTATTCCAATCAAAACTTTTAGTAATGTTAATTGTAGGGATTGGGAAAGTAAAGACCCTGCCTTTTGAATCCCCTTCAAGCATTACTTCGCAAAAAGCTTTGTTAAAGAGATCCATTTCATTTTGAAACTCCTTGTAGCTTTCCTTCATGTACTTTCCACCTATTATAACCGGTTCGTCCTTAAGAGTATTAGGTACTGTTATATCAAAAGTCAAGTTCGAAAAAGGACATTGAAACCCCACTCTTGTAGGTACATTTATATTAAATATAAATTCCTGAATGCACTGTTTTACCTCGCTGTAAGTCATATTATCGTAGCGTATAAAAGGGGCACAATATGTATCGAAGCTAGACCATGCCTGTGCTCCTGCTGTCTCTCCCTGAGTGGTGAAGGTGGAATTTACAATTTGTCCTAAGAATGATCTTAAATGTTTGGCCGGATTGCTCTCCACTTTTCCTTCAACACCACCAAAGCCATCAAGTAAAAGTTGTCTTAAATCCCATCCTGCACAATACGGGCCAAAAAAACCTAAATCGTGAATATGGCAATCTCCATTTTCATGAGCTTCACGAACCTCTGTAGGATATATCTCATGAAGCCAGTATTTCTTTGTGAAAGACTCTCTTATATAATTATTAAGACCATTAACACTCTTTTGTGTATTGGCATTTTCCTTAATATTCCAATCTTTATCCCCAAGGTAGTCTGAAAACATATCAATTGTCGCACCTACTAAAGCATTAAGGTCTCTGGCACTTTTGCGTTTTTCTCTGTATAGTATAAAAGCCTTGGCTGTTCTCGCATGTCCGTTCTGGATTAAAACCTTTTCAACAATGTCCTGTACTTCTTCAACAGTGGGTGTCGCATTTTTATATGTAATTTCTGTCAAATCTAAAACTTGCTTACATAGTTCTTCAGCTTTTGTAAAATCATCGCCTCCACACGCAGATGCAGCCTTAAATATAGCCCAAGTAATCTTCTCCTGTTGAAATTTTTCTTCCTTTCCGTTTCTCTTAATAATTGTTTTAATCATTAGAACATCTCCTATTTTATTTTTCTTGTGCAACTTGCAATATATCATTTATAGCTAATTTTGTTACAATTTTACTTAACAGGTTGTAATTCACACACTAAAATAATACTTTATGGGAAATTCGATCACAAATTTGCAGCTATAGATTGTCGTAAAATAGATAATAAGACATGACAACTGACACAACTTTGTATTAAGTTGCAGTGAATACCAATCCATCACCCTATCATCCGTAGAGTTAAAGGCATTGCACAAAGGCAGGTCTTCTGACTCGGAATCATTGATATTTCATCCCTTCCCAGTATAAATTATTTAACCAGTGGTATTTATGAAACATCTCATCTTTACAGCGGCGGGACCGTGCAGGATTTTCACCTGCTTCCCTTTTAAACCAATATTATATTGGCAACCTATGTTCAACTACATTTTGTTAGCACAATTTTATCACACACAAGATGTAGTGTCAATATATAAAAATACAATTTTTTTCTCATTTATTTTTTTACAGTTATTTAGAAAACAACTCTTTTAAATCAGCTACTAAAAAAGCCTCTTATAGCTTAATTGACCTAAACTATCTTTAACATCAACTCTCTAATAATCTATTTGCCAGTTTTACAGCACTATATGCGTCTTGCGAATATCCATCCGCACCAATTTCTTTTGCAAAGCTTTCCGTTACAACTGCACCACCTACCATAAACTTAGCGGTTAAACCTTCTTTCTTAGCTAACTCTATTACGTTTTTCATCTCCATCATGGTTGTAGTCATCAAAGCAGATAAACCTATGATTTCAACCTTCTTATCCTTTGCAGCATTTATAATCTCTTCAGCTGATACATCTTTTCCGAGGTCATAAACCTCAAAACCATAATTCTTAAGCATTAGCCCTACAATATTTTTACCTATATCATGAATATCACCTTTGACTGTTGCAATTACAACTCTTGCTTTTGACTTTTTTTGTGCATCATCCTTTTTCAGCATAGGCTCAACATACCCAAAGGCTTCTTTCATAGCCTCAGCACTCTGTATTAGCTGTGGTAAAAAGTATTCCTTTTTATCATAAAGATCCCCTACATGCGTAATAGCAGGTATTAAGCAGCTATCAACTAAATAAGCTGGTTCAAGCCCTTCTTTTAAAGCAGCTTCAATATGGGTTCTTATATTTTCTCTGTCCCCTCCTACTACAGCTCCATAAATTCTTTCAGTTACACTTTGTTCTGCCTTTTGAGCTTGAGCAGGTTTTTCATTTGTACTATTTCCAAAATACTCAATATACTTTATGCTATTTTTATCCTTTGCAGTAAGCACATCTCCAGCCATTTTTATACTCATAAGCACTTCACTCGAAGGATTCATTATAGCCATGGTCAAGCCTCTTCCCATTGACATAGCAAGGAATGCACTGTTCACCCAGTTTCTTTCCGGCAAACCAAAAGATACATTTGAGAGCCCTAATATAGTGCCACATCCAAATGTGTTAGTACACCAATCTATTACCTTCAAGGTCTCTATAGCAGCTTTTTGATCGGAAGAAACCGTCATAACCAAACCATCTACAACTATATCATTCTTTCCGTAACCATATTTCGCTGCACTTTCAAACACTGCATTTATTACAGTGTACCTTTGCTCGGCAGTTGCAGGAACTCCTTCATCACTCAATGGCAACAAAATAAACATAGCACCGTACTTAGCTACTACCGGTAACAGCTTTTCAAGTTTAACTTTTTCCGCTGATATGGAATTTATAAGAGCCCTTCCAGGATAAATTCTAAGAGCTGCCTCTAGCACTTCTGGTGATGAAGAATCCAAACACAGCGGAGCATCGACCATAGGAACAAGAAGTTCTACAGTCTTAATCATTGTTTCCTTCTCATCTATTCCGGGCATCCCTACATTAACATCCAAAAGCTTTGCACCTTTTTCAAGCTGTTCTACAGCAAATCTTCTGACCTCGGAAGTTTTTCCTTCCCTTAGTTCCTCTTGGAGCTTCTTCTTACCTGTAGGGTTGATTCGCTCACCAACTACTACTGTAGGTTGGTTAATCCCCATAAATACAGTAGATCTTGCTGAGGTAACTGCACTAATCTTTTCAGCTTCTATTCTAAGGGGCTTTAGTCCCTTTATTTTTCTCTTTATTTCTTGAATATATAAAGGAGAAGTTCCGCAGCATCCACCAAAAAGATTCACACCGCTTTTTGCAAATTCTTCGACATAAGTTCCAAATTCTTCAACTTCCATATCAAAAACCGTTTGCCCGTCAACAAGCTTTGGTAGACCAGCATTAGGTTTTGCTATTAATGGAACCTTTGCATAGTGCTTCATAGTCTTAATAATTTTAAGCATATCCTTTGGTCCTGTAGAGCAATTGCAGCCAACCCCGTCAGCACCGAGACTTTGAAGCGTTATCAATGCCGTTATCGGGTCGGTTCCCATAAGTGTCTGTCCGTTTTCATCAAAAGTCATACTTACACAAACAGGAAGATCACAGCTCTCTTTGACTGCAATAAGAGCAGCTCTTGCTTCTTGTATATCCATCATTGTCTCAATTACAAAGAAATCTACACCACCCTGTAAAAGTCCCTGTACTTGCTCTTTATACACCTCAACACAAGTTTCAAAGAGCATATCTCCAAAAGGTCTTACAAACTGACCAGTAGGAGCAAGATCTCCCACAACAAAACCTTTATCTCCTACAGCTTTTCTAGATAACCTTGCCAACTGTGCATTTATCTCAACAGTCTTATCTCCTAAACCAAACTCTTCAAGCTTTATTCTATTCCCACCAAAAGTACATGTATATACAGCATTAGACCCTGCATTAATATAGTCTCTCTGTACATTTATTATAACCTCAGGGTTTTCAATAACCCATTTCTCCGGACATACGCCTTTAGGCATTCCCCTTTTTTGAAGCTCTGTGCCAGTAGCACCATCTAAAATCATTATATTATTCTCTAAAAAACTAAAAAACTGTTCTTTATTCATCCTATCCAATCCCTTCTATTCCAGCTATTGCAATCACAGACTTTTCAGGTATTAACATGTACCTTTCAGTAATACCTATTCCAATCTCCTCTAGGTCTAAAGTGTCATAAATCTTTTTTTGATTTAATAACGGAAGGTCTCCGTACCCAGGGCTAAATCTCATTTGCGTAAGACTTTTGCCCTCTCTTCTTATCAATTTATTTATAAAATCAACCATCCAGTCTAACGCTGCATCGGCTGTCTCCGATGCCACAGCATCTAAAATAACCCCAAAAGAAGCATCGCCGCTTTTGACTTCCGAATGTATTCTATCGGTTATATCACTGCCAACGGTAGATGCCATCAATACAACCTCAGTGCTATTACTCAAAAGCTTTGCTAAACCGGCACTTTCGAAGACCAGTTCATTTTCAAGCATTATATGTTTATCACTCTTTTCGATAATAGAGTACCTTCCGAAAATACCTTTAGTATTACACATCAAAATACCGTCTTGTATTATCTTATTCAGCTTTTGCTTATATTCTTCACTAAAAACTGTCGTGGTTTTACGGTAGCCAAGCCTTGTAAGGATCATACCCTCACTAGGACTAGATGGAATATACTCAAATCTTCTTGTTTTATTGAAATCCTTCACTTTTATTCGTCTCTCCCATACATTTGCTTACAAAGTTATAGCAATGCTTAAATGGAGAATTCAGGCTGTAAAAATCAGAATATATTCTAAAATCTATGTATCTGAATTCTTGCAACTATACCTCAGTATGTTGTAAATATTATATATTAATATTTCAAAAAATCAAACCCTTTAGGTTATTTCTATAAGTCACTATAGAAAAAACATCCTATACGGTAATTAAGTCTCAAATCCCATCAAATCAGATTTTGAAATATTAATTAGACAGTTTTTTGGAAATTACCTAATTTGCTGAATATTTTTAGCCAAAATGATAGAAAATACTATTGTACCAGTGGTATATAGTACAAATATCAAAAATTGAAAGGAGAGTATATATGACTCAACTAAACCAACAAGAACTTCAGAATTTGAGACATCTCATTGGTTCTCACGAAACATCATCTAAAAAGTTAGAGGCTTATGCACAACAAGCTACAGATCCACAAATAAAACAAATGTTCCAAAAATCCGCACAGGATGCAAAGAACACCAAACAACAATTAATGTCATTCTTAAGCTGAGGAGGAATTTAATATGCAAGAAAAAGAAATGGTGAACGACCTATTATCACAGATTAATAGTAGCATTACAGGATATGCCAATGTTATTTCGCAAACCGAAAACCAACAACTTCGTCAAACTATACAACAAATAAGAAATAATTGTGAAACATTCCAATATGATTTATTCAAATTAGCAGAACAAAAAGGTTATTATCAACCTGCACAAAAAGCAAATCAAGATGATATTATGCAGGTTAAAAACCAGTTAAGTAATAGTTAGAATACTAATTATTATAGGTATGAATAAAAAAACAGGTGATTCATAGAAAATAACTGGTCAAGAGTCTTTTTTAAAAGTTCGATTTATATTTCTTTATATAGAAAAATAATGTTTTATCAGCTTCTAAAAAAGTCTATTACAAACTTCTTAAAATCACCTTACTTAATTTAAGGCTGAAAAGTATCAACTTACTTTTCAGCCTTTTAGGTCTCTTATGATATTCATTAGCTAATATATAATTCCAAACCATTAAAATCAACTTGTACTAAACAATCATTGACCAACTTTATATATTCTTTTTATGTCTTTCAAACTAGCTTCTTTACTTCGCTATAAGTCTACCATATTCCTACTCCTATAAGCAGTTGTTCGTACAAATCACGTATTTCTTCATAAAATTCTAAATCCTCCGATTCATACTCTTCAAGGAATTCTTCTAGCTGTTCTAAATCACTTATTCTTAAATCCATATCTGCATCCTCTAGGATACGGTTGATTTCTTTGAATATGTCCTTTTCTCCCAAGTTTATCACCTCCATATGCCTAAATAAAAACAAGTCTATCATGAATTTTATTTTGACCATTTTTAAAACAACCTATTCAGTGCTATTAGAACCTAGCTCAAGTTTTTACAATTAGTAATTTACAATAGTTCTGTTAATTGCATTTTTCTAATCAGGAAGCTGCTTTTTATAGAACTCGTTTGATATTGTGTCCATATCATCAACAATTCCCTGCCTGTCTATCTCATTTGTATAATATTCTTCATAATCATAATAGCCTCCCATGTCCTGAGGGGTGTCCGATGAGCCGAACTTTACAAGATCATAAAGTTGATCTAATCCTTCAAATTCGTCGTCTTCTCTTTTATTTAAATATTTCCTTCCTAAAGGTGCATCCCATATTAACTCTTCTACTGGTCTTTGTCTATCTAAATCCTTCATGGATATTTCCTTGCTTGTTTCACAATTTATACATAATCTGCTATAAGGTAATGCCTCAAGTCTTTCCTTTCCAATATCCTTTCCGCAAAAATCGCATTTTCCATACGTTCCATCGTATATTCTTCCTAAAGCATCATGTATATCCTTTAACAAATGTTCTTCATGCACTTTGAGTGCATTATTCATCTCTATTTGAAAAAGTTCTGTTGCCATTTCTGCCGGATGATTATCATAATTAGATAACTCATCCGGCTCATTTCCATCTTGTTCGCCTATCCCATAGTCCTTCATAGACTTAATTGTATCCTCAACATCCTTTTCCTGATCCTCGAGCATTTTTTTAAATAACTTCATTTGTATTTCATCCATTTAATGGCTCCTCCTTATAATCGAAATTATTCCATTAACCCATTTGTTAAAATAGTCTAATCAATATTCAAGTTGTAAAGACCATCATGGAAGCATATAAGCATCTAAACATATCGATTACATAGTTCTTCTCTAAATCTTTGTTTGTTAAACAATTTCCCAAATACTAGTGAACGGATTATTTTTTTAAATAACTTTAATATTACGGAATGACTGTTATAAATTTTAGAAATAATGCTTAAATTAATTGAAACTTATTTATTTTATAATATAATAAACTATAGTGAAAATACTGTTTAAAAATATTGTTCACATCATTATGTTTATACAAAACACTAATTTTTATAGGAGGTTTATCATGGAATACAATATCGATATAGGAGTTTTTGGTGGTTCAGGTTTTTACTCATTTTTGGAAAACGTGGAAGAAATCGACTTAGACACACCTTATGGAAAACCTAGTGACAAAATTGCTATTACAACCTATGAAAGAAAGAAAATTGCATTTTTACCGCGTCATGGCAAAAAACACCACCTTCCACCCCATATGATAAATTATAGAGCAAATTTATACGCTATGAAACAGCTTGGAGTCAAAAAAATTCTTGCCCCCACTGCCTCCGGAAGTCTTCAAGCAGAAATTAAACCCGGTGATTTTGTCATATGCGATCAGTTTGTTGACAGAACTTCAGGTCGCAAAGATACATTTTTTGACGGACCGGAGACCAAACATCCAAGTCCCGCTTACCCTTATTGCCCAGAACTTAGAAAATTGGCTATTCAAGCAGGAAAAGACTTAGGCATTACAATTCATGAACAAGGAACGGTAGTCGTAATACAAGGACCCCGTTTTTCCACAATTGCAGAAAGCCGATGGTTTAACAAAATGGGTTGGGACGTAATAAATATGACTCAATACCCGGAATGCTATTTAGCTAGAGAATTGGGGATTTGCTATGCAAATATCGCTTTAATTACCGATTATGATGCAGGTTTAGAGGGTCGTGATGACATTGCTCCTGTTTCTGAAGAGGAAGTATTAAAAGTATTTGCCGACAATAATGAAAAAGTTAAGAAGCTTCTGTTTGAAATAATTAAGAGAATAGATCTTTCAAATGACAACTGTAAATGTTAAGCTGTGCAAAAGAAATAAGTCGTTTTTTTGAAAGGTCAATTGACCAGTTATTTTTAGCAATCACATAAATTTAAACTCAGGAGATAAAAGTATGAGACCTTTGGAATTTTGCAACGGAGTATTAAGACTTATAGATCAAACAAAACTGCCTCTAGAAAACAAAATAGTTGAGCTATCAACTTACGAAGAAATAGCTGATGCTATCAAAACAATGATAGTTAGAGGTGCACCTGCCATTGGAGTTACTGCTGTATATGGAATAGTAGTTGCTGCCAACTCAATTGAAGCCTCCTCAGTGGACGAATTTTTTATTGAGTTAAAAAAAGCATGTGACCTAATTAAAAGTACACGTCCAACAGCAGTAAACTTATTCTGGGCAGTTGATAGAGTTTATAACAAAGCACTTTCGAGTAAGGACAAACCCATAGAACATATAAGAAAAACAATCGAAACTGAAGCCCGGCTTATGGAAAAGGAAGATATTGAGTCTAACAGAGCAATAGGCAAGTTTGGAAATGAATTAATCAAACAAAATTCCACCATACTTACCCATTGCAACGCTGGAGCATTAGCCACCTGCGACTACGGCACAGCGTTAGGAGTCATTCGTTCGGCTCATGAAGCAGGTAAAAACATCAAAGTCTTCGCCGATGAGACACGTCCATATCTTCAAGGCTCAAGACTTACCGTTTGGGAACTGATGGAAGATAATATACCCGTTACACTCATTTGCGATAATATGGCAGGGCATTTCATGAAGGAAGGCCTAATAGATTGTGTAATAGTTGGAGCAGACAGAATTGCTTTAAACGGTGATACCGCAAACAAAATCGGAACATACTCGGTAGCAGTACTTGCAAAGGAAAATAATATTCCCTTCTATGTTGCTGCACCAATTTCCACAATTGATTTTACAATACACTCGGGTGATCAAATCCCCATAGAGGAAAGAAACAGCGATGAAGTTACTCATATTAAAGGTGAGAGAATCGCACCCGAAGGAATAAAAGTAAGAAACCCTGCTTTCGATGTTACGCCAAACAAATATATCTGTGCAATAATAACCGATAAAGGAATCATATATCCACCCTTTGATGAAAATATCATTAAGTATAGGGATGCGTAAAGGTTTATCTCATTGAACACAGATATTTTACTATATTTTTTTCAATACCAAAAGCAATGTAAAATGTCTAGTACAAAATATATAACTAATACTAAAAGCGTGTTGGAGAACTAGCCAACACGCTTTATTACGCTCCTTAGAATGAAATGAAAGGAGTAAAAACGAAGGGGTTCCATTACCCCGTAGTCTTTATTTAAGATCTGATATTGCTCTTTTAATGAGCACTTCATCGTCTATAGTACATTGTATTACCTCACCAATTTCCTTTCGCGGAAGTATAAAAGTGAGTTTATTATCCTTCATTTTCTTATCAAAAAACATCTGATGGTATACCTTATCGACATCTATACCCTCAAGTCGCACCGGAAGTCCAATTTTTTGTAAGGTCCCACGAACCTTCTCTACTATATCCGGTTCAACCATTTCAAGATATTGAGCCATTTTGAATGCAGCTATCATTCCTAATGCCACGCATTCACCATGAAGCAGCTCAAAATTCATAACCGTCTCAATTGCGTGTCCTATTGTATGTCCGAAGTTGAGGTTTGCCCTTAATCCACTTTCCTTTTCATCCTTCTCAACCACATTTCCCTTTATCGAACAGTTTATCTTAGCTAAATACTGCATAACTCCTTCATCAAATGCGAAGATTTTATTTACATTATAATCGATATATTCAAAAAAATCTAAATCCTGAATAATTCCGTGTTTTACTACCTCTGCAAGCCCTGCTTGAAGTTCTCTTTTAGGCAGCGTTTTTAGTGTGTTTACGTTTATATATACAAACCTAGGCTGATAAAAGGCACCGATAATATTTTTGCTGTCATTAAAATCTACTCCAACCTTACCTCCAACACTACTGTCCGATTGAGCTAGTAACGATGTTGGAATCTGAACAAAATTAATTCCTCGTAGAAACGTAGCAGCAGCAAATCCTGTTATATCACCGACTACGCCACCACCTAGAGCCACAAGGGTCGAGTTTCTATCCAATTTTAAATCTATTAAAAACTCATAGATCTCTTTAATGGTATCAAGATTTTTGCTCTTTTCTCCTGCTTGTATGACATATTTATGAATATCACCTTCATAATTGCTTAACGATTGCATACACTCATCAGCTTGGTATTTATCTACATTCGTATCGGTTATAACAACAACTTTCCCATTTATTTTTGCATTATTAAAGCTACTTTTAAGATCACTATAATCCGTTGTTATGTATATTGGATAACTTCTTTCTCTTAAATTTATGTTTAGCTTAATCACCGTCTAGGTCACTCCTTAATACTTGCATACTCAGGCAAACTATTCTCATGATCATCAATTACCAACCGCAACACTTCAAGCTGCGAATGAAGAAGAGCTTCTGCCTTACTCTTATATACATGCAGCTTCTTCTTTGTATCTTCGTACTCAAACTTTATCTTTATGACTTCCTGATTAGCATCATTAATTATCTTTTGAGCTTTTATTTCTGCTTCCTTAATTATGTTTTCAGCCTTCATGTATCCATTTTTCTTTATATCTTCGCTCGTTTGCTGTGCAACAATTAGAGTATTCTGTAAAGATTCTTCAATGTTTTTATAATGTTGTATAGCTTGATTCAAAGTTTCAAGCTTATCCTTAAGGTCTCTATTTTCATGTATATAGGCAGTATAATCCTCTATAATTTTATCAAGAACCTCATTTACCATATCTTCACTATATCCGCGTACACTCTTTTTAAAAGTAAGGTTTTGTAATTCATTGGGAGTGTAATTCATTCCAAACACCTCTTTTATATTAAATAAATTTCTTTAAATATATACTAATCCTGTCCTTTTTTGTGGTTCTGCCAACTTCCTTAAGTACAACCCTGCCTTTTCCTCTTATGGTAATCACATCTCCCTCTTTAACTGCTTTTGCAATGCTAGGCGTGATTTCCCAGTTTAGGTTTACCTTTTCTGCTTTAATATATTCTTGGGTTTTGCTCCGTGATATGCCAAAACCTACACTTGCAACACAATCAAGTCTCAAAGACGCAACTGTTGTTCGTATTTCTTTAACTTTGGGTTCATATGCTGCAAGAGAATCAAGCTCTGCATAATCCACTTCAACTTTTACATTACCAACTTTAACCAAATTGTATTTTATGAAATCAGCAACATCATTTAGTACAATAACCAAACAATGTTCATCCTTAATTAGAATATCTCCAATTTTCTCCCTTTTAATTCCTAACCCCATTAAAGAACCAAGATAATCCCTATGCGAAATATTTCCTCTATGTAGCAGATTTATTTTCAGCACTTTAAAAAGACCGGTTGATTCCGGTGCTTGACTTGTTGGCATATTACTAGGGCAGAAAATTACAACAGACCGCTCTGCCCCTTCATAGCCTCCATAAAATAAATAATTATTAATATTGCTTGAATTAAGACTTACCAACACAACATTTTGCATATGAGGGTCTAAAAAGTCGGTAGTCATCATTTTGTTGGTTTTCTCAGACAAGTACAGCTTATCTAATACTTTTGCAACAATCAACTTATCTTCGCTCTTTGATACCTTTTTTATTATCTCATCTTTATTCATGTAATTCTACTCACCCTATAAAAGTGCTATGAACACACTATATAAAATCCTTCTTACTAAATCAATAAGTAAAAAGGCAATCAAAGGCGATAAATCCAACATAGAATTCCTTCCAAAAGAAGATCTTTCCAGCAACGCTCTTATCGGACTTAGAATAGGCTCTGTAACCTGGTGTAAAAGTACGACAAAAGGATTGTCTCTAGATATATTAGGAATCCATGATAAAACAGCCCTTATGATCAATGCCCATTTTATCACTTCAAGCAGTATATTCAATGCTTCAATAAGCGTAACCATTTAAGTCCTCCATTACTTTGCCCAAGGGAAGGCCGTCTTATTTGACACCTCTCCTTTAAAATCTCCCATAATGTCAACATTATACGGAGCAACGATAAATATTTCACTAGAAACTTTTTGAATAGATCCATCAAGAGCATAAACAGAACCACTTAAGAAATCAATGATTCGTTGAGCAAGATCCTTTTCCAAGCCCTCAAGATTAATTACTATAGGCTTCTTGTTCTTCAAATGATCGCATATATCCTGAGCATCATTAAAGTTTTCAGGCTGTACAACAACCACTTTAAATTGTGCTGACGAATGAATGTTAACAACCTTTCCTGGTGATGTCCTTTTGCTAAAAGTCTGAATAAATTGAGGCTTTTCTTCCTCTTCCTTAACTTCTTCTTCCCTCTCTAAAAATTCATCTTCCTCTTCATCCGTTTCCCATCCAACAAAATTGAGTACCTTATTAAATAATTTTGACATACCAAAATACCTCCTATTTATCTTTTGTATAATGTTCCTATAAATACTGACGTTCTCCAAATAACGCAGTACCTATTCTAACCATATTTGCACCTTCTTCTATAGCTACTTCAAAGTCATTACTCATACCCATAGAAAGATATTCCATATCTATATTATTAATATTTTCCTTTTCAATGTCAATAGACAATTTTCTCAAACCGGAAAAAACATCTCTTACAACTTCGGGATTTGCGGCAAAAGGCGCCATTGTCATTAGTCCTTTTATCCTTATGTTTTCAAGCCCTACTATCCGCCTAACCAGCTCTATAGCTTCGTGTCCAGCCACTCCAAATTTGGTTTGCTCACCGGAAATATTGACCTGTACTAGTATGTTAACTTTTTTACCTATTTTTTTTGCCCTGTCATTTATCTCTGCAGCTAAATTATATCTATCCACCGAATGAATCAATTTGACTTTCTCAATGATATACTTTACTTTATTAGTCTGTAAATGTCCAATTAAATGCCAATTACAATCCCTACTAATTATATCGTATTTTTTTGTCAATTCCTGAACCCTATTTTCACCGAGTTCAGTTATTCCCTCATCAATTGCTCTAAGAATTTTTTCAGGTTCAACGGTTTTTGATACAGCTACTAGTGTGATATCCTCAGGTTTCCTACCGCTTTTAATTGCGGCCTTCTCAATTTTCTTTCTGATAATTTCAAGATTTCTTCTAATATAATCGTAACACTCACTCATCAGTTTATTGTCTGTCCTTCCTCAATATTAATAGGATTAACTATGTAACTTGAATACAAGCTAACACTATAGCCTTTTGTTTCATCTATATTCTTTATAATAGCAAATTCTTCATTTTTTCCAACAACCTCAACCTTTACATATCTTGCACGGTTGGCCTTTACCAAGCAAATCTCTGCTGTGTTGCTTTTCATATCAATATTTGCAAGACTTTTCAAAGGCACTTTAAGACCGCTGTATTGATTTTTTATCAAGTCGATATTTAGCACTCTCAATGCTGCTGTTTCACTAAGGGCATTACTCACTTTCACGCAGAGTATACTCTCTCCTCCCATATTGTTAGACCTATAGAATACATCCCCCGTAATAATTTTGCCAAATTCGTTTAGTTTTATTTTAATAGGGTCATCTACTTTGTATTCTTTCGCTAACTTAGTATCTATACTCATAAGTAAAAAATACTCCACATCGGTTATAACCTTTGCAAAAGGCTTGCCTGCTTCCACACCTATTTCCTCAATATCTTTCTGTATTCCTCTTTCTTCAATACTTTCAATATCCTTTACCGATAACTCGCTTATGCTGTCTATAGTCAGAAAGTCCTCATATCCATCAATCGCATAAGATACAATTCCAGATTTCGATGATTTTATATCCTTTGTATTTGAATTTATACTTCTTTGCAATTTGTTTTTTTCATCAATAAGTGATTGGATATAAGCATCCGGAGTACTTAAGCTACCTGCAATAGTCGCCTTCTTTTGAATTAATCCATCCACTTGTTTTTTTATTTGCGAAGCCTTTAACAATTCGTTGGAATTACCAAATCTTATTATTTCTTTAAGATTTTCCTCAATTTCATTCTCAAGCTTCTTTAAATCATCGGAAAACAGTTCTAAATTCTCATTTCTCTTCTTTTGTGCTTCAATAATTTTGAGGTCTATAGCTTTCAAATCTACAAGCAGTTTTTCCGAAGAACTATTGAGTACAGTAGCTATTCTGTCATTTGCTTTAACCTTTTCACCTTCGTTTATCTCTTTAATGCATTTTCCTCCTATAGGTGAGTTGAGAAGAATTTCCTCCCTAACAATAATAGCTTGCATATTGACTGAATCCTGTATATCACCCATTCTTACTATATCAGTACTGACGTTATTTCCATAAACCCAAAATATTAAAGAAGGGATATATAATAGCAAAAACAAAACTATCAAAATACTGCCAAGCTTTATTCTATTTGTAGCTACCGATTTATTGACTTCAGCCATATTAACCCCCTTCACTTTGTCTCTTTCACTCCGTTCCAAGAGACGTACTAGAAAAGTTCCGGGGCATCGAGCCCCTTCACTTTTGTCTCTTTCACTCCGTTCCAAGAGACGTAATCAATTGTCTGTCAAGCATATTTTGAAGAGCTATCATTATTGCAAGCTTCACATGCTCATAGACTAGTCCTCCCTGCATGTATGCAATATAGGGAGGCTTTATTGGTGCATCCGCACTAAGCTCGATGGAAGAACCTTGAATAAATGCACCTGCTGCCATAATAACCGGGCTGTCATATCCTGGCATGTCCCAGGGTTCAGGAGTAACATACGAATCAACTGGCGAACCCTTTTGAATCCCCTGACAAAACGCTATAAGACTTTCAGGGTTGTTAAACTTAACAGCTTGAATAATATCTCCCCGTAAGTCTGTTGTATCTGGGCTAATTTCAAACCCAAGTCTTTTCATAACGGTACTACAAAGTACTGCACCTTTTAGGCTTTCAGCTACAACATGCGGTGCCATAAAAAGACCTTGAAACATCAAACGGTTATGCCCTAGAGAAGAACCCACCTCTTTTCCAAGCCCCGGTGTAGTAAGTCTGTATGCAGCATTATTTACACAAACTTTAGAACCCACAATATACCCTCCGGTTTCCGCAAGCCCTCCTCCGGGGTTTTTTATAAGTGACCCGGCTGTCAAATCCGCTCCAGCTTCTATCGGTTCACGCTCTTCAACAAACTCTCCATAGCAGTTGTCAACCATAACTACTAAGTCTTTTTTTATACTCTTTATAAATCTAACAGTCTTTTCTATATCCTCTATTAAAAGCGATTGTCTCCATTCATAGCCTCTTGATCTTTGAATAAGCACCATTCTTGTTCGCTCATTTATGCTTTTGCCTATTGAATCTAAATCAGGTTTACCATTCTCCAAAAGCTCAACCTGTGAGTATGTAACACCAAATTCTTTTAGAGAGCCTCCACCTTCACCTCTTATACCTATTACTTCCTCTAAAGTGTCATAGGGCTTACCGGTTACACAAAGAAGCTCATCACCCGGTCTTAAATTGCCATACAAACACAGAGCCAACGCATGAGTCCCAGATACTATCTGATGTCTAACAAGAGCATCTTCAGCCTTAAAAACATCTTTGTACACATTATCTAAGACATCCCTGCCTTTATCATCATAGCCATATCCCGTTGTTCCCGGAAAATGAGTATCACTTAAATTGTTCCTTTGCATTGCTCTTATTACTTTTAACTGATTATACTCCTTTACTGTATCAATCCTTCGAAATTCTTCCTGTACTTCTTCTTGTGCCCAATTGATACACTTTAGTACATTACTATCTATGTTAAATTCCTTTTCCAACAAGTCTTTTATCATATTTACCTTTTCCTCTCACTTTCTGTATCTAACGATGTTTAAAACCAGTATACACAAACACTCTCAGAAACACTATGTAAAATCTGTCATCACTAACTATTTTATCACATAACTTTTTGAATTCAACCATCTTTCTTATGAGTTTCCTTCCAATTTCAGTATCTTCCACTCATAGGGTTTGAATGACTCCTTTATTATCCCCTTATCCAATTTGACAATTGTTTCATGTTTAAGATCCAACGCACAAATCTCTTCCCTATCTATGCATCCTGTATATATCTTTCCGCTAGCTTTAGCATTGGTCGTATTCATAATAACAATTATAAACCCTTTTTGTGTCTTTCTTCCGAAAGTCAATATCCCTTTATCACCTTTTACCTCAAGTGCAATAAATTTGCCCTTTCTTAAGGCCTTATGTTCTTTTCTCAAGCCTATTAAAAAACGATATAGTTTTAACAGCTTCATATTCCATTTATCTTTTTCCCAAATCATAGGATTTCGACAGTCAGGATCTTCTTCACCCTTCATTCCTATTTCATCTCCATAATAAACCATTGGTACACCTACAAAGGTAAATTGAAATACCACAGCAAGTTCAAAACGTTTTTCACAGCCCCTGCATAGACTCAAAAACCGTGCAGTATCATGGGTACTTATAACATTAACCATACTGTTTAGCACCCCAGCTTTATGTTTCATTAAGTATCCTCCTAGCCTTTGAACAAAGACCTCAGAATTTATCGATCTGTATGCAAACAAATCATTAACCAAAGACTTTAGTGGATAGTTTATAACTGTATCAAACTGATCTCCATTTAACCATGAAGACGCTTCATCAAATATTTCTCCAATAAGCACTATTTCCCTCTTTACAGTTTTTAACTCTCTTCTGATATGCCTTAGAAAATCCCGTTCAACCTCATCGGCAACATCAAATCTCCATCCGTCTATTTCAAATTCGCAGGTCCAATATTTCAAAACATTTGTCAGATATTCTACAACTTCCGGATTTGAAGTATTGAGTTTAGGCATACCGCCAAAGAAAGAAAAACATTGATAATTAGGTTTTGGGTAATTTGTGATGGGAAATGAATCTATATAAAACCAATCTTTATATAGTGAGTTCTGTCCATTGACAGAAACATCTCGGAAGGCAAAGAAATCCCTTCCCGTGTGATTTAAAACAGCATCAAATATAATTTTTATATTTGATGCATGGCATAATTCAATAAACTCTTTCAACTGTGCTTTGTTACCAAATACAGGATCCAATTCATAATAATCACTTATATCATATCTATGATAGGATTCAGACTTAAAAACAGGATTGAGATAAATACAGTTAACTCCAAGTGCTTTTATATAATCAAACTCCGATATCAACCCACTGATATTTCCTCCATAAAATGCTCCATCTACATTTTCAAAACTACCTTTTCTCTTAAATCTATCAGGAAATATCTGATATATTACGCTATTTTCAAACCATTCCATACCCTTAACAATATCCGTACTGCATATACAAGAATAAGAAAAGTGCCCCCCTGCTGGCCTACACTTGTGAAATCCGCTTTGATTGAACCAAATGGCTTCATAGGCATCTTCCAGATAAAACATGTACTTGACCCTTTTAATCCCAGTACAAATTCTAGCTTCATAATAGTCAAACAACTCATCAGAAACCTCTTTATTCATTACTATCTTTCCCTTAACGGATGAATCATATTTTTCTTCATAATACAAAACACAAACCAACATTTCATTTTTGCATGTTCTTATTCTTATCAAAAGTTCAGAGTCATTCAATGGGTATGCATATTCACTATATTGTTTGTGATATATAGCTTCCTTTAACATTTATCCTCACTACACCTCTAAAATATCTTATAATACTATAATAACACAACCCGCCCAGCAATTGAATATCTCCCGATTCACAACCCTTGAATTTTTTCTTTGCTTATATTAATATTCAAAGGAAAGGTGATGGGTCATGATAATAAAACATATTGTTGAAAGTACCGATAACGGCAAAGTCGTAAAATATATACTAAAAAACAGAATGGAGATTTCCGAGAGATTAATAAAAAAACTCAAATATCAAAGCAAAATACACCTTAACCAAAAACCCGTTTTTGTCAATGCAATAGTTACAGAAGGGGATGTTATTGAGGTGGATATTGAATATAATGAAGAGGTGGAGGATTTGCTTCCTCAAGATATTCCTATAGATATTATCTATGAGGATGATTGCCTAATTGCCATAAACAAAGTATCCGATATTGTTGTCCACCCTACATGTCTTCATCTTGACGGAACTCTTGCTAATGCTGTCGCCTATCACATGACAAAAAAAGGCATAATTAAAAAAATACGACCAGTTATTAGGCTCGATAGAAATACCTCTGGCATAATAATATTTGCCAAAAACTCTTTTACTCAAGAATTTCTCATCCGTCAAATGAATAACAATACTTTTCTAAAAGAATACATAGGTATCGTAAATGGCAAGGTAAAAAGTACAAAGGGTACTATTAATCTTCCCATAGAACGTAAAGACGGAAGCATAATGTTAAGGCAGGTTTCGCCTTCCGGAGACAAATCGGTGACACATTTTGAAACACTAGAAATCCTAAAACAATTTTCTTTTCTAAAGTTCCGTTTAGAAACTGGAAGAACACATCAAATAAGGGTTCACTGTCAAGCTATCGGACATCCCCTATTAGGAGATACCCTATATCCCTACTTGCCTGTTTCACAGCCTCTAAATATTAGAAATCTTATTGAAGAGGATAAAGTAATATACGAGATAGGTAATGATATTTCCACCAATCCATCTACTATTACCCAATGTACAAATTATTCTCAATTAACTGATATAATTGAAAGACAGGCACTTCATTCCTATCGAGTAGAATTTATTCATCCAATAACCAAGAAAACTATACAACTAATTGCACCAATTCCAAAAGACATTAATTATGCTCTGGAAATATTGAGAAAATAATCGCCCACTTATTTACATCTTTTAACATTGGTGTTATTATAATATTTGTTTTCCAACATATCCAAGGCCACAAAAGCGCCCTGATAAGGATGTGTAAACATATCCGAAACTTCAACTATAACAATAAAATGGAGGGAGTCTTAAGTGGAAATTCTCAAAGACAAATACACTATAACTGAACTAAGCAACCGGTTAGGAGTAACCGACCATGCTTTAAGGTATTATGAAAAAGAGTTTAATATGCACGTTCCAAAGGACAGCAGAGGCAGACGCTATTATACACCTGAGTATGCTAATATCATGTTTCAGATTAAGAGTATGAGGGATGATGGTCTTGAAATTAAGGCTATTAAGAAAATTCTCCAGTCTGAAAATATCATAAATGAACCTCCGCCTGTTGTGAAGGATAATGCTTTTAATATTCTAACTCCTGTTAACTCAAACGAAAATGTGTTAGACTTCAAGATTTTTTTTAATGAATTTGGAGAAAAACTCACGAAAACCTTTTCAACAGAAATAACCACTGCTAAAGAGCAGATAAACAAAGAGATCACTCAAACTAAGCTAGAACTCGGAGCTTGTATGGATAATAATTTAAGAAAAATCGAATGTAAATTGGATAAACATTTCGAGAATATAGATCACTCTTTGGGATTATGGCGTGAAAAAAATAAAGGAGGCTTTTTCAGCCGCCTTTCAAGGGCAATGTCAAGAAAAAAATCAATTTAATTCACCTAATTTAGGGAGCGTAATGCCCCCTAAATTAGGTGGTTTATTGAGAATTATCTTGTTTTAATCCACTGGAAATCCTAGCTTCTTCATGACCTTAATGAGTTTTTGAGTATTTATAGGTTTAGAAGCGTACGCTTGACATCCTGTTTCAAAAGAATCGAATACATTTTTCACATCATTAAGAGCAGTAGTCATAATTATCTTAACCATATTCTTTTCATCAATTCCCTTCTCCTGCTCTAACTTCCGAATTGTTTCTAAAACCTTTATTCCGTCCATCTTAGGCATCATAATATCAAGGCACACAAGATCATAGGGTATTCCTTCTTCATGTGCTAAGGAAAATGCTTCTATAGTCTCTGCCCCGTCAATAGTCATATCACATTCTCCATAACTAGATAAAAACTTGGACAAAAACTTCCTACTGGCAAAATCGTCTTCTGCAATAAGTATTCTCATTTTTTACACCTCTCTAGTTATAAATTTCACTTTTGGTAATTCTAACAACAACTGGTTAATATGTATCTTAAGAAACTCAAGTTTTGTTAGGCTTGGGCTATTATCTACTAATGATTCTGCCCCCTTACGTTTTTGCCTCTTTCTCTTCGTTCGAAAGAAGCGTAAGTATGTTAAAAAGGCTTTCAACTTTTTCAATATTATTTCTTCTTGCCATAAGCTGTATTTTAAAAGCCAAACTCTTTACTTTGTCATTTTCCTTTCGTATAGCAATATCTTTAATCAAGGAGGCTGCCTTTTCTATTAACACCATATTTTTAGTTTGAATTGCCTTGTGTAAATTGTCCATATACTTACTATAATTATTTTTACTTTCCTCCTCTAAACCTCCTTCCGCACTTTTATCAGCTTGTCCATAAGTATTAATTTCATAAATATCAACTTTGTCTGATTTTTGCTCTAAATCTCCAATATAGTATTCCTCGTTTAGTTTTTCTCCATCTTTATTATTTTTAATTGAAAGCAATACTGTAAATGTAAAAACACTCCCTTTGTTCTTTTCGCTTTCAACATAAATTTCTCCACCCATCATTTCAACAAGCTGCTTAGTAATAGCAAGTCCTAATCCTGTACCACCATATTTTCTTGTTATAGAGCCATCTACTTGGCTAAAGCTTTTAAACAGTCTTTTCATCTCATCCTTGCTAATACCTATTCCAGTATCGGATACTTCAAACTTTATCAAAACTTTTTCATCAATCTGCCTAACAACACTTGCTCGAATGTCCACACCACCAAAATCAGTAAACTTAACAGCATTAGATATAAGATTGTTCAACACTTGCTGAAGTCTTATAGGATCTCCTGTAACAAACCTAGGTATATCACCCTCTATCTGACATTTATACTTAAGGTCTTTTTCCCTGATTTTGAACAAATGTGTCTTAAAAGTATCGTCTAGAAGCTTGTACAAATCAAATTGTATTGTATCTATAGTCATTTTTCCTGCTTCAATTTTCGAATAATCCAAAATATCATTTATAACGCTCAATAACATATCTGCACATGAATTGACAATATTTAAATTTTCCCTTTGATCTTCCGAAAGTTCAGATTGTAAGGTTAAATTAGTCATTCCTATTATGCCGTTTAAAGGAGTTCTAATCTCATGACTCATATTAGCCAAGAACTCACTTTTTGATCTGCTTATAGCTTCTGCAGCTTCCTTAGCTATCCTTAGATTCTCTGTAACTTGCCTTTTTTCAGTAACATCAGTACAAACACCTATAAATCCTGCAAAATCATCCTCTAAATTTGAAAAAGGTCTTCCTTCGTTAACAATCCATCTATATTCACCATCAAATCTTCTTAAGCGAAACTCTATCTCATAAGCTTTATGCTCTAATAGTGCTTTTCTATAAATGTATTCAAAATGCTCAACATCGTCAGGGTGCATATTTTCAATCCATCCTCCATTTAATTCCTCCTCCATTTTTCTACCAGTAAACCTAAGCCAAGTCTTGTTAAAATAGTTAATCACTCCATCCTTTCCCGATCTCCAGATTGACGCAGGAAACTCTTCAAATAAAGTAATATAGAAATTTCTAGACCAACTTAAAGCCTCCTCAACTCTCTTTTTAGAGGTAATATCTTCTACTAATACAAGTGCACATTCCTCATCATCTATTATTATAGGTACAGCATTTATGGATACCCATATGATCTCATTCTTGTCTTCAAGCCTTAAGGGATAGTTAAATTCATGGCGTTGAATTTCAGCCTTATTCACAATAATATTGTTTATAGCCCTTTGAAATTTACAATTACGGCATTTAGCCCCCATACCACATCCCTTATCACATATATTACCGCAGTCCTCATTATAATCTCTAAAATTTCCACAACAAATTGCCTCTCCCACTCGTTTGCCAATAATACTTTCTTTTGTTTTTCTTAATATATTTACAAACAAAGTATTTGTCTTTTTAATATATCTATGTCTGTCCACAATTAACATACCTACTGGTGCAGTATCAAATATAGTTTGGAGTTTTTTCTGCTCATTAGCCAGCTTATCTTCATACTTCTTTCTTTCGGTTATGTCTTCAGAAATACCCAACCAGTTTGTAATACTTCCTTCTGTGTTTCTTATAGAAGAAATAGCAGCTAATTGCCATGTTATTTCTCCATTCTTCTTTTTTAAATTGAATTCTCCATGCCATTCGGTATTTTTCTCGGTATCTATAAAATCAATAATCTCTTTTTTGTTTACAAAGTCTGAAAAAGATTTTTCTTTTGCTTCTTCTATAGTACAACCGGTTACTTCTAAAAATTTCGGATTTGCATATTCTACTTGCCCTTGTGCATCTGCTACCAATACTAAACTTGGACTTTGCTGTACAACCATCGATAGTTTCCTAAGCTCATGCTCATTCTCTTTGATTCTTGTAATATCTCTAAATACTACAACCACTCCAATTATATTATCTTCAGTATCTCTAATAGGAGCAGAACTTGCAGACACATACATTTCTTTGCCTTTCTTTGAAAGCAAAATAGTGTTTTCTTTAAGCCCTAAAGAATAGCCCTCTGCCATTACTCTTTCAAAAGGACTTTGAGCACGGTTTCCTGTGTTTTTATCGAATATATTAAAAACCAAATCTAAAGGCTTACCAATAGCTTCTGTACTACTCCACTGTGTTATATTAATAGCAGACTTATTTAGCATTTTTATATTTCCATGCTGATCGGTAGTAATAACTCCATCGCCTATACTTTCAAAAGTTATTGCTAAACGTTCCACTTCTTCTACCAGTTCTCGTTTAAAAGAATCCTGTGCTCTTTTCTTCTTGATAGAAGATAATTCTTTATACACAATTAACCCTAAATAGTCTAAATCCTCTTTAAAGCAAAAACTGTCAAAGCCTTCTTTTAAAATACTAAAAGCATCAGGATAATTGTCTTTATCCAAAATAGCTATAAACGGAATATTTCCAACAGCCTCTTTGCAGGATAAAAAAATTTCCTGATAAGAAACCTCAGAACCTACGTCAAATAAAACCATGTCATACTCATTTAGCTCTATAGAGGTTTTAAAAGCATAAACATCTATTACACTTTTTATTGAAAACTCAAAATCAGTTTGTTTTAATGCCTTTTCAACTTTATCTGTTAATCCCTCATCCATTCCTACTAACAAAAGCTTTTTACCCAAAATGCCACCTCATCTTCAACTAATCTAAAGCATTGAAAAAACAGTTTGGGTTACAGAATCTAGCGAAACTTGCTTCTCAACTGCACCAATATCATAAGCTACTTTCGGCATTCCATATACAACACAAGACTGTTCATCTTGTCCTATAGTGCGGGCACCACTTCGTCTCATAGACAGCAACCCCCTTGCACCATCTCCTCCCATGCCTGTAAGTATTATACCTATCGCATTTCGCCCTGCTACCTTTGCGACAGACTCAAACAGGACATCTACCGAAGGGCAATGTCCATTTACCTTTTCTCCTTTAAAGCATTCGACAGAGTAAATACTACCAATCTTTTTAATTCTCATATGAAAATCCCCAGGAGCTATAAGTACTCTTCCAGGTAGTATTCTATCACCGTTTTGAGCTTCTTTAACCTCCATTAGGCATGAATTATTCAATCTATCAGAGTACATTCTTGTAAAAACCGGTGGCATATGCTGTACAATAACTGTTCCTGGAATATCCCTCGGCATGGTTTTTAATACACTGTATATAGCTTCCGTTCCTCCTGTTGATGCTCCTATAGCAAGTATCTTCGCTGTTTCATGCCTTTCATTCATCACGATTTTTTTATTTGCTTTTATCTCAGTCTTCCATTTTCCAACTTTTGCGGTAGATGCGATTTTTATCTTGATAATAAGCTCATTTATAAACGACTGCAAACCCACTTGACTTCTCATGTTCGGTTTTGTAACAAAATCTACTGCTCCTGCATTCAAAGCGTCAAACACATTGTCGCTTACAGCACTTACAACTACAACAGGGATCGGATATTGAGGCATTAGTCTCTTCAAAAACTCAATTCCATTCATCTTAGGCATCTCAACATCTAGCGTCATAACATCCGGTTCATATTCTAATATTTTGTCCCTCGCACTATATGGGTCATATGCAGTAGCAACAACTTCAATTGCAGAATCCTGAGCAATTCCCTTAGCCAGTGTTTCTCTAACAAGAAGGGAATCGTCAACTATCAATACTCTAATTTTTCTCCTAAAACTTGTTCTTTTATGCTCCATGTCAACTATTCCTTTCTATATACTGCTGGCATTACGTATTTGTATTTTGTCTCTTCTCTATTTAAGGATTCTGAATGCCCAATAAAGAGATACCCACCTTGCTCAGTATGCTCATAGAATCTATTGACCAGATCTCTTTTTGTATCCGCATCAAAATAGATCATTACGTTTCTGCAAAAAATAACATGAAACTTTTTCTTAAAAGGTAAACTAGTATTCATAAGATTAAATACTCTATATATTACTTCTTTTTTTATACTATCTGCAATAACACTATTTTCATTGTCAAACCTAGTAAAATACATATTCCTCCACATCTTTGGAATACTCTCAATACTTTCATTATTGTAAACACCCAATTTTGCTTTATTAAGCACTTTTGTAGATATATCAGTTGCCAGTATTTTTGTGTCCCAAAGGATTTTTTCATTTCCAAAATAATCTGCAATAATCATGGCAAGAGTATAGGGTTCTTCTCCTGATGAACACCCAGCACTCCATACTCTAAGATCTTTAGTGTCTTTCAATTTATTGTGCCAATATGGAAGTGCATTAGTTTTGAAGTATTGAAAATGCTCCGGTTCCCTCATAAAATACGTATGATTGGTAGTAATCTTACTAACGAGGGTTTTTACAGCTTCACCGCTTTTGTCTTGCATCACATAATCAATGTACTGCGAAAAACTGCTAAAAGCCTTTTCAATTAATATATTTTGAAGTCGACCAACAACCAATGCCTTTTTTTTCTCACTCAAGTTTATCCCATAATTTGTCTTTATATAAGCTGAGAGTTTATGAAACTCTTTATCTGTAATAGTTAGCATAGCATTCACCAATCTACCTTTATTGTGTAATTTTCGCCAAACTATCGCAATCTTCATCACTTAATAGCTTACTACAATCCAACAAAAGTTTTACTTCATCGCCCACTTTTCCTATTCCTTTAATATACTTGTTACTAAAACCCGTATTTGCATCAGGAGGAGGTACAATATCATTTTCAGTTATTGATGTTACTTCTGAAACACTATCTACAATAAGCCCTACAGATATATCTTCTATGTCCACGACCACAATGCAGGTCCTGTCATTATATTCTTTAGCTTCCTTTTTAAACCTTAATCTAACATCCAATACAGGAATTATCTTACCTCTAAGGTTGATTATCCCTTTGATGTAACTTGGAAGTTCAGGAACTTCGGTTATTTTTTGTATGTTTATTATTTCAGTTACATATTTTATCTCAATACCATAAAATTCTTTTCCTATTGCAAAGGTCAAGTATCTTCCTTTTTGAGTATCTTCAACAAGTTCTTGTATTTCATTAATTACTTCACTCATTTTTTATCCCTCCATTTTTTTATTTACATTATTTCCATTAAGCTATTTCATAAGCAACTTATTGAATTATGTCATCAATATCTAGTATAAGACTTATATCTCCATCACCTAAAAGAGTACATCCAGCTATTGCATTAACCTTCTTAATGTACTTAGGTAATGCTTTCACAACAACCTGTTGTTCTCCTAAAAGTTCATCGGCAAAAATACACCTTCTTTTTCCTTCGCTTTCAAGCATAATCATAATACCCTCATTAAAATCTGTAACCTCAGTGTCAATCCCAAAACGCCTGTGTAACCTTACAACAGGATAACATTCTCCTCTTACCATTATCATTTCATTTCCATTCTCATCTTCGATTACTGCTTCATTCTTTACTCTGAAAGACTCTAATATCGCGATAGTTGGAATGGTGTATTTATTGCACCCAACAGCTATAATCATTCCATCTATAATTGCCAAAGTCAGCGGGAATTTTATTAAAAATGTCGTTCCCTCACCCGGTATACTATCAATTTGCACCGAACCGCCAACCATTTCAATATTTTTTGTGACTATATCCATCCCCACTCCACGTCCAGAAAACTCTGTAACATTTTCCTTTGTAGAAAATCCAGGTAAAAAAATAAAGGAATATATCTCACGGTCTGTCAGCTCTGCTTCTGGTTTATGAATAAGACCGTTTACTCTCGCTCTTTCTAGAATTTTTTCTCTATTCAAGCCTTTTCCGTCATCTTTTACAATTATCCACACTTCTCCGCCAGCATTTCTTGCTTCTAAAACCAGTTTTCCCGTTGGATTTTTACCTTTTTCTAGTCGTTCATCCGACCTTTCTATACCGTGGTCTATCGAATTTCTTATTAAATGTATCAAAGGATCGGTTATACGTTCTATTATGTTTTTGTCAACTTCTGTTTCTTCGCCGATTATTTCAAGTTCAACCGATTTATCTAGCTTTTTACTCATATCCCTGACTATTCTATTCATCTTCTGAAAAGTCATTGACAAGGGTACCATACGTATAGACATTACAATATCCTGAAGTTCACCTGTTATTTTATTAAGCTGCCTTGCTGCCTTACTAAAGTTATTTAAGGTAAGCCCTTTTAAATCAGGATTTTGAGTAACCATTGCTCCTGAAATAACCAATTCACCCACCAAATCCATAAGCAAATCAAGCTTTGCTATATTAACACTTATAACGCTCTGTTTTCCTACAGTTTTTAACTGCTCCTTCACATTTTCCAGTGAAGCTTTACCAGATTCAGACTTTTTATCAAAATCCTTAATTTGCTCTTCATTAATATCATCGAGCACAATATTCTTTTTCTCAGTATTTGACTGTGCTTCCTTTTGTTCAACATCTATCTCTTTATTCTCAATAAATTCAAACCCTTCTAAATCATCATCGGTTAAGAAAACCTGTAAATCCTTTAAGAGAACAGTATGATAAAGTCTATCCTTAACCTCATCTAATCCTAAATCAGTTTTAAAAACCACTTTAAATCCTTTATCTCTAATCGTCTGGACACTGTCGCTATTCTCCATAACGTCTTCTGGAACATAACTTATTATCTCTGCTACACTCTCTAAATCATGAACTACTGAAAAAGCCCTTATATTTTCCATTTCACAGCCATCTTCAAAAAATATAATCGCCTCATATTTGTTTGTCATAAGCTTTTGAGTATTCTTACTTGAGCTTATATAGTACTTTTGTTCCACATTCTCATGGGACTCTTTAGTCCCTTCCTTTTTTGCTTCATATTTCGCATTATCAGATGAAGGGTTTGAATTCTTCAAATGCTGAAGATATTCTAATGCTTTTTCTTTTAACTGTTCTGAATTCCCATCAGGTTCAAGACCACTTTCAATCTTTGCTGTTTCAGCTTTTATAAAATCTACGCCTTCAAATACTATGTCAATTATTTTCGAAGGTTCAACATTTTCAGGTCTTTCTTCCCTTAAGTAAAAGAACAAATCCTCCATTGAATGAGCCAATGTTGATATATTGTCGAATAACATCATTGCTGCAGAACCTTTAATGGTATGCATAATTCTAAAAATTTCATTAATTGAAGCTTCAAATCCAGCTCCCTTTTCAAAACTTAAGAGTGCCTGCTCCAATTGATCTATTAACTGATAGGTTTCAAATATAAACATCTCAAGCATAGGCTCACGGTCCATATTGTCGGTCAAAACATATCACCTCTATTCAATTATTAGTCTTACATGTGAGAATTATTAGAGCTTTGCCAAAGTTTCAATAACATAATCTTCCTTAAAGGGTTTTACAATAAATCCTTTTGCTCCGGATATTATAGCTTCTTTTACAAAGCATTCCTGACCCATTGAAGATATCATGATTATTTTTGCATTAGGATCATATTCTTTTATCATCTGAACAGCTTTGATTCCGTCACAAATAGGCATAGTTATATCCATTGTAACAATATCCGGGTTCATTTCCTTATACTTGTTTACAGCGACTAAACCATTTTCTGCTTCACCTACAACCTCGAAACCATTTCTTTCAAGCATCATTCTTAAAGAAGTTCTCATAAATGTTGCATCATCAGCAACAAGAACTTTTTTCATATTTTTCACACTCCAATGCAAAATATATTTTCAATTATTCATCGGTATAAAACAGAATTTTCTAAATAGAAATTTTTTGTTTGAAGTTTTTAAAAACTTTTATTATACTTATATAAGGTCATTTTCCTATACTATTTACTGATCATTTGTGCTATTTATACAGATATTTCATGAATAGACTAAAATAATTACAATAGAGGTATTAATTTATGCTAAATTTTCTTGGAATTGGTAGTGCATTCAACACAGTTTTAGGTAATACTAGTGCTTTTATTAAAAATAAATCCAGCCTTTTTCTAATTGACTGTGGCAGCACGGTATTTAACAGAATACAAAAACTTGATTTACTAGCTGATATAAGGAGCTTATATATTACTATAACACATACACATCCCGATCATATAGGGAGTCTTGGAGAACTTATACTATATTCCCACTATTATTTAAATCATAAGCCTAAAATATTCTTTCCAAATAGTTCTCTTTTGGCTTCTATACTTACTAATATGGGTGTTGATAGTGAATTTTATGAACTAATTTCAAAACCTAGCACCCAAATATTTGATGAAAACTTAAACACTGTTGATTTAACTTTTATTCAGTCCTCCCATGTTAAAAAAATACCTTCATATAGTATAATCCTTAAGTATGGTGTTCAAATAATTTATTATAGCGGTGATTCATATCAGATACCTATATCAATTATAGAAGGTCTTGAAAAGGAATATATAGATATTTTATATCAAGACACTTGTGGTTTAGATTATGAAGACAATCCTCACCTATCCCTAAATAAACTTGCAGAATGCATCAAGCCACAACTTAGATCTAAAATATATTGCATGCATGTGGATCAACAATTTGACAAGTCTAAAGCCATAAGCTTAGGATTTAACGTTAGTGAGTTGGTTGAAGGTTTATAAGGTTAAGAAACATAAAAACTGTTATAAAATAAAAATCAATTAAGATAGAAATTTTATAACAGTTTTTTTTTGAATTCCAAATATTCATTTGAATTAGTAAACAAGTCTAAAATCATTTTGGAGGAATAATCTAATTTGCTATTTTCATTTCAAGCCTTAACTTATCTGCTACCATTGCAATAAACTCAGAATTTGTTGGCTTGCCCTTTCCAAGATTGACGGTATATCCAAATAACGAATCTATTGTATCTACCTGTCCTCGGCTCCAAGCAACCTCTATAGCATGTCTTATGGCCCTTTCAACCCTACTTGGAGTTGTGTTATATTCTCTAGCTATAGAAGGATACAATAACTTTGTAATTGAGTTAATTACGTCAAGATCTTTTACAACCATCATAATCGCATCCCTTAAGTACTGATATCCCTTTATATGAGCTGGAACACCAATTTCATGCATAATACTTGTAACTTCGACTTCAAGATTTCTAGGTTCAGAAGATTGATAAGGCTGTTTAAAATCGTGTCCTTTCTCCGACCTTATTACATTAGATTGAGTAACATTTTTAAGCTGACGAATTCTAGAAACTAAAACATCCATGTCAAAAGGCTTCACAACATAATATTCAGCTCCTAAAGCTAAAGCTCTTTGAGTAATTTTATCCTGCCCTACAGCAGATAGTATTATAAATAATGGTCTTTTACTGATAGGGGTAGAACCAATCTTTTCTAATACACCCAAACCGTCTAAATGCGGCATAATAATATCTAAAATAGCTATATCAGGCATTTTTGATGTTATTAGATCAAAAGCTTCTATCCCGTCTCTAGCTACTCCAACAACTTCAATATCATTTTGGTTGTTAAGATATTCATAGAGTATATCACCAAATTCCCTGTTATCATCTGCAATAACTACTTGTATTTTTTTTGAAGACAATTTTATTTCCCCCTTAACTTTTGTAGAAACTTTTACATTTCATAATTATATTATATTTACCATTCGACAAAATTACAAGAACTATTATGCTATTTTTTAACATTTTTATGTTTCCATATCCAGAATAGAGCATTAATATATACATTAAAAGACTTGCTATAACTACCTTTTTCTTTCTTTATCTAAAACAAATATATTATTGTTTTACAACATAAAAATTTCCCGGAAATCCAACAAATTTCCGGGAAATATATGTTATATATTTAATATAAGCTGATTTAGGAAGCATTATCAAGACTATGTTGCTGACTATCAACAGCATTTTTTAGCATATTTTCAATAAATATTCCGTATCCCCTTGTTGGGTCATTAACAAGCACATGGGTTACTGCTCCTATCAACTTGCCGTTTTGAATAATAGGACTTCCTGACATTCCCTGAACTATTCCACCGGTTTTTTCTAAGAGCTCATTGTCCTTAATTTTTATAACCATTCCCTTTTGCTTGTTTGAAGGTTTTTGTGAAATCTTTTGTATTTCTATTTCATACTCTTCTATGGCTTTCCCATCAATATTTGCCAGTATTACAGCACTTCCAAGTGCAACTTCATTCCTTAATCCTACAGGATATAATTTATTTGGAAACTTACTTAGCATATCCTTATTTAGTATCCCATATATGCCATAAGGACTGTTTTTTCTAATAATTCCTAATTCTCTACGTTCTTCAATGAGCACACCTTTTAATTCACCAGGATTCCCAGATCGCCCTTTAATAATTGTCAAAATACTTGATTCAACAATTTCTCCATTTTCCACCGGCATAAGTGCACCTGTATCAATATCAGTAATTCCGTGACCTAAAGCCCCAAAGGCATTGTTCTTAGGATCGTAAAAGGTTAATGTTCCAATTCCTGCAGTACTGTCCCTCACCCACATTCCTAAATGATACTTATTATCTTCAACAGACTTTATGGGTTTTATTGTTACAACACAAGTTTTATTGTCTCTCTTATATTTTACTTTAATGTCTTCCCCATTACTTTGATCTATTTCTTCTATCAAAGCCTCTGTACTATTAATATTCTTTCCATTAACTGCAATAATCAAATCCCCAGCCTTGATTCCTGCTTTTTTTGCAGGTAATTCTTTTTTCCCTTCAAGAGTTTCGATGTCCGACATTCCAACTACAAGAATCCCTTCAATTTTAAGCTTAACTCCTATTGTATTTCCACAGGCAACAACTTCGTGATACGGTACCACATCCACCTGTACTGTTTTTATAGGTATAAAACCTAGAATACTCATGCTTATATTTACTGTACCTAACCTTTGAGGTTTTATTAAAATAGGATTTATCAATTTAACCAAGCTATTTTTCTTAGATTTATTATTTTCAAGCCTAATGATATCGTTCTTGTCTGCTTGTATATCAACAAAAAAAGGACTTTCCAGATTATATACATATTCCTGACTTTCAAATATTATTAATTGATTTGGTAAATCAAGTATTACTCTTATATATGTTATTGCCATTATTACAAAACAAATTAAAAGGAAAATACCTAGTTTTCCCCTCGTTGATTTTACATGTTTCACGGCGATTCACTCCCCTGATGTCTTTTTATGTTGACTAGCCCATAATCTTTAGACCGTTTCAAAAGTAATTTATGAAATAATCAGGATATAAATTTCTACTTAAAACGCTAATCATAAATTAACCTAATATAAACTTATTTATTCAGCCAAAAACTGCATCAATAATGCGAACACTTTGAAGTTACATAACAGGTTATTTACAGGATTCTTCCATAATTCAAAATCAAACAAAAAAACCGATGTTTCCTAATGGAATTCATCGGTTCTTGACTTATAACTTTAAAACCCTTTATCTCGCTATTTTTTTTAATTAATCTTATTCTCACTCTTATATTTCCTCGCATATTCAATCATTTCTTCAGCATGCTTTATTGTAATGTCGGAAATATTCGTGCCACCTATAATTCTTGCCACTTCATGTTTTACCTCATTATCATCAAGTTTTCTAACCTTTGTGCTTGTACTACGGCCATTTACAGACTTTTCTATATAATAGTTATTATCAGCCATACAAGCAATTTGTGCTAGATGAGTAACCGAAATAACCTGATGGTTTTTTGATATATAAGACATTTTTTCGCCCACTTTCTGGGCTGCTTTCCCACTGACTCCTATGTCAATTTCATCAAATATTAGGGTGGAAATTTTGTCTACATTAGCAAGAATGGTTTTTATAGCTAGCATAATACGCGACATTTCTCCTCCAGAAGCTATCTTTGCTAAAGGCTTAAGGGGTTCACCCGCATTTGTAGAAATTAAAAACTCAACCCTATCCAAACCATTATGATTATATCTTCTATCCCCGCTTTCATTAGTGCTCTCGTCAAACTCAATATTAACTCTAAGCCTTGCATTTTTCATTTCGAGATCCTGTAATTCGTACCCAATCTTTTCCTCTAGTAGCTTTGCAGCTATTTTCCGTTTTGAGCTTATATTTTTAGCAATCAAAAAGAGTTCTCCCTCTGCCTTTTCCAAGTCATCTCTTAGCTTATTAACAAGCTCTTCATTATTTAGTATTTCATTAAGCTCAAGTTGTGCATTCTCCATAAATTCTTTAATTTTTTCTATGGAATCTCCATACTTCTTTTTGAGCTTAAAAATCAAATCCAACCTTTCTTCAATCTGCTCTAGTAATTCGGGATCATATTCGACTTCATCCCTTTTATTACGAACTTCACAAACAATATCTTCCAACTCAAAAGATATGCCCTCAAGCCTTTTTGTCAATTCAAAATAACTTTCATCTAACTTTGATATATCTCCCATAATAGAAACAGCTTCTCCTATATTATCCGAAGCCGATTTCTCAGTTTTGCTTCCTACACCAATCAATTCGTATATTTTAGACAAAGTAGCAATGATTTTCTCTGAATTTTGAAGAATTGTTCTCTGCTTATTTAACTCCTCTTCCTCATTAGCTTTAAGCTTTGCCTTTTTAATTTCGTCAATCTGAAATTTCAAAAAATCTATTTTCCGCTCTCTATCATTTTTATCTCCCGAAAGAAGTTTTAATCTATTTTTTATTTCACGATATTTATTCAAGCTATCACTATATTTATTCTTTAACTCATGTATACTTTCGTCACCAAAGGAATCGAGCAAATCTATATGACTGTCTGTACGTAGTAATGACTGGTTATCATGCTGTCCATGGATGTCTATAAGCAGCTCTCCTATATGTTTAAGCATTGACACTGTTGCAATTTTACCATTAATCCTGCAACTGTTTTTACCACTTAGGGTAAATTCCCGGGAAATAATCAGTGTTCCGTCTTCTTCAGGCTCAATTCCGTATTCATCAAAGAAGCTTTTTAGCCTATCATCATCAATTATAAATACAGCTTCAACTACAGCCTTATCCTTACCTGCTCTGATTAAATCCTTAGAAAGCCTTTCACCTAATATAGCTTTTATTGAATCAATAATTATAGATTTACCTGCACCCGTTTCGCCAGTTAATACATTCAAACCCTCTCCAAGCTCAATTTCAATCTTATCAATAATAGCTATATTTTGTATTTGTAATTGCTGAAGCACGAATATCACCTCACATTTTCAATTAATAAAAGCCCGATTATCACTTTAATCTTATCGCCTTATCGTGCGGACTTTATAAAATACAAATTCCTATACTCTAAAGAAATATAAAACAAGCATTCTCAGCCCTTTTAACTAGAAAAGGGGAAATTTTACAGTTCCTAAAGGTTTATTTATCCTCTGCACCCATCTTTGCCATTTTATTGAATTTATCCACAAGTTCCTCTGCGATTTTTTCCGCTCTGCATACTATCATTACAGTATCATCACCAGCTATTGAGCCGACGATTTCGGGCCAATTCAAAGAATCTATTGCTGAGGCTGAAGCCTGAGCCATACCAGGTAGTGTTTTAACAACTACTATATTGTTGGCATAGTCACTTGAAGTATAGGATTCGGTAAAAATAGTCATAAGTCTGTTATAAACTACATTCTCGGTTTTTGCAAAAGGTGCATATTTATAACGCCCGTCTTCCGACATGACCTTAATCAATCTAAGCTCCTTTATATCCCTAGATATTGTAGCTTGTGTAACATCCATTCCAATAGCTTTAAGCCTATCTGCTATTTCTTCTTGGGTTTCAATTACTTCTGATTCTATTATCTCCAAAATCTTTGCCTGTCTATTATATTTCATGCTATTTTATTTTTTCTCCTCTATCATATATTTTGCTTCTTAATACATCAAAAAAATTCCTATCGCTTAACCTAATCATCTTCAAAATATGGGAAGATTTCTTTGTAATTATTTTATCTTGACCCAATAATTCATATCCATTCTGTCCATCTACAGTAACCATTGCTCCATGACAGTTGGTTTCAGCTACCAAAACCTCAAGCACTCTTTCCCCCGTAGTTATAAAAGATCTCGAGTACAGAAGGTGTGGACATATAGGCGTGACAATAATAAGATTTACATCCGGCTCTACTATAGGTCCACCGGCTGAAAGCGAGTACGCTGTAGAACCAGTCGGTGTTGAAATAATCAGACCATCTCCGGGATACAAATCAACAAACTGATTATTAAGATAAGTTTTCAGGTGTAATATTCTTGACATCCAACCCCTTGAAATAACTACATCATTTAATACAATGTCATTCATTATTTCTTTATCATCCCTAATAATAGTTGTCTCAAGCATCATTCTTTCCTCAATGGCAAATTCACCATTTACCAAACGCTTCACTGCAGAGTCTATTTCATTTTTATCAACTTCTGTTAAGAACCCCAAATTACCAAGATTTATCCCTAGTATTGGAATTTTTTTACTAAATACTTTCCTTGCACATTTTAAAAATGTCCCATCACCGCCAAGGCACAGCATTATATCCGACTTTATTATCACCTCGTCTTCATGGAGGTTTTGTAATTCTTCGCCAATGTCAGCAGCCAAATCATCTGCCATAACAGGCTGAGCTCCATTAGCCTTTATACTCTTTACAAGCAAAGAGGTAATATTTAGACCTTCATCCTTGTCCTTATTTGCAATTATTCCGATTTTTACCATTTCGTACCTCTCTGTATTTAATTTATTCTTTATTTTTTAAATGAACTATTCATTATCTTTTGAATTGTCCTCAATTATATCTTTATCCACGCGAGCTGCTTCTTCTTTTGCACGACGAAGCTCTTCCATCTGCCTTAGATAATTGATCTGCGTTTCAGTTTTTCCTGAAAACCTTTGACTGTCATTTGCTTTATATGCACTACTTACTTTTTCCTTCATTAATTGACTAATTTTATTCTTATGCTCATCTTCACCAATCTTCTTATTAATTAAGTCCATATTGCAATCTGCAACCTCTTTCAACTCATCAAACTTTGCACTCGTTATAATCGCAGCATGAGAACATACCGGGCATACTACGAGATGTTCTGTAGAATACGGAATTATGGGAATAAAAAACAAAGTAAACCAAGTGCGTCTTGTATATAACTGCCACAACTCTTCGTTATTACAGCGGTCACAGTGGTTTCTAAACACTGGTCCGTGATTTTTTGTCGTTTGTTTACCCCATCCAATAAGTAGAAACATATTACTTCACCTCTCAATTTGAGTGTCCTACAGCACTTTAACAAACTCATCAAACAAATAATTAAATCTCTCTCTCATATTGAAAATACTCTTAAAAGACATAGCTTTGTTAAACCAGTATTGTGCTCTTTTATAATCGCCCATTTTTATACTACACAAACCTAAATAATAGTAATTTACAACGCCAGGAGAAGTTTCAATTGATTCTAAAAGATTATTTTCTGCTTTATTATACTCCTTCATTTCAAAATAAACAATTCCAAATAAAATGTTCATGGTCAAGTTTTCATTTTCAAAATGCTTCTTAGTTATGACATTATATTTTTCATTGCCTTGCTGATCTAATATCTTTCTTTCTAGTAAAACCAGCAATCTACTTTTGCATTCGGAATTAGCAAGATGAATTTTCTTTCTTAATACCAAAATCGGCTCTTCCACTCCACCTAAAGCCATATTAACAACTTCTTCTAAACATATAGTCTGAGCATTTTCTCTATCCATTTCATTGCATTTTTTCAAACACTTGAGAGCTTCTTCGTAATTTTTATTATCATAATGTATCATACCTAAAAACGAATGATATACCTCTGAATTTGGTTTTAATGAAAGTGCTTTTTCTGCCAGTTTAACTGCTTGATCATAACGTCCCTGTTGAGATAAAACAAGAGCTTTATGAATAAATAAGGCACTACCCTTTTTGTTTAAAGATATAGCCTTATCAAATAATTCAAGAGCCTTATCATACTCCTCTTGACTTACGAGCTTCTGTGCTTTTGAAAACAAAATTTCGGCTTTTAACGGTCCAACCATATAAGCTTCCTCCTGTAAATGCAAAATTGGCATAAATATATATATGCACCTCACGATGCAATAAACTCGATTTTTCTTAATTATAACATACTTTATTATTTCTTAACCACTAGGTTAAAAAAATACAAATATTTTTTAACAATACTATATTCCCGATTATTGAAGGATTTTTTCTAGATGCGTAGAATATATATAGGCAAGACCTATTTCTTAAAAACACTCTAAATTTCTTATGTTTACTACAATTAAATGTTTTTATTAAGGTGACTAAAATTAATGTCCTAATAATTATTACCAAAGATGAATCAAATAAGATACTCACTAAATTTCTTTCCTCTAAAACTAATGAATAAAACCTGTCCTTAGAGCATAAAGTTTATGGAATGCTCTATTGTTTATCTCTATTTTACTGTAAGAAAGGGGGACAACAGGGGTTTTACCCTTGTTTATTTCCATGAGAAAACTAATTTCTATTTCTACCTTATTTATTTTTGTGCTCATTCTTTCGCAAAACATTCTTTATGCCAACCCAAATTATTTACAAGAGACATTAAAAAACGTACACTCCTGTGTTGTAATAGAGCGATCATCAGGAGAAATACTATTTGGCAAAAATGAAAATCAGATTAGATATGCTGCAAGTACAACTAAAATAATGACTGCAATTATTGCCCTTGAAAATGCAGATCTAAAAAAAGTATTACCCGTTTCTCAATCTGCAGTAAAAGAAATAGGAGCAGGAGGTTCAAACGCTGCCCTTATCCCTGGTGAGAAAATAGTTCTTGAGGACGCTTTAAAACTAATGCTTGTAAGCTCTGCAAACGACTGTGCTAATGTTATAGCAGAAAATGTGTTTGGAAGCAAAGAAGAATTTTTAAGAAAAATGAATGAAAAAGCAAAAGAAATTTGTGCAAACAATACCACCTATACAAATCCTATCGGTCTAGACGAAAACGATGGTGCACAATACTCAAATCAGCTTACTACAGCTATAGATCTTGCACTCATTGCACGCTACGCTATGAATATAGATGAATTCCGCAATATAGTCTCGCTAAAGACTGTTACTGTTCCCCCTACTAATAAGCGTAAGGAGGAAAGAACTTTTTCAAATACAAATAAAATACTCGGAAATTTTTACGAGAACTTTAGTATAACAGGAGTAAAAACCGGATATACAATGAAGGCGGGCAAAGTACTTGTTTCTTCAGCAATAAACAGTGAGGGAATAGAGTTGATCTCTGTAGTTATGGGGATCAATAGCAATACAGTATTTAGCTGTACCGAAGCTTTATTGAAATATGGATTTTCAAATCCCAATCTAAAAGAGTTCTCAATGAGAAACAAACCCTACAAAGTTTTAATTAGCAGTAATACATTATTAACCGAACCAATATTAGCAGAAGATACAGTGTTAGTACCAATTAAAGAACTATCCCATTGTCTAAAAATAGATCTTGATTGGATTGCGGAAGACCAAACAATAATCCTTAAAAAGTATGGTAAGTATATTCACATGGGAATAGGTAAAGACTCCGCCTTTGTTAACGGTAATATAATCCACCTTAAGCATGCACCTCTTATAGAAAACGGTACAGGTTTTGTACCCTTAGAACCCATTGCAGAAACCTTTGGTTATGAAGTAAAAATTGATTCTACGAATAAAACGGTACAAATTGACAGTCTTCCGTTTATGGAAAATGCCTTAAGCGTTTCAGAAAGTGTTTACTATTATTCCAATTCCGAACCCTATGAAATTAAAAATATCCAAATCATAGATGACAAGATTTATGTCAATAGTACCTATATAGATCCATTAATACAGCATAAATTTAGTTTGGAGTTTTTTCCTGAAAGCCGAATTATGACAATTGACAATACACCAACTTACATTGATAAAAGGACAGAAAAGTTCGGCGAAGAGATATATGTTCCATTGGCAGACTTCGCTAAAAACTTAGGAATGAAAGTGTTTTGGGCTGAAAACACCAAAACTGTACATATGTTTTATGAAAATCTTTTTGTAAACCCTGAAAAAAACATTGAAGATTTAGCTCCTGAGCATTTTGTCTATGCCTCTGTTAAGGATAATACTCCACTGTATAATTCAATAGGAGGAAAAATAAGTTCTCATATTAAGGGTGGAAAGGTTGAAATTATAAGAGATAGAGATTATAAATGGTATTATATTAAAAGCGGAACTCTATCGGGGTGGACAAAAAGGGAGTATCTATCCATAGATACTAAATTCGACTCCTCCGAGGATAGGCTCAATAATTCTGAAACTGAGTATTTTGTTAACAACTATTTCAATTTGACCAGCCAAACTAATTATCTGATATGGGTGGATCTAAAGAAACAACTCATTAATATTTTCACAATAGATGAAGACCTTTGGAAACTAGAAAGACAAATACCCTGTGCAACAGGGAAAAATATTTCCCCCACAATAAAGGGCACCTTTTCCATTAGTAGTAATCGTGGAACTTGGATGCCTGCTGGAGGTAATATATGGGTTAAAAACTATGTAGGTTTTTATTCTTCATATTTCTTTCATTCGGTAAAGGTGAAACGGGATGGGACATTATATGATGGAACTGTTGGAACAGTGGCGTCAGCTGGATGTATCAGAATGCCTCTTGACGCTAGTGAATGGTTCTCAAAAAACATTCCGGTCAATACCACTGTATTTATTCGCTAATATTTAACATCGCTTTTTTACGCATTTTCCAATTATCGCTAACCAATTGATGTAAGGCTTCAAATTATGTGATTGCTTGAAATGATCTTGTAAATAAATTTAATAGCCCTAGATTATCTAAATCAAGGGCTATTTATGTATGATAAAAAAACAAGCTCTTATTCTATGATAACGACAAAACACAATTTGAGAATTTCCCCATAATGTAATGGTTGAAAGTTGTTTTTGTTATCATTAGATATATGTACTAGTTAAAAATATCTTTAATAGTCGTGTTTTGCTTTTCTATAGTATCCTTAACTTGCTGTGCAGCATCTTCTTTAATACTTTTAACTTCAATCTCTAAGGCCTTTCTTAGTTTCTTTATTTCCGAATTCCTGTCCTTAGGATCAAGGTTGTTATTGTCTACAACTGAACTGATTTTTTGCCTAGTCTTCTTTATCTCAATATCAATCTTGTTTTTAGCTTGACTTCGTATTAAGGATAAATTCTGTCTCGCCTTTTCCAATTCTAAGTTTACTAGTATAAGCTCAGAACCTACATTCGATTCTTTATTTATATAAAACTTTTCAGAATAATCAAACTCCGCTTCTTTAGTCTTTACTTCATTAGTTTGATATTCCTCTACAACCTTTTTGGCATCAAATTCTTTATCTAAGCCTAACACATTTGGATTATAATAGAATGCCCATGGGTTATATATATTGTAATATGGCTGCCCCCACATATTAAATCCCCCATATAATGGTGGTGCCTCAAATTTCGACGCATCATATTTCGGTGGTTCCCATGGTTTATACTCAATGTGTGGTGTTGGAGTCACCTCAGGTGTTGGTGTTGCTTGATGGACCGGGGTATAATATTGGGACGTTACCCATGGTTTATATTCAATATGTGGTGTTGCTTCAGATATTGGTGTATTTTGCTTTGGCATTTCCCACGGTTTATATTCAATAGGTGATGTTACTTCAGGTTTTTGTGTATCGTACTGTGGCATTTCCCATGGATTATGTTCAATAGGTGGTGTTGCTTCAGGCATTGGTGCATTTTGCTTTGGTATTTCCCATGGTTTATATTCACCGGGTGGTATTACTTCAGGTTTTTGTGTATCGTAATTTGGTGCTTCCCATGGGTTATGTTCAATATGCGGTGTTACTTCAGGTTTTTGTATATCGTATTTTGGCATTCCCCATGGATTATATTGATGAATTTCGTCAGGCTTCGAGTTTTTGTATTCGGGCTGTTCCCAAGGATTTTGTCCACTATATGAAGATGTCACCTCTGGCCATGGTGTCTCGTTTGCATGGTACTCCCACGGATTGTGTTGGTTATACGACGTTGTTGCATCTGTATTTGGCATATTGTTTTGGGGTTGTTCCCAAGAATTGTATCCACTATAAGGTGATACTGCCTCTTGTTTTCCATAGTCATGTTCCCATTGTTTTGCTTCATCTTTGCTAAATGATGATAATTCTCCATTAGTACCCTTGGCAATAACATTGCTTCCAATAATATTTAAGATAATCGCAGTTGAAATTGTTATAATGCCAAGTTTTTTCACACTAATCCCCCCGTTCAACAAAAAACATACTCTAAGGTTGCTCCAAAACATTCGATCAATTTTAGATAAAAATAAATTAAATGGGTCTGAAAACTAAAAACTGATCAGTGAAGCTTTTAACCTAATATATTTGTCTAAAAATAATTATACCATTTATTACACTATGATACTAGTGTTCATTAGATAATTATTATTTAATTTGCTTTAGTAGGTCTTGTACTTTCCTTTCGAGTTTAATCAGTTCTGCTTGTGCTCTCTCATTTCCAACTCTCTTAATCTCATCAATTTGCTTTGCTGTATCTAATTCAATTTGTTTTATTCTAGTGGCCTTTTGCTCACTGCTAATGCTTGTATCATTTTTTATCTTAGAAATTTCCATATTTGCCCGATCTGTTTGAAGAGCAATATCGGTAGCTACTTGCTTTTGAATATTTTGTATTACTTTTTGAGTTTCAATATTCGCAGCTTCTATAGACTTAATTTTATCAATATCATCCAATTCACCAATTGACAAATCTAAATTTGCCTCATAAGGTACATCACTATTATTCTTAACATCCTTTGCTGTATCTATATCTTGATTAAGCTTTGTATCTTGATTAAGCTTTGTATCTTGATTAACAATATCCTCATTACCCTTACTCGCATCCATATCCCTATTAACAGCTAGATTTTCAAGAATCTCATTTATCTCATTTTGCTTTAATTTCTCAATATCTATGTTTATTCCCTGTTCTTTCCCAATTTTGTATAAAGAATATCTACCCACTGAAATATTATTATCCGCTGCTAGTTTTCTGTCTTCTTCCTTAGCTTCTATAAAATAAGGTTTAATATTTCTGCTTGATAATTCATCAATAATTTTAGGATAAGTCAATTCAAGTTTTTTTAATCCATCCTTTGGAGAATTTCTTCCATCTTTAGTTTGAAGACATGCTGTTATCAAAACTTTATTGTCAGAATTTAAATCTATTAGCCCGTTTTTATTTAGTTTTTCAACCATATCTATAAGGACATCCTCTATAGGCTCGGATTTATATTTAATATCTTCAATTAATAACTCAGAGCCTTTATCCTTTGTCGTAATATCTATTACTCGATTGTTTTTATCAACCATTAACTCCCAATTTGAGTTCATATCAATATCTACATAAGCATAAATCTGGTTTGAGATAAATAAATTAACATAAAATATAATCGCTATAAAAACAGCGGCAACACTACCAATGGCAGCTGAAAACTTTACAGTCGGATTGGCTTTATTTATCATTTCCGAAGACTCGAAGGCTATTTCCATTCCTTCATACATCCCCGGTTGTTTTCTAATACAAACAATTTCACAACTATTCGTCATTAAATAGGCCTTATTATCTTTTATTTCAAGTACTACCCCTAAATGTTCCATTAACATATTTCACCCCGCTTATTCCATATTTTTTATGTAGTTCTTTATTATTTCAAGGTCACTTTTTAGAATTAGAACCAAAGCGATGATGTATTTTCTATTTCGTTCAACTGTTCGTTGGCTTACCTCTACATATTTTATTACATGTTTATATGGAATTGTCTTCTTTGTACTAAACTTATCATATAATGTATCATCCTCAGCTATTTGCTTTGCTATTTTGATGCAAGTTCTTCTGGAATCACTGTGCTTGGGCATATCTTTAACTAAATCAGCCATGGTTATTCCAAAATCCTTCATCTTTCCCACAAAAAAAGTAAACTCTTCACGGATTTCAAAATTATACACATGATCTGTATGTTTATCTACCAAAAACCTATCTTCAAAATCGTACGCTTCATCCTCCTCAAAATATGAAAACGGATAGACTTTTGAATTCTTTTGATTTTTTCTCATATAATCTATCAATCTTCGTTGCATAACCTGATATGAAAACTTTTTGAAGCTGCATTTTCTATCTTCACTATATTTATCAATAGCTTCATTAAAAGCGATCAACCCAACACTGTATTCTTCACTGTTCTCTATATCAATATATTTATTATTTAATATCTGGGATACAGATTTGACTATATAAGGTCTGTAATCACTAATAAACCTGTCTTTTAAAAGCTTGTCACCAGATTTAATTCTATATAATATATCTATAAAGGATCTCTTTTCAGGTTTACGCGTACCCAAAAACCACATATCCACTTCCCTATCACTTCCCTTTAAAGTTTATTCGTAAGAGAATTTTTTTTAAGTCGGCATTGCATATCTCTTACAAAAATTTTAGGTAATTTCAAAATTAACTGGCCTTTTTCTCTATTTAACTTTTACCTTTACCGGTATAAGACTCCTATCGGAAAAAACCATTGTCATAACACCACTTACATTGCTTCCAACGCCAATTACTGTACCATCATTCATTAAAGCTAGTGTAAAATCTATTCCTGAAGCAATAGACTTACATCCATTGAACACTTCTATCTGTATCGGTGTTAATTTATTTTCTGTTGTTTCGTCTCCTAGCTGTCCACAATTGTTTTTTCCCCATGCCCATACTGTCCCATCCTCTGTAAAGGCAAATGAACTATCTTTTCCTGCAATAATCTTTTTTACATTCTCAAGACCATCTACTTTGACAGGTATATTAGTTTTAGTAGTGGTTCCGTTACCTAATTGTCCATAGGTATTATCTCCCCATGCCCATACTGTTCCATCTTGTTTTAATGCCAAATTATAATTGTTCCCAGCAGATATCGCACAAATATTTTCAAGTTCCTGAGCCTGAACTGGCTCCAAACTAAAGGTATCGGTTCCGTGAGCTAATTCACCAAACTGGTTACAGCCCCAGGTCCAAACAGTTCCATCGCTCTTTAGGGCAACGGAATGGTCGCTTCCCGCTGCGACTGACACAATACCTGTAAGATCCTTCGCCTTTGTCAGCTTAAAAGTCTCAACATAATTGTTATGGTGAGTTTGAGAACCATCTCCTAATTGTCCCCAATAGCTGTTACCAGCAGAATATACGTATCCGTCTTCCTTTAGGGCAAGAATGTGGCTTTTACCGATAGATACTGCTTTTAGATCCTCAAGCCCTTCAATTCTATAGGGTTCGTATATGGATTGAGCATCTACAACATTAGTTGTTCTAGCTGTGTAAAACCACACTTCATTATCTTCATTAATTAATAAAGTGCGGTTAAAAGCAGCTTCAATATCTTTTATACCTCCATCGTAGCTTACTATAAAAGGATTGCAATAGTCTTTTGCCCCTGATTGAGCAGATATTTCGACATCATTAATCAGTTGGAGATAATCATTGTTTCCCCATGCCCAAATTGTCTTATCCTTCCCAACTGCTAATACATGTTTTCCACCGCATACTATCTTATCTATGTCGGAAATGTGTTTAATATTGATTGGTTGTGTAATATAGTCAGCAGTACCACTACCAAGTTGCCCGTAGTTATTGTCTCCCCAAGTCCATAAAGTGCCATCGCTTTTTATCATAGCCATATGTGTTTGACCGCAAGAAATCGACTTCACATCCTTAGCTCCAAATACCAAAGCAGGTGTATCAGAGTCGGTCGCTGACCCAGTGCCAAGCATTCCACTCATGTTTTTGCCCCAACTTAACACTGTTCCATCATTATTTAAGACTGTAGCACAATATTGAGTCAAAACCACCTCTTTTATCTCCAGTATCCCCTCACTTTGAACCGGGGTACTATTAACCTTATTACTATTTCCCATAATACCGTATGTATTATCTCCCCAAATCCATAATTCGCCGTTTTCTTTTAGAGCTGCCGAAACCATAGTACCTGCACTTACAGACTTTACATCGGAAATGCTTAATAGCTTTTCAGGTACTCTTGATGATGACTTTGTAGAACCATTTCCAAGCTGGCCTTTAGCTCCAGCACCCCATACCCAAATATTTTTATTTTTATCTAATGCTATTACATGCTCATCACCTACAGCTATTTCAGTAATATCGCTGACCCCTATTGCCTGAAGCGGTATATTACTATTGATTCCTGTACCATCGCCGATTTGCCCTTTAAAGTTATAACCCCATCCCCATACCGTTCCATCGTCTTTTAATGCAGTAGAGAAAAAATCACCGGCCTTAATGTCCTTAATTCCCGAAAGTCCCTTAACTTGAACAGGTATACTGCTTCGCGTATTTGATTCATCTCCTAACTGACCATAATAATTATATCCCCATGCCCATACTGTACCATCGCTTTTAAGTGCAAGAGAATGGCGTTTGCCAGCAGATATTTTAGTAATCCCCTTAAGTCCATCAATTTGTTTTGGTGTTCTTTCAATTTCATTTTCTTCGTTAAGACCTAGCTGACCATAAGAGTTATATCCCCACGCCCACACCGTACCGTCTTTCTTTAATGCTATCGTATGGGTCTCACCACACGAGACTTGAACAAAACCTTCCATAGATGGCTTAGGAAATTCAGTTATAAAACCAAGCAGCATCTTTCTCATACATGCAAAGTCTATTGAGTCAATCAAAGTATCTCCATTAACATCTGCTGCATATAATTCATCTTCAACTTCAAAACTTTTAATCATTCCTAATAGATACTTTCGCATTAACCCAAAGTCAATAGAGTCAAAGCTTAAGTCTCCATTCAAGTCCCCTATTAAATAGGTAGATGTTTTCGCAGTAGTATCTTCACTTTGAGCAAATACAAAGTTAACCGTCATAACAGTAAGAATCGCCACAATAATTACTAAAGAAATTCCTTTTCTAATCATAAATTATTTCTCCCATTTAATTTTTTTGTTTTTTTGCACTTTTACTGCTTACTACTTAGTTGATATCAAGAATACTATAAAGAAATGAAATTATATCTACATAAAAAATTGACCTAGCTCAGGTCTTTAAACAAATAACATCTTTAATAATAAGAACATTATGTAAATAAAACTAAATTTACAACACCCATATATAACCGATTATTTTTTTAAGACTTTAATCTAAGTGTACTATATGTACTTTAACTAAGTCAATGCGATTAAATATGCTGTTGTTCTGATATTAATAGAGAGTTTTTACACACTTAATCCCTTTGGAAATATTTTTTTATCTTCCATTGATTTTGTAAAAGTGATATTATATAAGGTGCTTTCCGAAATATTGATAATTGAAAGGTGGAAAAACAATGGCAACGAATGATAAAGTAAATAATATTGATGCTCTTATTGAAGCAACAAAAGATGAGAATCCTAATGAAAGAAAGCAAAATTGGGCTGCTTTCATAGAAAGTACCGCGGTAAATTTTTTTATCGACTGTAAACTAGAAAAGCTCAACATGGAAGACGGAAAAGGTAACAAAGCAAAATTAGTTCGTCAAAAAGATGATACTATAAAGGTTGAATATACTTCTACCACTACTTTATAGTTTATTCTAAGAGAAAATTGTGTTATAAAATCAGGTTGATTTTATAACACTTTTTGCTTTTGATAAAGCTTTAAAATCGGTCTTCAAAATCCGATTTACATTTTCTACATAGCAATTAAATGTTCCTTTGTTTGTAAGAAACACTTATCCAAAATGGTACACCAAGAGGATAGAAATGGTACATCTATCAAATAATTAGTAATAGGAAGGTGCTTATATGTCAAAAAAGCTAATTTATGTAGTTGAAGATGAAAAACATATCCAAGAATTAATAAGCTTTAATTTAATAGAAAACGGATATGACGTTAAATGTTTTGACAATGGCGAAGTTATGCTTGACGAATGTAAAGAACAAAAACCGGATCTTTTCATTTTGGATATAATGCTTCCAGGAATTGATGGTCTTGAAATTTGCCGAAGGATTAAGGAAAACTCTGATTACAAAAAAATCCCTATAATTATGCTGACCGCAAAAAGCGATGAGTTTGATAAGGTCTTAGGTCTTGAATTAGGAGCAGAAGACTATATTACCAAGCCTTTCAGCATCAGAGAATTTATAGCAAGGGTGAAAGTAATCTTCAGAAGACAGACAGATACGCAGGAAAACACCCCCGAAATAATCAAAGTAGGCAAAATAACTATTGATGTTGCAAGACATGAAGTATATAAGGATAAAAATCTAATTGAAATGACTTTTAAAGAATTTGAACTATTAAAGCTCCTAGTATTAAATAAAGGAATAGTCATGTCCCGTGAATTGCTTTTAGAAAAGGTTTGGGGGTTCGACTATTACGGTGAAACACGAACTGTTGATGTACACATCAGATATCTAAGACAAAAAATAGAGGATGATGATAATGTCCCTACCTATATACAAACTGTCAGAGGTATAGGCTACCGCTTTAATGACAAAGGAGATAAGGAATAATCAAACTATGAAAACGAAAATCTTTAAATATTATTTAGTTTTAATTGTAGTTGTTTTAATAACAACAGTTATATTTACCACACACCTATCAAAAAAGTACTACAAAGCAGAAGTTGAAAACAAATTAGAAAGTATTGGTCTTTCAATTGAATACTCTCTATTGCAAACCGATGCTTCCTCTCGGATAGATTATGACAAACTAGCAAAAGATTTTGCTGCAAATTATAACCAGAATATCACTTCCACAAATAATAATTTAAGAGTAACATTTATAGATCATTCTGGAAGGGTTTTAGGTGACTCTGAAGCTGATTATACAACCATGGAAAACCACACCTCCCGAAAAGAGGTTCAAATGGCTCTATACGGAGATATAGGCAAAGACTACCGAAGCAGTATAACTCTACGTGCCGATTTATTATATATGGCAATTCCTATCGAGCAATTGGATTTGATTGTAAGGATATCAATCCCTTTAGCCAAACTTAGAATAATTGATGCAATGTCCTGGTTTTACTCCATGTTGATAGTTCTATCAGCCTTAGCCATAAGTGCAATTGTTTCTTCTCGTATAGCCGGAACAGTAATTCAACCGCTTAACGACATAATTAATGCATCAAAAGAAATATCAAAGGGTAACTACTCTAAAAGTATATCGGTAACCTCAAAGGATGAAGTAGGACAACTTGCACTTCAATTTAATGAAATGGCCTCAAAACTAAACAAAACAGTGTATGACCTAAATAATAAAAAAATCGAAGTAGAATCCATCGTACAAAGCATCACCTATGGCATAGCAGCAGTTGACAATAACAAGAAAATCCTGATGATCAATCGTGCAGCTTTTGAAGTTTTTGATCTAGACACAAACAATAATGTTGCAGGAGATATGTTCTCTGAGCACATAAGAAATAACGGCATAAATCTCCTTTTGGAGAAGTCCATGGAACAAAACAAACCTCTTGAATGTGAGATCAAGCTCGGTGAGAAAGAATTGCTGATTAAAACCTCTCCAATAAGATCTAATAATGGAAAAATCGACAATTCTGGATGGATAATCTCCATTCAGGATATTACAATAGTACGCAAACTTGAGCATTTGAGAACAGAATTTGTTTCTAACGTAACTCATGAACTTAAAACGCCAATAACTTCTATAAGGGGGTTTGTAGAAACATTAAAGAGTGGGGCAATCAATAATAAGGATGTATCTTTGAGGTTTTTAGATATTATAGATATTGAAGCGGAACGGCTCCATGAGCTAATAAATGATATTTTATCGCTGTCAGAGATTGAAACAAAACTTAGCGACACCGATTTAGAAAGTGTTGATTTGAAATTTCTGGTTGATAGCGTATTTGAGTTCTTGCAGAACATAGCTAATGAAAAAAGTATTGTCTTTATAAATAATATATCTGATAAAATATTTATTAAGGCAAATAGAAATAGAATTAAGCAATTGATACTAAACTTAGTTGATAACGCTGTTAAATACAATATTACAAACGGTTCAGTAACAGTAAATGCCCAAAACATAGGTGGAAAAGTTGTAATACACGTTAAAGATACTGGGATTGGAATTCCAAAAGAGCATACAGCAAGAATTTTTGAACGTTTTTATAGAGTTGATAAAAGCAGATCTAGGGACATGGGAGGTACCGGTTTAGGTCTTTCAATTGTAAAACATATTGTAAATCTATACAATGGTGATATAAAAGTAAACAGTGAATTAGGCAAAGGAACTGAATTTGTTATTCAGCTTCCCTGCTGATTCCTTACCGTCAATCTATGTGTACTTATCCTATCATAAGGCTCATAATACTAATCTACACAAAAACCAAGCATAATATTGGTTAATTTGGAATTGATTAGATAATTCTAATCCATCCCATAATCTAATGCATTTAATTTCTCATGTCGATATTTGTATTAATAGGAGTTATAATAGAAATTGTTAATATTTTATTTGAAGTAGCAACTTAATATATAGGAGTTGTCTAGACATGAATCAAAAAACTTTTACATCGCTTAAGTTTGTTCATAATTTTATATCAAAGTACTGGCTACTATTATTTTTTATAGTTTCCACCATATACCTTGAGCTTGTTTTTAGATTGTGGATATTTAAAAGTCTAAGTACCGACTTTATATTTGTTTTGCTATTCTCCCTATCTGCCAGTATTATTTTGTTTATTCTGTCTTATGTATTTCCTCCTTTAATAAACAAGCTTTTGTCTATAACGCTTTTATCCTTACTTATTGTTATCTACAGCATTCAACTTGTATATTATGATGTGTTCAAAACTACTTTGTCCTTCTTTTCACTAACTGGTACAAGAGACGTACTTCAATTTAAGAGCATTATTATAACAGCCGTTTTTAGAAATATTATAGCACTTCTTCTCCTTTTCATACCTTTATTTATTTTGCCCTTTATTTACAGAAAGTGCCGTTTTGAAAGGCTCAAACTGAAGCCCCTTTTGATTTTATTGGCGTTTTTACTTATTAGCCATGCAGCTTCTTTGTTTTGTGTAAGCTTTACAAAAGAAACCGAGTATTCCCAGTACGATTTGTATTATAAATCTGCTATACCCGAATTATCGGTAAATAAATTAGGACTTATGACAACAATGCGGCTTGATGTAAAAAGACTGCTTTTTGGAATAAACTACAACGATAACGTCGAGGAATGCTCAAATAACGATGTTATTGAAACTGTTTCAAAATTTGTATACCGAGCGGAAGTAACTTCCACTCATAACATCGAACCAAATTGCACATTCACTACTCCGACCCCCGAACCAACCTTTAGCACTAATGTATCGAATATCGACTTTGAAGCACTTATTTCAAACGAAAAGGATAAAACTCTTCTTGATATGCACAAATATTTCTATTCGGTTGAACCTTCCAAAAAAAATAAATATACAGGAATGTTCAAAGATCATAATCTGATTCTCATAACAGCTGAGGGTTTCTCGCCTTATGCCATCAGCCCTGAATTAACGCCAACTTTGTATAAGATGTCAACGGAAGGCTTTTTTTTCAATAATTTTTACAATCCTATATGGGGAGTAAGCACCTCCGACGGAGAATATGTCGCTTGTACCGGGCTTATACCAAAATCCGGTATTTGGAGTTTCAGTCGGTCGGGCAAAAATTATATGCCTTTTGTTATGGGCAACCAGCTCAAGAATTTCGGATATACTTTGAAAGCATACCATAATCACTCCTACAAATATTATAACAGGCATATTTCACATCCAAATATGGGCTACGATTACAAAGGAATAGGTAACGGACTGAATATAAAAAACACTTGGCCTGAATCGGACCTTGAAATGATTGATGTTACAATGGATGAATATATTGGGAACGTACCTTTTCACACATATTACATGACTATAAGCGGTCATTTAAACTATACCTTTGGTGGAAACTACATTGCAAGGAAAAATAAAGCCTATGTTGAGCACCTTCCCTTCTCTGATAAAGCAAAGGCATATATTGCGTGCAATATGGAGCTTGAATTTGCCGTGAAATCTCTTATGGACAAACTAGAAGAGGCTGGCATAGCCGATAAAACTGTAATTGCCATAAGTCCGGATCATTATCCTTACGGACTTCCTAAGGAAAATATCGATGAGCTTGCAGGACATAAAGTTGAAGATAATTTTGAACTATATAAAAGCACCTTAATTCTATGGAAAAAAGGAATGGATACTGTTATAGTCAACAAACCCTGCTCAAGCCTTGATATACTACCTACTCTATCAAATTTATTCGGACTTACCTTTGACTCAAGACTACTAATGGGGACAGATATATTATCTGACAGCAGACCTCTTGTCATATTTTCAAATAGGAGCTGGATTACAGACTATGCACAGTATAATAGCAAATCTGGTTCTGCAGAATATATTGAGGGTATTGATAAAGATATAAAGTATATTGAAGCTATAAATAAAATTGTATCGGATAAATTTAAATACTCGGCGAAAATTATTGATACGGATTACTATGCTAAAATTTTAAAGGAATACTGATCCACGTCATAACTCATGGGACTTTTCAACAACTTTTGAGACTTCATTATACAAATTCTGTAAATCAATTTTTCCTTCTTTTTTACTTAGGTAAATCAAATATTCAATATTTCCTTCCGGTCCCTTTATTGGTGAAAAATCCAAGCCTTTTACCTTAAGTCCCGTTTCTAATACAAAAGTGATGATGTCTTTTATTACATCTTCGTGAACTATTGGATCCCGTACAACTCCATGTTTACCTACTTTATCCCTTCCCGCCTCAAATTGCGGCTTAATCAGGCACATGAGCTCACCTTCGTCAGTCATCAATTTAATTGCTACAGGAATGACTTTTTTGAGAGAAATAAACGAAACGTCTACTGATGCAAAATCAACTAATGTACCTATTTGCTCTCGTTCAACATACCGGATATTTGTTCGTTCCATGCATACAACTCGCTCGTCATTTCTTAGTTGCCATGCCAACTGCCCATAGCCAACATCTACAGCAAAGACTTTAGCTGCACCATTTTTTAGCATACAATCGGTAAATCCTCCCGTGGATGCCCCAATATCCATTGCTGTCTTTCCTTTTAAATCTATATTAAATACCTTAATTGCCTTTTCAAGTTTTAGCCCGCCCCTGCTGACATAAGGATGTACATTTTCTTTTATCATTATTTCTGACTCTATATCAACCTTTAAACCAGGTTTATCTTCTTTGTTACCAGCTACAAACACAACTCCTGCCATTATAGAACTTCTTGCCTTTTCACGGCTTTCAAAAAGCCCCTTATTTACTAGCAAAACATCAAGTCTTTCCTTTTTCAAGACCTAAACCTCCGTATTCTACTATGTACGTTTCAAAAAACACCTTTCTTGATATAACAATTGATCAGCTATTTTTTGGGAACAGCCTCAACATTTACTCTTTCCTTATTCACTAACTTAATTGCATCCTTCACAATAGCTTGCTCGTCAAGTCTGTATATACTCTGAAGCTCAATTTTTGAACCATGGGGAATAAATTTATCCGGATATCCAAATATTTTTGTTTTTATGTTTATTCCGTTCTGATTCAATGTCTCAAGTACCCTACTTCCAAATCCTCCCGCTATGACATTATCCTCAATAGCTATAATACGTCTTGTCTTTATTGCAGAGCTAAAAAGAAGCTTTTCATCAAGAGGCTTAATAAACCTAGAATATATAACATCACATGAGATACCTACATCTTCTAACATATCTGCAACTTTCAACGCAACCTCTACCTTATTTCCAATAGCCACAATAGTTAGATCGCTTCCTTCACGTACAAGCAAAGATTTACCAAACTTAATTGGCTCAGTATCAATTAGTTTGTCTACTCCTCTTCCCCTCGGATACCTTATTGCAATGGGACCATTATGTACTTTTACTGCATATTCTATCATCAATGCAAACTCCGCGTAATCACAAGGAGCTAGCATTGTCATATTGGGTATATGATTCAAGAAAGAAACATCATATATACCTTGATGTGTTTCTCCATCTTCACCAACAATACCAGCTCTGTCAATAGCAAATACTACGTGAAGATTTTGAATTGCAACATCATGAAGTACTTGATCGTATGCCCTCTGCAAAAAAGAAGAATATAGAGCAACTACAGGTGTAATACCGTTTCTAGCTAGTCCCGCAGCAAAGGTAACTGCATGTTGCTCTGCAATCCCCACATCAAAGAACCTCTCAGGAAATTTCTTAGAAAAAGGTTCTAGACCTGTCCCATGAGGCATTGCCGCTGAAATAGCTACTACTTTATCATCGTCTTGTGCTATCCTACAGAGCTCGTTGCCAAAAATTTCGGAATAGCCCGGTCCACTATTTGCGATTAGCTCCCCTGTCTCAACTTCAAAAGGTGCTATGCCGTGAAAAACATGGGGATTTTCCTCCGCATATGTATAGCCCTTACCCTTCTGTGTACATACATGTATTAGTACAGGACCTTTTATCGTCTTTGCTATGTTTAAGAGCTTTTCAATTTCAGTTGTATTATGCCCATCAACTGGTCCTAAATACTTAAATCCAAGTTCTTCAAATATTATCCCAGGCATTATCATATATTTTATAGAGCCTTTAACTCTTCCTAAAGCCTTTGCAGCACTCTTTCCTATTGCAGGGATCTTTTTTAATATGAGATCTATATCCTCTTTCACCTTAAAATAGAAAGGTTCTGTCCTTATTTTGCTTAAGTATTTTGAAAGACCCCCAACATTTTTAGAAATTGACATTTCATTGTCATTTAAAATTACAATAAAATTGTTTGGGAACCTTCCTGCATTATTCAATGCTTCAAAAGCCATCCCTCCTGTCATTGCTCCATCTCCTATAACAGCAATAACTGAAGATGATTCTTTTTTTAAGTCTCTTGCTTTTGCAATTCCTAAGGCAGCAGAAATAGAAGTGCTGCTATGACCTGTATTAAAGGCATCATGCTCACTTTCATTAGCCTTAGGAAACCCGGACAATCCTCCTAGTTTCCTCAATGTATCGAATTGGTCTTTTCTTCCTGTAATTATCTTATGAACATAAGACTGATGTCCAACATCCCAAACAATTTTGTCGGAAGGCGAATCAAACACACGGTGAAGTGCAAGGGTCAACTCCACTACACCTAAGTTAGAAGCAAGATGCCCCCCCGTCTTAGACACCTTATCAATTAAGAACATTCTTATTTCCGTTGCCAATTCATTCAATTCATCCAGACTCATATTTTTTATATCATCCGGTGAATTAACTCTATTTATCAAATCAGCCAAATAGGTTTCATCTCACTTTCTTTTTTTTTCGCCTTATTCCCATTATCCATAAAGCTAAATCTTCCTAACAAAAACTTTAATATTACAGCTACTTTATAAACTATATAATTACTCTTTTCAATCGCTATCGTCTTTCCAATAGCCTTCCCTCCGATGGTCAGCGATGCAACAGTGCCAGTAATTCCAACACTTGCTAGTGTCTGCATAGCACCGTTAGCTATCATGGCAATTTGTACCACAATAAAACCACTGGCTGCTCCACTTATAACACCACATATATCACCTACAACATCATTACATATGCTCGACACCCTGTTTGCATTTCTAATGAGTATTATAGCCTGCTTCGCTCCGTATAGCTTTCTTGATGCCATAGCATGGAAAGGAGCCTCATCGGCTGCAGTGACAGCAATACCTATTATATCAAAAACAATACCCATTAAAATAATTACCAATACTATAAGAAAAGATATGTAAATATAAGCATCTTCTAAAAGGGTTGAGGATATAATAGATAGACTTGAAGATAGTATAAATGTAAGTATTGTTACAAAAACAACCCATTTAAAATTTTCTTTTTTTGAACCAACAACATTAGTTCGAAACTTTATCTTTCGATCATTCGCAGGATGTTTATAATTGTCATCCACTAAACTACCCTCCAAATACCCAATAAATGAATAACTTACACTAAATCCTCGCAAACTACATCTATAAATTAAATACAGGGTGGAAATACATTGAGTAAATTTTGCGGCTTAGGTCAGGCATGTTTTCCACGGAAGATACTGAAATGTCGCCAAATCAGCGGTTTCCCTTTAGATCCTCCGCCACATTGTTACCAATTGTGGGGCCTGATTACCACTTAGTCCACACTGCAATCCCCAGTGTATCTCTTTCTAGAACAGTCTAGGGGTTTTCCCCAACAGCCTGACCGATTCCTAGCCTCTTTTGCAAAGGTGGTTTCAAACTGCTTTAGTGTCCTCGTATCGGCCAATACTTGTACACCTGACCATTATCCACCAACTTCACTCAAGGCAGGCTACTCTGTTCACAGCACCTTTACGGAACCGCATAACAGGTTTACTCCCTTCTCGTAGTTGAGGTGGCACTCTAAAAACGAAATGTTTTAAAGTGTCTTTTCTTCCACAAGGAAGGGTCTCCACGGAAAAGGGGTCAACGCCCGCATGCCATTGCGGATCGCCCCAAAACCTTAACTCCCAGCATCAGCCCACTACTGGGCGTAACAAGCCAACACAAGGAACTTCATCGATGTGCCCTTAAGCGGATTTTTAGGCCCGCCTTCAGAACCGGTAGCACCGACTAGAATACTGCACCACCCTGTTTTATAGCAATTTTGTAAACACTCAGTAACACTACTTCTATTTGTCATGAAAAGCGTCACAAAGTGCTTAATCTACAATAAGCCTCTCACATTATTGCATTTATTTATATGAGGCTTTTTGGTATGACAAGTACTTATTATATCATACAAACACCAATCTATAAAGAATCACTATTATCTGTAAATCGCCTTTAATCATCAATAAAAGCATTTAGTTCGACTCAATGAATTTATAGTTATTAATGCCTTGTTTTAGTTCTCTATGCTAATTCTAATGCTACTATATCTTTCGAAAATTGTTCTAAATTTTGTATGGGGAATAACGAAAAAATAGCTTCTTATTCTCATAGTGTGAGAACATTATCAAATCAAGTTTCTTCGTCATCCAAGAGTTGGAACTTATATTTTAACCGTTCCTAGGTCTTTTTGAATTACTTATCCAAGCCAAATGCCGATTAAAATTCCTAAAAGAGCACCCATAACTACTTCAAAGGGAGAATGTCCCAATAATTCCTTAAGTTTTTCATCAAAGTACAGCTTATCATTATGAGAGTGAAGAAGTTGATTCAATACCTTTGCTTGCTTTCCTGCAGCTCTTCTTACACCTGCCGCATCATACATTACAATTAAAGACACAGCAAATGCAATACCAAACTCTGCAGATTCTATTCCTCTAATTTTACCAATAACAGTTGCTAAAGATACAATAAATGCTGAATGTGAACTTGGCATTCCTCCTGAACCTATGAATCTCGTAAAATCAATTCTTTTACTTGTCAATAGAATATTTATTACCTTTAGAAGCTGTGCTAAGAACCACGCAAAAACAGGTACTGTTATCGTCTTGTTTTGTGTAACCGCATCAATAATATGCACTTTGCTAAAATCCTCCCTAATAACTAACGCGTTTTTAAAAATCCTTTAGACCCTTTTTAAAAAAACAAACCATAAATTATTTCTTAAAAACACAAGTCGCAGTTTTTTGTTTCCCCCAGTTATATTTCCCTTACAATAAGATATTCTGTGAGTTCCTTAAGAAAAGCAGCTTTTGTACCAAACTTTTGTAGGTTTGTTATTGCTTCTTCTGATGTCTTATTAAGCATTTGCTTTGACTTTTCAAGCCCATAAAGGCTTACATATGTAGTTTTCTTATTTGAGGCATCACTGCCGACTTTTTTCCCTAATTTCTCAGTGCTTCCTTCTACATCCAGTATGTCATCCTTTATCTGGAAAGCCAATCCTAAGCCTTCAGCAAATTTTTCCAGACTTTGTGATTCCTCATCGGTAGCATTGCAGATAATTGCTGCGGATACTACCGGTGCTTTTATTAATGCTCCTGTCTTATATCTGTGTATATATTCAAGTGTCTCAATAGATATTTCCTTATTTTCTGATTCAGTATCAATAACCTGACCTCCAATCATACCTCTTATACCGGAGGATTTTGCTATATATGCCATTGCTTTAATTTTATTTTCTAGATTATTAGGTTTACTAGAGGTACTTTCAAGCATCACCTCAAAAGCCATGTTAAGAAGTCCGTCACCGGCTAAAATAGCGAGTGATTCACCAAACATTTTGTGATTTGTAAGTTTCCCCCTTCTATAATCATCATTATCCATAGCAGGAAGATCATCATGTATTAATGAATAGGTATGAATCATTTCAATAGCACACGCATAAGGAAGGACTTCTTCTAAATCACCACCTAGCATATCACACACCGCAAGTGCAAGAGTAGGTCTAAGTCTTTTACCTCCAGCTAGGAGACTATAACGAATAGCAGTATATATAGATTTCTCCAACAAATCCTTCTCTTTTATGCTTTTATCCAAAAAATCGTTTACCATATCTGTATATCTATTTTGTTTTTCCATAAAGTCCATTTAAATATCCCCTATCTTATTTTCTTTATTTTCAAACTGTAAAATTGCTTTATTTGTCCTCATTGAAAGGTTTTTCAATTACTTCGCCCTTCTCATTTTCCACTAATATAGTTATTTTTTTCTCTATTTCATCTAACATCTTACTTAAATCTTTTGAAAGTGTAACACCTTTTTGAAAAATCTCTATAGACTCATCTAGTGACATCTCGCCATGTTCTAACTTCTCAACTATTTCTTCAAGTTCACTAAGTGACTTTTCAAAGTTCTTTTTTTCTTTAGCCATAATTAACTCCTGCCCTTCACTCTATTTACTGTACAATATAAGTCACCGTCGGCTAGGTTAACTTTTAATTGCTCTCCTACCGCCACATCCTTCACAGATTTGACAATATTCTCGTCATCTGCTAATTTAACAATACTATACCCCCGTGATAATATAGTTAAAGGACTTAGGGCATCGAGCTTTCCTATAAGAAACTTAAGCTTTGCCTCGGCTCTCTCCTGTCTCATAAGAAAGGCTTTTCTCATATCCTTACATAGGGTATCTAGTTTCATTCTCTCTTGATATACCCTGTCATAAGGCTGCCTGAAAACAGCAGAGTTTTTAAGTTCTTCAAGTCTCTTACGTTTAATTTTTGCATTTCTTAAAACTGAACTTCTAAGCCTTATATCCAGCTCAATTAGCCTATTAATAAGTTGTTGCTTCTCTGGCATCACAATCTCAGCAGCCGCCGAAGGAGTAGGAGCACGCACGTCTGCAGTAAAATCACATATTGTATAGTCTGTCTCATGACCAACTGCTGATATTATCGGAATCTCGGACTTAAATATACTCCTTGCAACAATTTCCTCATTAAAAGGCCAAAGCTCTTCTAAAGACCCTCCTCCCCTAGCAATTATAATAACGTCAACACACTTTAATTGGTTAAGAGTATCAATAGCCTTGCTTATTTCGTTAGCTGCACCTAATCCTTGAACTTTAACAGGAAACACTTTTATACTAGCGTTATGAAATCTCCTGTCAAGTACATTTATGATATCGCGAATAACCGATCCCGTTGATGATGTTACCACTCCAATTGAATTAGGCAAAAAAGGTATTCCTTTTTTATAACAGCTTTCAAAAAGTCCTTCATTAGAGAGTTTTTGTTTTAATTGTTCAAAGGCAATATGAAGATTACCAACACCGTCATTTATCATTTCCTCAGCATAAAGCTGGTACTGCCCATCTCTTTCATATATAGAAATATATCCTTTTATTATAACCTTCATTCCATTTTCGGGCAAAAACTTTAAGTATGAATTATGCGATCTGAACATAACACACTTAATAAGACTGTTTTCGTCCTTAAGTGTAAAATACATATGCCCTGAAGAATGATTTTTGAAATTGGAAATTTCACCTCTAATCCAGAGGTTTGATAGTATCATATCCTTTGAAATAAGTCCTTTAATGTATCCATTTATCGTAGATACAGTCAATATATTTTCAAAAGCACCAGTCAAAGCTTCTCTCATTTCCTCACCTAAAACTATTAATAAATTTCCCATCCGAAAGCTCTTAAGCTTTCATAACGGAGTTTGTGACTTAATTATTGAATAGGTTCTTTTTTGAAATGTTCTCAACACTTTAATTGCAGTAAGTATCTTTCTTACGATTTTCATTACAACAACCCACCTTGAAAAAAGGTGGGTTGTACAATTCAAAAAACTCTTACGTTTTTTCTGCCTCAGTAGGTAATACTCTTACTTTTGAAACTTTACCTAATATACCATTAATAAAAGAACTACTTTCTTCACCGCTGTAACTTTTGGCCAATTCAACAGCTTCATTTATAGATACGTTAAGCGGAATATCCCTTCTATAACACATCTCATATATACTAAGCCTTAAAATAGATAAATCAACCTTTGAAATTCTAGAAAGTTTCCATCCCTTTGAATACATTTCAATGTTTTTATCAATCTGTTCTACATTTTTGTATACGCCTTCCACAACATCAACAATATATTTTGTGTCATTTTCAGTAAGAGTCTCTTCTTCAAGGGTCTGCCTTATCTGCTCTTCCCTAGAATCCTTCTGGATCTCTAGTTGGTATACGAGTTTCATTGCAATTTCCCTGGCTGCCCTTCTTCCCATTAACCTTGTACCTCCTAAATTAATCTCATTTATCTATATGTACCTGGTGGTAATATTCTATCCAACAAATTTCTTAAATAGTCCTTGTCTTTTGAAATCTTTTTTCCAATATAATAACCTATTAATACACATAATGCAATAAATATCGTCTGAAAAAAGCCTGCAACAAGTGTACATATTGCAAATAACAAACCAAATAAAGCACCGTTTATTTCACCAAAATGTGTTTTATAAAAATTGATTAACTTTTCCAAACTCATAATATGCTCTCCTATTCAACTCTAGATTTGTATCCCGTATATACATTTTCAACGGATATTTTCACATCGGTAACATTAATACCAGAAGTTTCTTCAACTGCCTTTTTCACCTTGCTTTGAAGCTCCTCCGATAGAGTTGGAATATGAATATCGGCTAAAACAACCGCCTTTATATATATAGAAACATCTTCTCCAAATTTACTAACATAAGCCTTTGTTTCCTTTATGCCATTAAGCTTCTTTGATGCCGACAAAGCTATATTTTCGATAGTATTTAAAGAGATTCTGATTTCTCCAATATTATTGGGTTTACAAATAGATTTTTTTTCTCGTTCACTTCTAACCCCTGAAAACAAAAATATTATACTCAGTGTAAAGAAAATCAATTCAACTATAAACATAAGAATATTTGAAGCTTTGTTCGGTAATACATTATCAATAATGTGCTTTGTTGTGCTTTCAAATATTCCATGGTTCAGAGTCATAGCCATTAACATCACAGACACTACTGTCAAACAAAAAGCATAAATTGCCAAAATAGTTCTAAAGATAATATTCATAAGTCACCTCTTCACACTTTTCTTTTGTAATCAAAAAACCCTAATACTACAATTGTTTATTAAAACCCAAACTTTTATACTTCCTTTTTGAATATGTATTAAAAATGTTAACTTATATAAATTTCTTCTATACTTCAACTATATTATATTTTATTTTTGGGAAAAAATAAACCCTATTGACAAAAGTATTATAGGAATTGTTTTTGAAGTACTTTATAAATCTTATTCTCCTCTAAAACATGAATCGCGAACCCAATAATTAAGGCTAATTCTGTCATTAGAGAAATAAATATTAATATTAAAAATAACCAAACCTCTATATTCTACCGGAACCATAGCATCAGTTTACATATTTATGGTAATGTATGATATTATCATAACCCAACTTTTGTTACAACTCAATATTCTTTACTAAAAACACTCATATTTATTAACTGTTAATATTTATAACAAAATGGCCGATAAATAAATATAATCAGCAAAAAAGGAAGGAGATAGCTATGAAAAAAACAAATCTTAACATTCTACCATTCTTAGCAATTTGCTTTTCTGTATTTTTTCTCATTTTACTCTTTACTACATTTAATCCAACCATATTATCGGCTTCCACTTTGACTGCTGAACGTGCCGATTACCATTCAGATACTCAGATTAATCTTAGATGGGTAATGACAGCTAATGCAGTGGAATACGAAATCTTTAGAAATGGAATTTCTATTGATATCATTAATGACGTAGACTTAGAAAGAAATTATCATGTTTATATTGATACAAACTTAGTGCCTTCAACAACTTATCAATATTATATTGAAGCAAGAGATAGAAACAGCACAATAATATACACTTACCCCCTAGTTTCTATAGATACAAGCCAAATAAAAAAACCTTCAATTGTAGCAGCATATCTTGACATTAACAGCAATGAAGTTTTTATCTCATGGAAAAACGAGTCCCTTGCAAGTACTAAAGCCCTTGTTTATAACCGTACAACATCCCTAGTAGTTGCACAAACAGCATTTGACGAATCATCAATATCCTTTAGTGACACTGCCCTAAATCTAGGTACATCAAATGACTATTATTTAGTCCTAGAAGATGTGAACGGTAACCAATCTTTACCTTCAGAAAATATAAAAATTACTCCTATAGATCTACCTGAAATTCATGCTTCAATCAAGTCTGGCGTTACAACAATAACTTGGAATAGAGTCCCCCATTTAAATGAATATGTACTTGAAAGATCAGAATATACCGATGACCAATGGCTAGAATGGAAAGTTATAAAAAGCAATTTGCGAGAAAACACTTTAAAAGTAACTGACCAAACAGGTAGCATTATTCAATTTAGATATAGGTTAAGAATAGACACCGATAAATATAAAGGAGTTAGCAATATCTCAAACCCAATAAAGGTTTTGTCCCCTCCGACAGAATTAAATGTTCTATACCTTGAATCAGGAAAAATCGAACTGAGCTGGTCGAATCCTGAAAATCCTGATTATACAATAAGAATTGAAAGGCGAAGCAATTCTGAACGATATATAACTATTGCTACTGTCGATAAAAATATAAATTCATATATAGACACCTATCAAATTAAAGATAACACTAGTTATAGCTACAGAATAACCGCTATTGATCCTTATGGAAATACTGCCTATTCGGAAATATCAGCATATTCGGGCATACCATTGTCTCCAAGAAACCTATCTGTCTATATTTATGAAAATAAAGTTGAATTAATCTGGGAAGATACTTCAAATAACGAAAGCGGTTTTATAGTCGAAAGAAGGATTAATTTCGGTGATTATGTCGAAATTGCAGATCTCAACGAAAATACATGTTCTTATATTGATCATAATAGATCTTATCTATCAAATTCAGATACATGTACATATAGAGTAATTTCATATAATGCCTCTGGCAAATCAAGAAATTATACAAATGATGTTATTGTATTGCCCTATAGCCAAATACCTAACAACTTATATCCCCTAATCACAAACATTTCATCAACATCCTCCGGTCAAGTCGAATTAACTTGGATTTCCTCAACTTATCAAACAATCATCGAAAGGAAAGAACCCTCTAAATCTAACTGGGAAATTATAGAAGCATTAGACCCTGGTATTTCTGAATTTACTGACGATAAATTACTTTCTAATACCGAATACAACTATAGAATAAGCTTCTTGCTAGATGATAATGTTTACCTTAGTAGTTCTTCTACTACGTTCACCTCAATCACTACAAATTCTAACTTGCCAAAAAACATCAAGATCAGCAGCGAAAATAGAAATACTATAAAAATATCTTGGAGTGTTTTAGAAAACTCATCAGACATTGTAATAATTGAAAGAAAAACTGTTTTAGGTACATTTATTCAAGTTGATGAAGTAAAACATCCAAAAAATGTGTGGTATGATTACAATTCCAATTCAATAAATAACACATATAGAATAAAAATCAGAAACGGCACAAACGAATCTATTTACTCACACGAATTATCTATTGATGATACAACTTTTTTTGATGATAGTCAAAAAAGCTTGTCCTTCGAACAATTATCAAATTCGGAGATCCTCTTAAAATGGTCAGATAATTCAAATCGTAAATCAGGATATTATGTAGAAGTCAAAAAGGATAACTCATGGCAAAAACTTGCAGTATTAGAGTCCAATTCCACCTCATATAGAGTAAAAGGATTACTCTTAAATACTGAATACATTTTTAGAGTTTCGGCTTTTGATGAAAGATATAACATCGTGGAATCAAGCAATGAAATTAAAGCTACACTTACAAACTCAACACCATCATTAATTGATCCAGAAATTTCAACCCTTACAAATAAAATCGAAAATATAGAAGTAAGAATACTAACTTCAAACCATTTAGTGATTAAGTGGCCTAAAGCCACAAATAATGATATCGATTTTTATTTGATCTTGCAAGAAAATGCTCGTAAGGAGTTTGTTGAGATAGGTAAAGTCAAAAACGAAGAAAGATTCCTGATAAAACATTTGAATCCTAATACAATATATAGATTTAAAATTGTAGGCTATAAAGACAACTTTGAAATTTCATCTTCTGATATTGTAAGTGTATCAACCTTAAGAAAAGTAACTTTTGACGATATATACAATGTACCTTGGGCGCAAGAGGCAATTGAAGCCTTAGCTAGCTGTAATATTATTAAAGGCAAATCCATATCATCAAATTTGTATGCACCTAATGATAATATAACCCGTGCCGAATTTGTGAATCTACTTATTAAGTCTATGGATATTAAACAAACACCTTATGGAAGCTATAGTGATGTACAACCACAACATTGGTACTATGAAAGTGTTATGATAGCTACAAATATTGGACTTGTATCAGCTACTGAAAACAACTTTTTCAAACCAAATGAAGCTATTAACAGAGAAGAAATAGCTGTTTTAACCTCAAAAGCACTTAAACTTATTGGAATTGCACCCGCTAATTATGATACCTCAATATTAAATAGCTTTAACGATAAAAATATAATAAGCAGCAATGCTCTAGATTCATTTGCCCTACTTTACAACGAAGGCATTATAAATGGTGTAAGTAGTAGCCAAATGGCTCCAAACAACCTCACTACAAGAGCTGAAGTTGCTGTGATTATATGTAAACTTCTCGAAAAAATATGGCTAGCCATTTAGATTCATTTAACTTGCAACTTAGTTTTGAATTTCCTTTTAAGCAACTCCAACAACACCTAAACAAGCAAACTGACCATAAATATGCTTTTTTCATATGAATGCTTTTTAATTATTTAATTTTAATAGATGAAATTTCTCGGTTATAAACTGAGAAATTTTATCTATTAACAAATCAGCACCCTACAAAAAACTCCACTTTCTGTTTTGGTCTTAGCCCTTCAAAAAGTGGAAGACTAATAATTTTATACAAAATTATCCAGAATTATTTTTATATATAATACTTCATTTCACCCTCGAAGTATCATCAGCAATCTCTCGTTTAGTATCTTTCTCTATATTCACACCTTGAACATGAATATTTATCTCAATCACATCAAGTCCGGTCATTGTCTCCACAGCGTTTTTAACTTTCTCCTGTATATCCCAGGAAACATCCGGAATCCTGCACCCATATTCAACTATAATATATAAATCTATGGCCGCCTCTTTTTCTCCAACCTCAACTTTTACTCCCTTTGATAAATTCTTACGTCCAAGGATTTCTGCAATTCCGCCGGCAATTCCACCACTCATTCCTGCAACACCGGGGACATCCATAGCAGCAACTCCCGCAATTATGGCAACTACTTCTTCAGATATTTTAACGTTTCCAATCTCTATGTTATTCCCTTGGACATTTTCTTCCATCGGATTTCCTCCTCGCTGCATCTTATAAAGCTTGATACACAGATATTATACCATTACAAGTAATTGATATCAACAAATTATGTATATTGACTACAACATCTTTTGCTATATCATTGTACTATTTATGAAACATGTTTGTCAAAAAGTTGGTCTTACATAAACATTACTTATTTCAGTATTTGCCTGCCTCGATGCAATATCTGCAATCTGTGTTGCTTCAATATCAGATAAGGTTTGTGCTTTTACAACTATGTCAAGACTTCCATCGTCAGCAATAAAAACCACTACATCACTATATCCTTTTTCTTTAATCAGTGTTTCTATAGCCATCTCTTTTTCAGACTTATCAATTAATGCTAAAATTTTCTCATTAGCTTGGGATTTAAGCTCTTTGCTTGCATTAGGATCCTTCGAAATATTTTCAAGCTCATCTTTATTCTTACCTCTTGTCTTATCCTTATCCATCTTTGCCTGTGCGAAAAATTCATTAGCCTGTTTTGAGGCCTGAACAGTCTTATTCTTATCATCTTTTTTATTATCTTTCTTGTCGGAATCTTCAGTTTTCTCTGCAACCTCACCGTCAAACAAAGCACTGTTATCTACATAAACTGCTTCACCAAGTCTCGGAACATCACTATCTGCTATTTCACTTACTAATATACTGCTTTTTTTGTAGCTGTATTGTAAATACCCTGCTATGACTATCATAAGAACTAGTGACAAAACTACAATTTGCTTTCTTTTAAAAACCATCATCAAAAATCCCCCTTAATTTTTTCAGTTTTTTATAATATATATTGCAAATTTGTCTTATTTATATCTATTTTTCTAAATTTTGTTCAACTTTCACCCTCCCTTTCTTTCAAAAACCTGAATTTTATGTATAGGTATATTAAGAAGAACTTTTACTGCATTAACTAAAGACTCTTTTACCAGTGTGTCACTAGCACCATCGGCTACTACCACCACCCCTTTAACCTCCGGCATAAGTTCTTTAAGAATTATTGGCTTTTGTACGCCGTTCCCGCTATCTTCATAAGCAATCTGACTTTCATAGGAACTTTGATCAATTTTTCTTGTTCCCCCATTGCTGTCCTTTTCATCCGTCAGTTCATCATTTTTCTTTATATCCGAATAAGGAACAATTTCTCTACCCGAGGAGTAGGTTACCAATACATCAACTTTTCCTGCCCCATTTATTTGTGAAAGTATATGCTCTATATTTTTCTCTATTTCAGTCCTTTCAGTATTTACACCTACTACAGAAACGTCTTTCACATCCTCAACCGTTTTGTTGTCAACACTCTTTCCGGTATTATCATTTTTGGGCTTATCCTTTTCCCCAAAGAGTGTACTACCGGCAATAATGATAATAACGCCGATAATTATTAGAATTATTAGGTTTTCACCCATTTTATTGTTCTTTTCACTCTTAAGCAGCTTTTTAAAATATTCCATTAGTTTTTTGATCTTATCCATTTTATCCTCCCCCAATTTTTCTAAGGTGATTTTAAAAACCCCAGTCTTTACTTGAAAAGGTAGTATTAAATTACATCCTTATAGACATCACTATGTTTTCCTTTTGTATACTTAGTACGTTTTCAATTTTACTTTCGATCTGTTGCTTTAGCTCTTTATCAATTTCAACCTCGTATTCTTCTTCACTCTCCTGTCTTTTTTCTTTGCCCACTATGACTTTATCTATACCTTTAACAGGCGTAATACTTTTCGTTTTTTCCTCAGCTTCCCCAAGCTTCAATTCAAGATAAACCTTCCTAACTTCCCCAAAGCTTTCATCCGTATAATCATCGTTTATAATCACATCAGCCTTTACCTCAAGTACTCCCTCTATGTCTGTTACCAATCCTTCAAGTTGGCTTATAATTTTATTTGTATATACATTGGTAATCTGTCTTGTTTGCTCCTCTTTCATCGCTTGACTCCTTACCATAATCTCCCTTTTATCAATAAAATTACTACTTGAAATCTGATATTCTTCAAGATTTATTCCCTTTTGAAACAGCCCTAACACCGGATTTATCAATGCAATAACAAGGATGATACCCGATACTAAATTTATCATTTTTTTCATCCTGCCCGAGGGTAAAAGCATTTCCAAAAGTACAATTAAAATTACAAGAGTTACAATATTTAAACACCAGTCTTTTAAAAACTCAATCATTTTATCACCTCATCATAGCACTTAAATTGCTCGCAGTAATCAAAGTTGTCACCGTTATTAGAAACATAAAAGCCACTGAAGCTACTATTCCGAGAATATAAGTCATCGAACCCGATACCTCTCCAATACATTTTACAATCCTATTTTCCGCCACAGGTTCTAGAAAAACACATGCTAGCTTGTACAAAGCTATAATAGCTAACATCTTTAAAATTGGAATAAGACTTATTGACACTATTCCAAGCATAATTGCAACTCCCACTGCATTTTTTATAAGCAGTGTACATCCTACAACAGCATCGGCAGCATCGGCAAGATATTTTCCAGCGACAGGTATAAATGCACTTATAGCAAATTTGGCGGTTTTACTTGTCACACCATCAACCACTGCTCCTAGAGATCCTTGAAGAGATACTACTGCAACAAATAATGTAAGAATTAGACCTAAAGACCATGTGGTGATGTTTTTCAAAAAAGCCGCAAGCCTCGCAACCTGCACTTTATCCGAAACATTATTGACTATGGATATTACTGTTGAAAGTATTATGAGCGGAACAAAAACGGTTTTAATTATTGTGGCTGTAAATTGCACGATCATTATTAGTACAGGCTGTAAAACTCCTCCTGAAGTAATATTGCCCCCTGAAATCAATAAGGTTATAAGTACAGGTATAGAGATGTACATGAAATTCACCATAGCATCAATTATTTCAACACCTGCCTTAAGTGCACTATTAAAGCTAACCATCAATACAGAAACCAAAACAATATAGCACACATAGAAAGCAAGTTCTCCTACGCTTTTACTCATAAAAGATGACTGAAGGTTCTTAAGAACTGCACAAATTATTACTAAAACTACTAGTTTAATCAGTATATCAATATTTGAATATACCTCTTTAAACAAAAACATTAAAACTCTGTTAAAAATACTTGCAATATCGAACTTAAATTCTCCCTTAGCAACGTCCTTTATCAGGTTTTCCGGATCATAATCGGGCAATATTTCATAGAATTCTTCATTCATTGTTTTTTTTAGTTTGTCTTCAATAGAATTAATTTCTTGGGATTGTGCCTGTTCTTCTATTATTTCATGCTCAGTAATCTCTCTAGAGCTTATTTGTATGGGAAATGAAATACACAATATTAATAACGATATATATATGACTATTATTTTCTTCACAGTGTAAATATGTAGTCTTTTGTTCTCTCTAATCATTTTATCCCCGTCCGTTCACACTTTTTGATTGCCTTATGGCATAATTCTTATAATCAAATCCAATAATGATGTTATTATCGGAACCGCTAACACAACAATAAACACTTTCCCTGCCAACTCAACTTTAGAAGCAATTGCACCTTCGCCTGCGTCCTTGCACACCTCTGCTCCAAATTCTGCAATATATGCTATTCCAACAATTTTAAGCAGTGTTGAAATATATATAGTATCTATATTTACTTTTTGAGCATAGCTGTTTAAAAGCTCTATTACAGCGGTTACCTTGCCCAAGATCATAGCAAACACTATTATCCCTGCTGCAATACTTATCTGTATTGCAATCTCAGGTCTCTGCCCTTTAATAACTGCTATAATTACTGTTGCTATAATTGCCAATCCAATTATCTGAAGTATATCCATTGTAACCATCCTTAATTTAAAACTGAAACAACGCCTTTACAGTATCAAATAAATTTACTATTTCCTTCACTATCATCATAAGTACAACTATTAGTCCCGCAAGTGTTGTCATCATTGCCTGCTCATCTCTTCCCGACTTGTTAAGCAGAGCATTTAATACTGAAACCAGTATTCCTATAGCTGCTATCTTAAAAATCAATTCAATATCCATAAGCATTATTTCCCCTCTTGTTTTTTAGGTGATTTTATAAGAACTTTTCTGTACAAGTTATATATATTCAGAGAAACTTTCTATTTAGAACAATAAAATAATTATTGCCAAACCACCTAACACTCCAAGATTCTTAAACATGCTTTCATTCTTGTCTTTCAACTCTTCGGCCTTTTGTTCCTGAATTTTCAACTGACTTACAGTAAGACGAATATTTTTTATCTGTCCCTCTAAATCAGAGCTTCCAAGCATTTTACCGAAGGAAATAATTATACTCCTGTCTTCAGTATTTAAATTTGTCTTGGTGATATTCTCCTCAACAGCCTTTGTCCAAGCTTCACAAGCACAAAATCCCTCTTCAAGGTTTTTGACCGTTGCTTCAAAGAAAATACCTACACTACTATCTGTGCAACTGCATACTTTTAGAAAGGCCTCTTCTAAAATATTTGATAAAAAACTTATTTCATTTTCAAATATCTGAAGTAATGTTTGAAAAACCTTAAGTTCTTCCGGTCTTTTAGCATAAGTCTTTGCATGAGAATATCCTAAGAGACTACAGGATACTAGAACAATCAAGCTACCTACAATTTTTAACAGCATAGCTCACACCCTCCTATACAAAAACTTCATATTGCTGCCGTCTATCACCTCTTCTAAAGTCCCCGGCCCCTCTTTTGAGCTCAATACCACTAATCTGTCGAAAACTTTCTCTTCGAACATGCTTAGTACTTCTTTACGCAACTTTAATTGTGAAATATTAAACCCATGAGCTGTTGTAATAATCTTCACTCCTGCATTAATCACTTGCATTAGAGCATCCTTATCTCCAGTGCTCCCTATTTCATCTGTAATAATAACTTCCGGGGACATAGACCTAAGTAGCATAGACATTCCAAGTTGCTTAGGACAAGCATCCAGCACATCCGTTCTGACTCCTACTCCTTTTTGAGGTGAGCCTTTAAAACATGCAGCAATTTCCGATCGCTCGTCCACTACTCCCACCTTGAGACCCTTTAGACCAATTTGAGCAACACCATCACTGATATTTCTTGTAATATCCCTCAGTATTGTAGTTTTTCCGCATTTTGGCGGTGAAATGATAAGTGTATTATAAACATCATTTTCACCTTGTACTATGTAATTGAGAATTTTCCTCGAACAACCATTAACTTCTCTAGAAATTCTTATATTAAGACCGGAAATATCTTTCAAATTCTTTATTTCTGTCCCATCTAATACTGCCTTTCCTGTTATACCTACCCTATGTCCGCCTCTTAGCGTAATATATCCGTTTCGTATTTCATCTTGAAAGGCATATATTGAATTTTCACTTATTAATTCTAATGTTTTTATTATCTGTTCCTGGGTTACAAACACTGAATTTTCGGGTCTAGACCTCAACTCTCCTGATGAATTCAGAAAAAAGTTTCCCTTATAACTCTGAATCATTACCGGTCGATTAACTCTAAACCTTATTTCCTCTGTGTACATCAAATCCTTTATAGGTACCTTTCTTATTACATTTCTTAAATCCGGTGAAATGAATCTCAAAATTTCCCTTTCGAGATTATCAACTTCCTCCATTTTAAAAACTTGCTTGTCATTAGTAATCATTAAGCACTCCTCCTAAAAAAGCATAATTTCTTCCGAAGTAAGTAGTCTGTAGCGTACACTTAATAAATTCTGTGGCGTACACTTAATAAATATTATAATTTGTCCAATTCTATGCTAAAAATAATACAAAAAAAGTGCCGTTCACCACTAATTAGTAGTTTACGGCACTTGTTTTTTACTTAATAAGTAATATTACTCATCATTGTCATGACCACAACATTCATCACAATCGCAGTCCCATTCAACGGCTACATCCTTTCCACAATGTGGACACTCAAAAGATTCTGCTTCATCATCTAGCATATCCTCTTCAAGATAGATTATCTCACTACAATGCGGACATTCAACTTCTGCTAGTATTCCATCATCATCTTCTTCACAATCAAAAAGGATTCTTTCCACCTCTGCAAGATCTTCATCCATATTGTCTACTTGATCACCAAGTTGTTCTTGAACTTCTTCAATATCATCGATAGCAAGAGCCATATCATCCAAAACATCAATTATGGAGCTCAATAGTTTGCCCTCGTTTGTTGCATCACTAATCTTCATACCTTCTGCTAACCCCTTCAGGTATGCGACTCTCTCTTTTATAAAGCTCATAGTTTTCTCTCCTTTACATTGTATTAGTAAGTAATAATATTATATTAACTTTGCTTCAAGGACTTATATATAACACGATGGACATCGATCTTTAATACAGTTTTGAAACAATATCATAGTCTTCCAACTTACTGTTATATTATACCCACTAAACTCTTTCCATATACTCCCCTGTACGAGTATCTATTCTTATAACATCACCTGAATCAACAAATAAAGGAACTTTAATTACTGCTCCTGTTTCGACTGTTGCAGGCTTTGTAGCTCCTGTGGCAGTATCACCTTTGAAGCCTGGCTCTGTTTCTATTATCTTTAACTCAACAAATGTAGGTGGCTCAATACCAAAAACATTTCCCTTATGAGACAATATTTTTACGATCTCATTTTCTTTTACAAACTTAAGAGCATCTCCAATTTTATCTTTTCCTAAAGGTATTTGCTCGAAAGACTCAGTATCCATGAAATGATAAAGATCATCATCACTGTAAAGAAACTGCATGTCCTTTCTTTCGATATGTGCCTTAGGCATTTTATCTGTCGGATTGAAAGTTCTTTCAACTGTAGCACCAGTTACAATATTTTTAAGCTTTGTTCTAACAAAAGCTGCTCCTTTACCTGGTTTAACATGCTGAAACTCAACTACTTGAAATATATTTCCGTCAAGCTCAAAAGTCACGCCGTTTCTAAAATCACCAGCAGAAATCATTAAATTATCCCTCCAAAAAATTAGTATATTGAAATCAATAAAAGCTTCGGTTCAATTCCTTCGCTTTTGACTTTCACTTAATCTTGAGACTAAGTTTATATTAAAATAAAATCAATCTAATTTCAAGCAAAAGTTTCTTTCTAAGAAAAATAATGCTAACACTCTCGATATTAAAAAGCTTCAATAGCACACGCCCAATATAGCTAGAGTATATTTGTAACATTTCAAATTAAATACTACAGTATTATCATTTCCTTTGTTGAAGCTGTCAAAACCATAGGTTTATCCTCATTAATAACAATCATATCCTCAATTCTTATTCCACCTAAACCACTAACATATATTCCAGGTTCAACCGTTACCACCATACCATTATTCATTTTTAATGAACCTAACTGAGACAATCTTGGATCCTCATGGATTTCAAGCCCTACTCCATGTCCTAAACTATGACCGAAATGCTCACCATAACCTGCATCTGATATTATATTTCTTGCTATGCTGTCAATCTCACTACCTGTCAAATTCTTTACAGCACCCTCAACTCCAGCTTTTTGTGCTTTTAAAACAATTTCGTATATTTGTTTCAATTCTTCTTTCGGTTGCCCCACAAAAACCGTCCTTGTCATATCGGAGCAGTAATCCTTATAAATCGCCCCAAAATCCAGAGTAACAGCATCTCCAATTTCAATAATCTTATGGGAAGCTACTCCATGGGGAAGACTTGATCTCAATCCCGAGGCAACAATTGTATCAAAGGATGGTCCCCTCGCTCCCTGGACCTTTATATAATATTCAAGCTCCGCAGCAACTTCCGTTTCGCTCACACCGGGTTTGATATATTTTAACACATGAGAAAATGCTTCATCCGCAATTCTTACAGCCTCTCTTATCACTTGAATTTCTTCAGAATCCTTAATTAGTCTTAAAAACTCAATAGCTCTACCTAGAGGTAAAAGTTTAGATATACTTAGCTTTTTTAACAGGTCATCATAGTTTTTATAAGTAAGGTAGTCTTCTTCAAAACCAAGATTCTTTATATTATTCGATGAAACCAAATCATTCAAAGTTACCGTCAAGCTACCCTGATATTGAATAACATCAAATAATTGAGCCTCTTCTTTTGCTTGTTCGACGTATCTGAAATCAGTAACAAGTATCGCTTTATCATGAGTAATTAACAAATTCGCAAAGGTACCAGTAAAGTTGGACATGTATATGTAGTTTTCCCTTTTTGCAATTAAGGCACCGTCTAAACCCTTTTGCGAAAGTTTACTGCGAAGTTCTTTAAGTCTTCTTTGAATTTGATTTTTATCAGCCATTTTTATCACCTTTAATATATTTTATTACTATAACATTGCTGCCGCGTTCAATCCTAAAATATAGCTGTTACTTCCGAAGCCGCATATTTGTCCCACACAAACCGGTGCAATAACAGAGTGACTTCTGAATTCTTCCCTTGCGTGTATATTGGAAAGATGAATCTCAATTGTTGGTATTTCCACAGCTTTTATTGCATCTCTTATAGCTATACTATAATGAGTATACGCACCGGGATTGATAACAATAACATCCACGGTTCCCCTTACCGCATGAATTTTGTCAATAATTTCACCCTCGTGGTTAGTTTGAATAAACTCCACCTCAATATTAAGCTTTGCCGCCTCAGCATTTGTTCTCTTTGCTATATCCTCTAATGTTTCCATACCATATACAGCTTTTTCCCTAGTACCTAGAAGATTTAAGTTTGGACCATTTAGTATTAATACTTTTTTCATATTCTATCCCCCCACCCGTTCGTATACTTTTTTTAGTTTTAACGCATCTTCTGCCATGTTACCTCTTGACTCACATATTATAACCGGCTCCATATTTTTTATATATAAAGCTTCAGCCAAAGGTTCAAAATCAGGACCAAACTGAACATCATCCAACGTCCAATGCTTCTTTTCTCCACCTTTGGTGAACTCAATTCTGCTAAAATGGCAGTGTAGATTTTTAAGTCTGTCATAGCCTAAATTTTTCTCTATTTTTTCCAACACCTTCATAAAATCCTCTACCGAGTTCAGTATACCTTGTCCCCTAGCATGTATATGTCCAAAATCTACTGTAGGTATAAGTCTGTTATCAATTTTACATATTTCAATTATTTCTTCTAAAGACCCAAGCTGATTTTGCTTTCCTAGTACCTCAGGACATATAACTATATCATCAAGACCATTTTCTCTTGCTTCCTCCAAAACTTCTTTCATAACTGTTATCGCCATATTAAGAGCCCATTTTTTGTCCACCTTGCTATAAGATCCGGTGTGTACAACAATTCTTTTTGCTCCCATCCATTTTGCACAAGTCAAAGTCTCTAAAATATAACGTTTTGAATTAGCCCTCTTTTCTTCTTCCTCACTTGCCATATTTATATAATAAGGTGCGTGAATACTTAAGTATATATTATATTTCAATGCCTCATCACCGATATTTCTTGCTACAGCTTCACTTACCTTTACCCCTTTACTACACTGATACTCATAGGCATTTAGCCCCATAGCATTTAGCCAAGCTGGCATCTGAACAGAAGATTTATAACCCTGCTCATAAAAACTCTCCGAATTCCCTGAAGGCCCAAATCTTATCATTTACATCCACCTTTATATCTGGAATAGTAAAATTTCTTAAAAAAAATATATAAGCTTATTATATCTAAACTTATATACTTTTAAAACATAATATTTTATTAACAAAATTAAACTATTCCTATTTGAATCATAGAAGCTCACTTCAAACTGAAGCAAAAACTGCAATCAGTGTATTGTAGCTAACAAATGCTGACACGGCTACTCATGCCTCGGACTACGCTTGACAAGCACAGCAGCCTTTGTAATTGCTGATATTACATCTACTTCAAACTGTTGCCTTAAGGAGTTGATTTTAGAATAAAGCTCTCCTTTTTCACTCACAATGTATCTTGATGGCAAATCATTTAAGGCTATTGCAGCTATATCGAGAATACATTTCTCACAATTACAAACATTTATATCTTCTAAAACTTCATTAATTAGTGAAAATACTATTTCCTCCATATAGTTCTTAATCTGTGCCATATATTTTCCTCCTCATAAATCCTTACAGTGAGCTTTTTTCATACCTTTAATCGGTAAGGTCGTACTTTTCACACCCGTAGAATTTAATAATCCTATAAATTATATCGTACAAATTAGTAATTTAAATTATATATTTAATTCGCCTATCCTCTTAAAACCAAGGTGCTGATATAGAATTCTAAGATGTCCCAACCATAGAGATATGTTATAAACGTACCCATAACTATAAACGGACCAAAAGGAATAGTACTTCTCCTGTCTTTTACTTTTAAAATAATAAGAATAAAACTTATTAGACCCGCTAAGACTACTGATAGTAAAAGAGCTAACAAGGTCATTTTCCAACCAAGAAAAATCCCGATTGGTGCGAAAATTTTTATATCTCCACCGCCCATTGCCTCATCGGTCTTGTATATTATCATACCTATCAACCCAATAACCAAAAGAGTACCCGAACCTACAATCATCCCAACTATTGGATCCCACCATTGTCCTCCTCTGTAAATCTGCATCGGAAAAAAGATATTGTATATAATAATAATTGCACCTGCCGCAAGCCCTGTTACAACTAACTCATCGGGTATTATCTTGTGGTCTATGTCGATAAAAAACACAGCAATCAGAATTGACATAAGAAAAGCCGAGGCAAGTAAGTCTACTGAAAGCCCAAATTTATTGTATAAAAGTGCAAAAGTAAGTCCTGTCAGTAACTCGACTATAGCATATCTAGGTGATATTTTACTTCTGCAGTACCTACACTTACCCTTAAGAAATAACCAACTAAAAACAGGAACAAGATCAAATACTTTGAGCCTCTTTCCACAATTTCCACAATGGGATGGAGGATATGCGATATTCTCCTCCTTTGGTATACGGTAAATGCAAACGTTTAAAAAGGAACCTATAACTACCCCGACTACTGCAAAATAAACAAGCAAAACTATTTCCATTTTATTTTCCTCTTCTGTACATAGATTTTATTTATATTATATAAGATAAATACGTTTATGTAAAAAAGTTTGTAAACAATCGAATGCAAAATAGTTACAAGACTGAGTCCCGCCAGACTTGTAACTATCTTCTCACAAATCCACTTCAAAAAATACAATTATGAAGTCAAGAAAATTCGCTTACCTTATAACTTTTCTTGTTCTCTAAAAAACCCTATGGTTTCCTTAGCCATATATTAATATCTTTAGTATACTTTTAAAAAAATATTTTATAAGAACCTTAACCATTTGAAAATGTAATTTTTATCATTTCTTCAATGGTTGTTTTTCCATCTAAAACTAAAAATTTGGCATTTTCCTTTAGTGATTTCATACCGCTTTCAAAAGATAACTTTCTAAGTTCTTCCTCCGTACAGCCTTTATTTATAAGTTCTTTGTGCTTTTTGGTAAATATCATTATCTCAAATACACCTATTCTTCCCTTATAGCCTGTTTCGTTACATACAACACAGCCTTTTCCCTCATACACTTTGACAGGTCCATCCATTTCAAGGGTTACAAGCTCTTCATCGGTTGCATTACGTTCTTGTTTGCAGTTATAACACACTCTTCTTACAAGCCTTTGTGCAATCACGCCAACAAGAGAGGATGCGACTAAAAACGGTTCAACTCCCATGTCAATCAACCTTATAACCGTTCCAGGAGCATCATTAGCATGAAGAGCACTAAGTACCAAACGCCCTGTAATTGCCGCTCTAACTGCTATTTCAGCCGTTTCATTATCTCTTATCTCACCTAGCATTATAACGTTTGGATCCTGCCTAAGTATTGCTCTAAGTCCAGATGCAAAAGTCAAACCTGTCTTATAATTAACTTGAACATGGTTTACTCCTTCAACTAAACATTCGACGGGATCTTCAATAGTAATAATATTTATATTCTGTCTATTTATTTCATTCAATGCCGTATACAAAGTGGTGGATTTGCCGCTCCCTGTTGGACCTGTAACTAGTATCATTCCATGGGGATTCTTTAGCATTCTGTCAAACTTATCCTTATCCTCTAGAGTAAATCCAAGCTGATCTTTTGGCAGAATAAAAGCCTTTTTATCTGTAATTCTAATAACAATCTTCTCACCAAAAACAGTTGGTAAAGCTGACACTCTAAGATCAAATTCCTTTCCATCTACCTTAACCGCTAACCTTCCGTCTTGTGGGGACCACTTATCAGTAATATTCATACCAGAAATAATCTTTATACGTGTAGAAAGTGCATTCATTATATCTATTTCCGTCTTCATTGCTTCGTGCATTTCCCCATCTGTTCTAAACCTAATTTTAACATATTGTGAAAAAGGCTCAATATGTATATCGCTAGCTCCGTTTCTAACTGCTTTTTCAATAATTGAATTTAGAAGCTTAGCTGCGGGTGCACTATTAACTTCTTCGTTTAATTGATCAACATTGTCTGAATTTATCTTTAGAGACACTCCACTTTCCTCTTTAAGCTCCTCCACTTCTTTTATGGCATGCTGCTCGCTGTAATGCTCTCTAATGGCTTTATTTATTTCTGAAGAGGATGCTAAAACAGGCTTAACATCTAAACCAGAATAAATGGCTACATCGTCTATAGCAAATACATTTAAAGGATCGCTCATAGCAACAGTAAGTATACCATTTTGTTGAAAAATAGGTATAATTTCGTATCTTCTTGCCAGTGATTCGGGAATCATAAGGCATGCAGCCTGATCTATATTATACTCCTCTAAATTTACATGGGGAATACCAAGCTGAAACTCAAGAACTTCAATAATACTTTCCTGAGTTACAACCCCCTCTGAAATAAGAACTTCACCCAATTTTTTACCGGTGATCTTCTGAACCTTCAAAGCCTTTTGCAATTGTTGCTCTGATACAAGTCCTGCTTCGAGGAGAAGGACACCAAGCCTTTTTCTAATCTGCTTTTTCATAATATCCACCTTATAAGGATATGTTTTAACTTACTTAAGTAATTATCGTCTTTATCAGAGTTTTGCTTTACTCTACATTTTTCCACTCGGTTTCAAGTATTATAGAAGTAAACATTTTACAACTTGCATTTTATTAATATGCAACAACCCTCTTATGGTATTATTTCGACCAATAGAGGGTTTACATATACTTAACTTTAAATAAATACTAGTCAATCGTTGAAAAAATTTGCTTTTGTTGGGTTGAAACTATAAATTTAATTAGTGAACTTAGAGCCCTTCGGGCGAAATTGCAAAATGCAAATTCCTATACTATATAAATTTACTAAAACACCTTACTTATTTAGAATTGATATAAAAGATTTGTAAATTTTCTTTAACTCCTCATCTGAGAACTTAACACCAGTCCATATTTCATAAGCATTTATACCTTGGTAAAACAGCATTCCCAAACCGTTAATTGCCTTACAACCCCTGTTTTCGGCATCAATGAGGAATTTTGTCTTAGTAGGATTATAAACCACATCATATACTATCTGTCCATTGAAGTACTCCATATCACTAACAAGCGATTCTTCAGTATGAGGTTCCATACCAACCGATGTTGTATTTATAATTATATCACTTTCTTCAAACGCCATCTTTAAGGTCTTATCTTCAAAATTGTAAACTTGAACTATCTCTCTTATATTTTCATTGACAACCTCAGCTAACTCTACCGACTTCTGAGTTGTACGATTTACTATGCTGATTTTCTCAGCACCATCCATTGCAATCTTAACAGCAATTGGTCTTGCAACCCCTCCTGCTCCGAGCATTACAACCTTCTTACCCTTAAAGCCTGTACCCGCTGATTCTTTAAAGGCCCTCAAAAAGCCTTCTCCATCAGTATTATAGCCATAAAGCCGACCTTCAATTTTTTTTACCGTGTTTATTGATCCCATCAATATAGCTTCTTTTGTATTGTCATCAATAAACTTCATAATTTCACGCTTGAACGGTATAGTCACATTAAAGCCAACAAAATCAACAGCTTTAAGAGCTTTTACCAAAACCCCAAGGTTTTCTTTTTCTATTTTTAACGGAACATACATTAAATCTAAACCTAGTAATTTGCTCAGTGAATTATGCAACTGGGGTGAAATAGAATGCTCGACAGGATTTCCGATTAATCCCAAAAGCCTGGTATTACCTGTAACACTATAATCAATATTCATAATGCCTCCTTATAGTAAACCTAAAAAATAAAAGATGATAATTAGGAAAACACAACTCCAAAATCTCTATTTTTCTTGTTCCAACAAGAATTTCTTGTACTTTGAAAGTATATATTTTTCTGCAATTCTTTTGACTCTAACATAGAAGATCTCCTTCTGGTCAATAGGATTAACAAGTATGGTAAACATATTTAATCTGTTCCCACCATATATATCGGTAAAAATCTGATCACCTATAACAGCTGTTTCTTCAATTTTTGTGTCCATTAGTCTCGCGGCCTTCATAAATGCCTTTTTCCCTGGCTTTGAGGCCTTATGAATTGCATAGAGTTTTAAATTTTCATTAAATTTAATTACCCTTTTTTCGGACGCATTAGATACAATACAGGCTTTAAATCCAGCTTCTTTCAATCTTTCAATCCATTCCACCGCATTTTGGTCAGCTTCTGCTACATGTTCAGGTACAAGAGTGTTGTCTATATCTAATATAAGACCTTTTATTTTTTTGGTTTTAAGCATATTTAGATCAACATCCTGGACTTTATTAACTTTAAGTTTTGGATAAAATTTTTCTATCATAGTTTCCTCCCTAGTTCATAAATAAGACGATTACCTTTATAATAGCAAATAAGATTATAACATAGCAATATAATAACACATATAAAATACCCTTATTGGGACTTTTTATATGTTATTTCTAGATTCTTTGTAAATTTTCTCAATCTATTTTGATAAAAGGCTGGATTTTTGAAATAAAAAGTAGCATAATATATATAAGATTTTTCTCCGTACTTATTTTGTACGATTTTAGAGGTATTACAACTTACAAACAATTTTCTATATATATTTTGAAAGGGGTTAACAATATGTCCTACCAAATTGCAATTGAAAAAACAAAAAGTCCAAAGCAAAAACCTGACCAAAACAATTTAGGTTTCGGTATATATTTTACAGATCACATGTTTACAATGGATTACACGGAAGGTAAAGGCTGGCACGATCCAAGAATCACACCTTATGCTCCGTTAAGTTTCGATCCTTCATGTATGGTATTTCACTACGGTCAGGCTATCTTTGAAGGTTTAAAGGCCTATAAGGGTGTAAACGGCGAAATTCTTCTTTTCAGACCAAAAAAGAATATGGAAAGAGTAAATATTTCAAATGATAGATTATGCATACCACCAATTGACGTTGACTTTGCTGTTGAAGCAGTAAAAGCTTTAGTAGAAGTTGAAAAAGATTGGATACCAGAAGCAGAAGGGACATCCCTTTATATTCGTCCGTTCATAATAGCAACTGATGCTAATCTTGGAGTTAGACCTTCCCATACATACAAATTTATGATAATACTCTCCCCTGTTGGAGCTTATTATAAAGAAGGTATTAATCCTGTAAAAATCTATGTAGAAAGCAATTATGTCCGTGCTGTAAAAGGCGGTATAGGTTTTGCTAAGACACCGGGCAACTATGCTTCAAGCTTAAAGGCTCAAATGGAAGCAAAGGAAAAGGGCTATACACAAGTTTTGTGGCTTGATGGATTAGAGAAAAAATACGTTGAAGAAGTAGGTACAATGAATGTATTCTTTAAAATAAATGGAGAAATTATTACTCCATCCCTAGAAGGTAGTATTTTAGCCGGAATAACGAGAACATCTACTATAGAACTACTAAATTCAATGGGTGTTAAAGTCACTGAACGAAGAATTTCCATTGCAGAGATTTTCGATGCCCATGCTAATGGTACGCTTGAAGAAGCTTTTGGAACGGGCACAGCTGCTGTTATATCTCCAATCGGAGAGCTTAATTGGGATGGAAAAGTGATTGAAATAAATAACGGTAAGATTGGTGAAATTTCTTCAAAAGTCTACGATACTATTACCGGAATTCAAAGCGGCAAACTAGAAGATAAGTTTGGTTGGACTGTTAAGATATAAACTTTTCGCTTTCTCTTTACATTTTGCAATAATAAAAAGGCGGAGGGGAATTTTAGTCCCCTTCGCTTTTTGTTACGCTCCTTAGAATGAAATGAAAGGAGCAAAAACGAAGGGGCTCGATGCCCCGTAGTTTTTATTACGCTCCTTGGAACGAAATGAAAGGAGTAAAAACAAAGGGACCCAATACCCCATAGTTTTTATTACGCTCCTTTCGAACCATGTAATATTTTTTGACTTTTGTAATATTTACAAAAATATCTTATAATATATATATGTAATATTAGTAAATATCCAAACAATACAAAACGGAGTTTTAACAAACAATATGAAAAAAAAGCTCAATATAAATAAAACTATACTTTCTATAATTATTTTAAATTTTATACACTTAAGCATACTTATTGGAGTTTTGGCATATACCGCTTTTTCAAATAAGTTTAATAAACCTGCTCCAACCTTCAATATAACTTACCTGTTTTTTTACTTAATGGTATTTACCATCTTATTTATAAACAGCTATATTACAATAAAAAATGCTATTGAGCTAACCGATTCAGTTTCTCAACACGAAGCCTTTAAAAGCTCCTTAAGTCAATTGGAAAGCCTAAACAAGACCCTTAGAGCTCAAAGACATGACTTCATGAATCATCTACAAGTTGTTTACAGCTTAATAGAAATGAAGGAATACAAAGATGCTGAAGAATACATTGAACAGGTTTATAATGACATACAAAAGGTTAGCAGGGTTTTAAAAACCACTAATGCAGCAATTAATGCTCTTCTTCAAGCAAAAATACTAGACTGTGAAAAAAGAAACATCAAAATAGAATTGAAGGTCACATCACAGTTAGACGGCTTTCAAGTACCATCTTGGAAAATGTGCCGTATACTTGGTAATATTATTGACAACTCAATATATGCCCTTGAAGAACTTGACGCCAACAGATTGTTGAAAATTAACATTTTTGAGGATTTACGAACCTTTGATTTTATAATCACAAACAACGGTCCTAATATCCCTCTAAACATAATAGATAAAATATTTGAAGCAGGTTTTTCTACAAAAGGAAGTAAGGGCGAAGGAATGGGGCTTTTCACCTCAAAAAGCATCATTGAAAGATATAACGGTAAAATATCCGTATCTAGCGAAGATTATACAACCTTTGAGATTAAATTCCCAAAAAATAAGGATGTTTAATTTAATCGATTCGAAAATACAACTGGTTAATTGGGGTTTTTAGAAAGCTGTTTTGCATTTTTCACCTCAAAAAAACAATGTTAATCTATCTAGAATCTTTTAGTTTGGACTATAAATATTGATTTGCGTTCTTTTAACACCTTAATCCATTAAAAATGACAATTGGGACTTAAAGATGTATAATATAGAGAATTGATATTTAAGTTATTATTTAAGTCGTTTATACTTAGAATATAAATTTAATTGAATACACAATTGTTGCTTCAATAATTTAAACCACAAGAAATTCATACTATTAATTAAAAAAGGGGGTGTTTATATGCCAGATTTAGTAGGTCTTTTTACTAGTTTTGATTTCTTATCAGCTGTACTTTTTATACTCGGCATTATATTGGTAATTATCGAAATGTTCAACCCCGGTTTTGGTGCACCCGGTATAACAGGAACTATTCTGCTCATACTAGGAATTATATCCGTGGCAAGAGATCCATATGATGTATTATATCTAATTATTATCATATTGGCTATTTTAGGTATTGCTCTTACTTTTGTACTTCACTCTGCTACTAAAGGCAGACTTTCAAAAACTCTAGTACTAACCGCTTCTTTGAACAAAGAACAGGGTTTTGAAGGAACAGAAGATTTAAAGTTTTTTCTAGGAAAAGAAGGTAAAGCAGTAACTATACTTCGTCCTGCAGGAACTGCAGATTTCGATGGCGTTAAACTAGATGTCGTTTCTGAATCGGAGTATATTCAAAAGGACGCTAAAATAAAAGTTATAAAAGTAGAAGGAAGAAGAATAGTTGTTAGAGAAACTAAATAACAACAAACTTTTTGTAATGCTTTTTCTACAAAAACTCTGCAATTTGCATTATAAAAATACACAATTGAAAGGGGTAATATTATGAACGATTTAAATCCATTATTAATTATCGTTGCCTTAGGAGCAATAATTCTATTTATTTCATTCTTTTTCTCATTTATTCCTGTAGGTCTTTGGATATCTGCCTTTGCTGCAAATGTACGTGTAGGTATCTTTACTCTTGTAGGTATGAGACTTAGAAGAGTTGTTCCATCAAGAATTGTTAATCCAGTGATCAAAGCTACAAAAGCAGGTATTGATGTTTCAATAAACAAACTTGAAGCCCACTATCTTGCAGGTGGTAATGTTGACAGAGTTGTAAATGCACTTATAGCTGCACAAAGAGCAAATATACCACTAGAATTTGAAAGAGCTGCTGCAATAGATTTGGCCGGCAGAGATGTTTTAGAAGCTGTTCAAATGAGTGTTAATCCAAAGGTAATAGAAACACCTATAATCGCTGCAATCGCTAAAGACGGTATTGAACTTAAGGCAAAAGCGAGAGTTACAGTTAGAGCAAATATAGATCGTTTGGTCGGTGGTGCCGGTGAACATACCATCATCGCCCGTGTTGGTGAAGGTGTCGTTACAACAGTTGGTTCCTCCGTAGATCACAAAGAGGTTTTAGAAAATCCTGATAATATATCAAAAACAGTGCTTAGTAAAGGTCTTGACTCTGGAACTGCCTTCGAGATATTGTCAATTGATATTGCTGATATAGATGTAGGTAGAAATATAGGTGCACAACTTCAAACAGACCAAGCAGAAGCTGATAAGAGAATAGCACAGGCAAAAGCTGAAGAAAGAAGAGCTATGGCTGTTGCAAGAGAACAGGAAATGCAAGCTATGGTTCAGGAAATGCGAGCAAAAGTTGTAGAAGCTGAATCGGAAGTTCCTAAAGCCATGGCAGCTGCACTACGCGAAGGTAAACTTGGAGTTATGGATTATTACAGTATGCAAAATGTTATTGCCGATACACAGATGAGGGATTCCATCGCAAAAGCTGGAAAACCTAATGTTTCAACAAAAGAACCTAAGTCTTAAGGAGTTGTATATTATGAGTGATTATAGGAACAACACTAATTATCCTCAAAACACACAAAGACCAAGACCTTATGCGAACAGGTCACCTGGAGGAAGATCTGTTTCCTCTGGTGCTCCCATAAACAGAGCTGCTCCTAACAGACCTCCGGTAAACAGGTCAACTGCTAACAGAACTAGGCAAAATAGACCTATTGAAGGAAGATCACCACAAAATACTTCTGCCCGTATAAGGGATATAATAAACAACAATACAAAACCGGAAGACATGAGTACAGAAGGTATTAGCATGGAAGGTTCTTTCGGTTCTGCCTCAACTCAAGTTAAAGAAAACCTTGGTGGTTTTAAAGAAGTTACTAGTACTGAGGAATCCATATATCAAGAAGCTTCAAATAATCAAAGATATAAAAATAACTTAAGCGATTTACTTAACTTGACAAATATGAACAGTAATGACATTTTAAAAGGAATTGTCCTTTCCGAAATTCTCGGTAAGCCAAAGGCTCTTAGAAGGGGGCGATGGTGAGCTTGAATTTCAGAGTACTAATAGCTGATGATGATAAAGGAATGAGACTTGTGCTAAAAAAAGTACTGTCAAAGGTTGAGGGCTTTGAGGTGATAGGTGAAGCAGAAGACGGAGATGCCGCCTTCTGCTTTTCCGAAGCTTATAAACCTGATGTGATTTTTATGGACGTCGAAATGCCCTTACTAAATGGCATAGAATGTGCAAAAAAAGTAATGGATATAAACCCCAAAACCATTATTATATTTGCAACAGCTCATGAAGAGTATATGTCGGATGCCTTTGAGGTATATGCTTTTGATTATCTTGTTAAGCCTTTTAAACTCGAAAGAATTAATCAAACCTTAGAAAGGATTAAAAGCCTGTCAGCCCATCTCAACGAACAGCCGCTAAAACAGATTGGTAAACCTAATAGGATTTTAGAAAAACTAGTTATCAAAAACAAAGATGGTATCAGTTTTATAGATATGAATGAAATTATACTCATCCAACGCGAAGAACGAAGTACTGCAATATATACAATGGATGACAAATATATAACCTCTGACAGTTTGAGCGACTTAGAAGAACGGCTAGACAGTTCAATCTTTTTTAGAAGTCATAAGTCATATATAATAAACCTTCTTATGATTCAGAAAATTTACTCTTACGGTCGTTGGACCTATGTACTTAAACTTAAAAATACCGATAAAGATGCTCTTCTAACCCATGAGCGTTATGAAAAACTTCAAAAAATATTTGAAAAATAGAAAAGTCATACTCTTCTATTTTTCAAATACAAACATTTTCTCCCATCTCTTCAAGTATTTGCTTGTTAAATCAACAATATATTCCTCCGATAAATAAATAGATTAATTTTTTCTTAAATTTTGTCTTTTTTACTCGAATTCCGTTAAACATATGTTAAAATATTCTTATACAGAAACTAAATAAAATAACCTATGCAATATTGAAACTACAAATCCCATCATGAAGCTTCGAAGCATAGGAACATTTTTTTACGATATAAAGCGTTTTAAAGACATTTGACCAATTTTTTTAATAAATTAATTCTATGCTTAGTTAGTGTAAGGGGAGAAGGAAATGAAGAACAAAAGAAAATCTAAAATCAATTTGAAAAAAAACATTATTATTTGGCTAAGTTCATTTGTAATAATAACAATTTCAGTCTTTGCTCTTAGCAAATTCGGATTATTAGGAAACGACAGCAGTGTTGCAAAAGATATATATGAAGGTATACCCTCTGAAAGCCAACCCACTATTGACCCCATTGAAATAACCAAAAAAAATGCTCACTATATACCAACACCATCCATACTACCAACACCTAGTGAGATAGATTACGATGCCATACCAGGACTTACAAACGAAATTACATACTCTAAGGAGCTTATTTCAAAAGGAAGCAAAAACATTCTATTCATCGGTTCGGATAGAGTATCCGGGCTATATGACACTATAGGAATTTTAAGTATTGACAAGGAAAACGAAAAGCTCAAGCTTATTATGATACCTAGAGATCTCTACATAAATTATAACGAAAAAGTAAGACACTATCTTTCCCTACACGGCAAAGTAAACAATGCGGCTTTTTACAAAATCAATGCTGCACATAATATTGGTCCTTATTTGAAATATGAGGGTAAATTCGAGCCTTACTCAATGAATTTTCTTGCCGATGTAATAAAAGAAAAATTCGGTATTGTTGTAGACGATTATGTAAGAATAAACCCCGACGGCTTTGTTAAACTTGTTGACCTCTTTGGAGGAGTTGATATTGATGTTCCCATCGATATGCACTATGATGACCCATTTCAAGATCTCTCCATACATTTGGATAAAGGTAGACAAACACTTAATGGTAAACAAGCAGAAGGCTTTGTTCGTTTCAGGCAGGGCTACGATGAAGAAGGTGAACTCTTTCAAATTGGAGACGTAGAAAGAAAAAACAATCAAATAAAATTTATTAAAGCCTTTATTAAGCAACATGGAACAATAACGAATATAGATAAAATTCCAGATCTCACCAAAACCCTTAATAAGAATTTAAAGCACAGCTTTGGCGTTGGCGATATCTTTACCTCCTATTTAGGACATGCTAAGGATGTAATAATCAAAAAATACGAAATTGAAAGTATAACCCTAACAGGTAAAAGTAAAATGCTCAATGGATCCTATTATTTATTTATTGAATAAGTTATTTATAGAAAGAATCTTATATATTTTATGTAATTTTAGAGGAGGAGGAATGGAGAAACTTGGTTTTCTTTCACTCCTCCTCCAAATCTGTTATTTAGCTCCATTACGCAAAATTATCTTGAAGCTCTCCCCTCAATATGTTAAAATTAGAATACAATAATTGGATTAATAATAAAAAGCCTTTTTGTGCAGATTAATATATATCTTGCATTACTTTATTGTTTATTAGGAGGTTTTTATGTATTCACATATCCATAAGTATAAATTAGAATCAAAAGAATTTAATGGTCATATTCATAGAATTCTCGGAACTTCAGATACTATGATAGGAATTGAAGCTTTTCATATTCATACATTTTTCGGTATATCTTCTTATAATGGTCATTCCCACTATTATACTGGCTATACTGGATTGCCAATTAAAACAGAAAACGGACATATTCATAAAATCGAAGGTGAACTTGATATTAATTCAGAACATTCTCATTTATTTAAAAGTTATACTGATGAAGAAATTCAATATATAGCTACTAATAAACTCTATAATTCGCATGTTTAAATTGTATATGGTTTGCTACCTAATTGTTCTATGGCTCATCTAAAAACGGCTAAAATAAATAATTCTTAAAAGTAACTGATTATAACCATTTTTTTTAATTACATCTTGCATTTTCTCTTTAAACCCTTTATTATTATATAGGATAGTGTATTAATACTTTATAAGTTATAAACAATGGTGTTTTATAAAGTTTATAGATGTTTTTGAAGAGCAAGGGCGTTTCAGATTTTATTGACACGCTCTTTTATTTAATCTTTCTGATGAGAATTCAATAAACATAACTTTATAATTTTGATATTTATAACCATATGTTTTTATTCGCCAATAAAGCATATGCAGGGTCACTTGTATTATGTAGATACTATTACTTTTAGTTAATTGTTAAATTTATATTTATTGAAAGGGGATTTTAAAATGTCAAAGGTGGAATCACATACCTATTCTCTTGTAGAATTATTCGGTTCTAGCGTTTTTAATGATGCAACTATGAGGGAACGCTTACCCAAGCCAACATACAAGGCCTTAAAGAAAACTATAGACGAGGGCACTCCCCTTCTTCCACAAGTAGCAGACGTTGTTGCAAATGCTATGAAAGATTGGGCTATTGAGAAAGGTGCAACACACTATTGTCATTGGTTTCAGCCTATGACAGGAATTACTGCCGAAAAACACGACTCCTTCATCTCTCCTACAGCGGACGGAAAAGTTTTAATGGAGTTTTCAGGTAAAGAGCTTGTTAAGGGTGAACCTGACGCTTCATCCTTTCCATCAGGAGGTCTTAGAGCAACCTTTGAAGCAAGAGGTTATACAGCCTGGGATTGCACTTCACCAGCCTTTGTCAAAGACAATACCTTATATATTCCCACTGCTTTCTGCTCTTACACAGGAGAAATACTAGACAAAAAAACACCTCTCTTAAGATCTATGGAAGTACTTTCTAATCAGGCACTTCGAATTTTAAGGCTGTTTGGAAATACTACAACAACAAAAATTATTACAACTGTTGGACCTGAACAGGAATATTTTATTGTTGACAAAAAACTTTTTGATAAACGTAAGGATCTAATCTTTACTGGTAGAACCTTATTTGGTGCTAAACCACCTAAAGGACAGGAAAAGGAAGATCATTATTACGGAACTCTCAAAGAGAGAATCTCAGAATTCATGAAAGAATTAGATCATGAGCTCTGGAAATTAGGTGTAGCATCCAAAACCAAACACAATGAAGCTGCACCTGCCCAACATGAATTAGCACCAATCTTTGGAACAACAAATGTCGCAACCGATCATAACCAGTTAATTATGGATACACTAAAGAAAGTCGCACTAAGGCATGGACTAGTATGTCTATTGCACGAAAAACCCTTTGCAGGAGTTAACGGTTCCGGAAAACACAATAATTGGTCAATGTGCACAGATGACGGTCAAAATCTTCTTGATCCAGGAAATACACCTCATGAAAATGCACAGTTCCTAGTATTCCTGTGTGCAGTTATAATGGCTGTAGATGAATATGCCGATTTGCTAAGAGTGTCTGCTGCAAATCCCGGCAATGACCATCGTCTCGGGGCAAACGAAGCACCACCTGCTATCATTTCCATCTTCTTAGGTGATCAACTTACAGATATACTCGAACAAATAGAAAAAGGCGGTGCAAAATCATCAATACAAAATGGAGAACTTAAAATAGGGGTTAACACATTGCCTACCTTACCAAAGGATGCAACCGACAGAAATAGGACTTCTCCCTTTGCTTTTACTGGAAATAAATTCGAATTCAGGATGGTTCCATCCTCTGACTCAGTTGCATGTCCAAACTATATTATTAATACAATAGTTGCCGAGGCTTTATGTAACATAGCTGACCGACTTGAAAAGGCTACAGACTTTAATATGGAGTTACAAGCCTTGCTAAAGGATATTGTATCAAACCACAAGAGGATTATTTTCAATGGCAACAGTTACTGTGAAGAGTGGGTAAAAGAAGCCGAAAGAAGAGGTCTTCCAAACCTAAAAACCACAGTTGATGCAATAGAGGCACTAGTTAAAGAAAAGAATATTAAACTATTTGAAAAACATGGTGTTCTAAACAAAACAGAGCTTCACTCCCGGTCTGAGATTTTGCTCGAAATATATATAAAAACAATAAATATTGAAGCTCATACAATGCTAGATATGGCTAAACGCCAAATACTGCCTGCTGTCATTAGTTTCACTAGGAATATTGCCTCTTCAATAACATCTATACAGGCTACGGGTTTGAGTGTAGATATTAGTGCACAAACTGAACTCCTACAAGAAGTGTCAGCACTATTAGCACAATTAAAAAAGAGTATTACAGCTCTAGAACAGGCTACTTCAGATGCCACCAATTTTTCCGGTAGCTCTTATGAGCATGCTGTAATGTACAGAGATATTGTCATTACAAAAATGAACGAATTGAGGCTGGTGGCTGATAAACTCGAAACAATAGTAGATGAAGAAATGTGGCCCTTCCCTACCTACAGCGAGTTATTGTATAATGTGTAATAGGCTTGTACAAGTTGCAAAACAGCCTACAGTTGTACATCCAATACTTTAAACCATAAACAAGATTAACTATAATGATCTTTATAACCACCTTCTATAATAAAGATACTACCTTATAGAAGGTGGTTATAATTATTAGTATTTGTGTGCATTTAGCTAACATAAAGTGTTTAATTTTCTCAAGTACCTTTAAATTCACTCTTCATAAGCTCACTGAAAATTTCACTCCAATGAGCATAATAAAAGCTATGTACTATCTATTTGGTACACAGCTTTCATCAACATCTAATAACAAATTCTAATAGTTCATTCCATATTCTAAAGCTTTAATCTCATCGGGAATCATATAATGCTTTTTCGCTGGCAGAGTCTTTTTCAAAGCTTCTTCAAAAGATTCCTTTGAAACAATATTCGTTGCTGCAATCAATTTTCCTAGTAAGACTATAGTAGCAAAAGTAGCATTGCCCATATCTAAAGCAGTTTTTGTTGCAGGTATTCTGTATATATCTACATCTTTTCTTTCAGGAACCTTTTCAACTAGTGAACTATCTATTATTATTACGCCCCCACTAGAAACCATTTTTTCAAATTTATCAAGAGAAGGACCATTCATAACAATAAGCGATGTAGCAATATTTATTATCGGTGAACCTACCGCTTCATCGGAAATAATTACACTACAGTTTGCCGTACCGCCCCTCATTTCAGGCCCATAGGAAGGGAGCCAGGATACATTCTTATTCTCTAACATTCCTGCATAGGCAAGAATTCTTCCCGCTGAAAGTATACCTTGTCCACCAAATCCAGCTATAATAATATCTTGATTTTTCATTTTAAATTACACCTCCAAATCCTTGCCTTTAAAATTACCCAAAGGATAAAAAGGTACCATTTTATCCTTTATCCATCCTAAGGCGTCTACCGGGTTCATTCCCCAGTTTGTCGGACAGGAGGACAATATTTCAACAATGCCAAAACCCAAATTAGCCCTTTGTACTTGTATTGCTTTTTTAATAGCCTTTTTTGCATTCATAATGTTCTTAACATCATGGGTAGAAACTCTTTCAACGAACACCGCTCCTTCTAAAGTAGACAACATCTCACAAACTTTTATCGGAAAACCGTGAACTTCAGGCTTTCTTCCAAAGGGTGAAGTCGTAGTAACCTGATTTATAAGGGTTGTGGGTGCCATCTGCCCCGATGTCATTCCATAAATAGCATTATTTACAAAGATAACAGTTATCTTTTCGCCCCTTGCAGCTGCATGAACTATTTCAGCAGTACCGATAGCCGCCAAGTCACCATCACCCTGATACGCAAAAACAACATTGTCTGGATTAGCTCTCTTGATACCTGTTGCAACCGCTGGTGCTCTTCCATGTGCTGCCTGAACCATATCACAATTGAAATACTCATAATTGTTATAGGTACATCCAACAGGAGACACACCTACAGTCGTACCTTCTATATCCAATTCATCTAAAACTTCTGCAATAAGCCTGTGGATAATACCATGGGTACATCCAGGGCAGTAATGCATTGACTTATCTATCAAAGCATGTGGTCTCTTAAAAACAGTAGCCATTTTAATTCCCCTTCTTACTTATTTAATATTTGCTTTATCTGATCTAAGATTTCCTGTTGGCTTGGAATCATTCCACCCATTCTACCGTAGAAATATACCGGTCTCTTACCATTGACAGAAAGTCTTACATCCTCGACCATCTGACCTGCATTTAATTCTACTGACAAAAACGCTTTCGGAACTTCTGCATATTTTTCAAATTCCTTTACAGGGAAAGGCCAAAGTGTAATAGGTCTAATCAAACCTACCTTTATTCCTTCCTTCTCAGCCATTTTAATAACATTATTAACTATTCTTGCAGTAGTACCAAAAGCGGTAACAATAATATCTGCATCCTCACAGTTATAACTTTCAACTCTTACTTCATTTTCTTCTATAAGCTTGTACTTTTCTTGAAGCTTTTTATTGTGCTGTTCTAGTACTTCAGGCTGAATATATATAGACTGAATTGTATTATGTTCTCTTTTCATACCTGTACCAGTAGTAGCCCAAGGCTTATCAACATTTACTATATTCTCTTGATCTTTAAACTCAACGGCCTCCATCATCTGCCCTAATACACCATCTCCCATAATCATGGTAAGCTGTCTGTATTTATCAGAAATATTAAAAGCCTCAACAGTTAGCTCATATAATTCTTGGACACTAGAAGGTGCCAAAACAACCATTTTGTAGTCACCGTGCCCTCCGCCTTTTACAGCTTGAAAATAATCACACTGTGCTGGTAAAATACCTCCAAGTCCAGGACCACAACGTACTATGTTAACAATAACAGCCGGAAGCTCAGCTCCTGCAGCATAGGAAATACCTTCTTGCTTTAAACTGATTCCAGGGCTTGAAGATGAAGTCATAACTCTAACTCCAGCACTTGCTGCACCATAAACCATATTTATTGCTGCTATTTCACTTTCTGCTTGAACAAAAGTACCACCAACCTCAGGCATTTTCTTTGCCATGTAATGTGCAATTTCAGTCTGAGGAGTGATAGGATACCCGAAATAATGCTTACAACCTGCTCTAATAGCTGCTTCAGCAATTACTTCATTACCTTTCATCAATAATTTTTCACCCATTTAACTAAGTCCCCCTACCTTTATCCATTTCAAAGAATGAATTCTATTTTTCAACCTCAATTACGCAATCAGGACAAATTGTTGCACAAAAAGCACATCCAATACATTTGTCCATATCCGATACACCAGCAGGATGAAATCCTTTCTGGTTTATCTTATCTTCTAACATTATAACAATATTTTTTGGACATACCGTTGTACATAACTTACATCCTTTACAACGGTCTTCATTAAATATTACCTTTGCCATTTAAATCCCCCATTACATTAGTGGTTTATATCATTTAATTTTTTGTTATTTTCACCGTTCTTATCGTGCTTTCTATTCTTCGACCAAAAGCTACTTCGTTTATTATAGAACTCTTTCTCCTTTTTTTCAAGTTTTTCTAAAAGTTCTAAGAAAACTTTTTCACTTTCATATCAATATAAATATTGGTCATTACAGAAGACTATAAATTGCCGTAGCTTAGTCTTTTCATTAAAGAAAACCTCGCTAATTCCAGGGCAATTTAATCAACTTTTTCAACGAAAAAAATTCAATATCAATTTCTTTCTCAACTCCGCCAACCAAATCAGCAAAACCGCTTACAAACCCAATGGGAATATTGAGTTTATCAGATATTCTCTTAATAGCACTGTGTCCTTCAATTACAACTTCCATATTGGTTTGGTCTAAAAGATTTGTATTGTTTATAAGTTTTGTAACTTTAAGTCCCGATGAGCTTTCTATTTCATAAATCATATGTTCTAATTTCTCATCCGTATCAGTCATAGGTCTCTTGGTGTTGACAACAAAGTACATACAATATCCCTGGTAAATAAGCTCGTCCTTATATCTTGCAAGAACTTTAGCTCCGAGATCATCTCCTCCTATGTCAAGAATCACATTGTAATCCTTTCTTTCAAATAAAGTATTTATTTCAGGAGGAAGTGCAGGAACATCAACATTTGTATTGGCATACATCGGTGTAATTACCCAAATACCTTTATTCTCAAGTTCACTTTTAGCATCGGCTGTGCGAAAATATGGGTTTACTATATCTAAATCAACAATTGCCACCTTTTTCGTTCTACTTGCAGAATTTAGGGCAAAGTTGACAGCTACCTCTGTCTTACCACTTCCAAAATGTCCTGTAAATATATTTATTCTTTCTTTTGACATTTGATTCTCCTTCATTTGTTTATCAAATCCTTTATAAGTTCTCTAAATATAATATGGATGTAGAATAAATATCTGCTGCTTCAAACCTCTTAGGAACCAAGTTAGATTTAGCAATAATCTATCCTTGTAAAAACATCTCGCTGTAAAAAAGCATTGCTATGCAAAAATGCAAAGAATCCTATTGAAATAGCTAGTGACCAGTTATTTTTTAGAAATCATATCACACACCTCAAAAAGGTGCTTTGCCATTATTAACGCTCGCTTCTGTGCTACTTCGTCACTTTCAGCTGGTTTTTTGGCACACACACCATGATGTCCACAGTCATCTTCAACATACCCATCGCCAATAACCATCATTCCGTGAACCATCATAATATCGTGAAGAGCCTTCATCGTTGTCTCTTGACCTCCATATTTTGATGCTCCAACAGTAACACCAGCTGCAACCTTGTTGTAAAAGGCTTTTTCTCCCCTAAGCTTTCTCGTCTTATCAAAGAAAGCTTTCATTTGCCCCGTCACTGTTCCAAAATAAGAAGGACTTCCAAACACCAACCCATCAGCTTTTCTCATTAATTCATAAGCTTCTTCAAGAGCTGTATCTTTATAACATACACCAGAACATGGATTGCTGCACACAGTACAAAAGCTGTGTTTTGCAGATTTTAAAAGTTCGGGTATTTCAAGTATCTTAGTCTCAGCTCCCATTTCTTTAAGCTTATCTAGGACTGTGTTCAGCAAAAACTTTGTATTCCCATTCTTATTTGGACTTCCGTTCAAACCTATAATTAACAATTAAATCACCTCAGAATATTATACCTGAATTATTCACGGTGATATGAAAATAAAATTTCACCCATCATTCTTTATTTTACAGTTCAAAATTTGGAAAAACAATAGTTTTGTGTACTAAAAAGTACTAAAAAAGGGTAGAGTTATCC
>JAAYPF010000094.1 GCA_012519925.1 Clostridiaceae bacterium
AATATTATTTTGGGATTATTATTTAAAAATGAAGCAAATGTATATTGTTTTGGATGATTTTTGATTTTAGTAGTGAAAAACAGAATTTAATATGATATTATGAAAAAAGCAAATACCTATCTATAAGGTAGATTTATTAGTAAATCTTAAAGGGGATAACTAATAAATTAATTAGGAGGGTTTTACTTATGATTAAAAAAATGATTTCTGTTTGTGCAACTATATGCCTTGTTGTTGGGGTTGGAGTTTCTTCTGTCTTAGCATTAAATTGTGGTGGTGGGGGATTTGATAGATATTATGACTATGGAACATGGTTGCCATATGATGACGTAGAAGCATCACTAACTTGTAATCCTTCATTTCATCAGGATGGAAGTTTAAATAAGATATACAAAAATTCCTGTTCAGCTAAAGTTAAAATATATTACACAGAGAATGGTGTGGCAAAAAATAAATCAGGTAGTGCTACAGGAACAAATAAAAGTAGTCTTTCTACTGGAAAAGTAAAAGTACCTGGTGTCGATGCAGCTGATAGAGTAGCTTATAATGGAAGCATAAAATGTACTTTTTCTGGGTGCACTGGTTCTAATACATATGATTGTGAGATATACCCTTAGAATATTAGATAAAAAAGAAAAAGTACGATAGTATAATAGTATCTGATGTGTGTGATATAGATAACAATAAAGTTATCCCCTTTAATAAAATATAATACTTAATAAGGAAAAAGAGAAGCATGAAAAAAATTAAATTTGTTTTAAAAGATTACTTATATATGTTCAGGAATGAGAGAGTAATAATTAGTACATTTTTTTTAGGACTTATAATTTCTTACTTTTCATTAGCCTACTTATATAGCTACTATAATGGAATAAGAGATAGTCAAGAAAAGTATGAGTATACCACAAAAACATATAAAATTAATACTTGTGAAGAGAATGTTGAGCTGTCAAAAAAGGAGTTAGAGGATATTTTTATTAATAATAGCAACCTACCACACATAAAAGAGCTTAAATTAATATGTAATTCAAATTTGATTATCGCTGAACATGAACATAAGCATGATGAAAATTGTGGGCATATAGATGAAAATGAGGTAAATAGGGAAAAACAAAAGAATATTGTTATTGTTGCAAATCACCCGTATAGTGTAAAAAGATATATACATCAAGGAGGCTACTTCCAAGATAATGATAATAGCGATCAAATAATTGTCAGCACAAGTGTCTTTGATGAGGAATTATTCAGAGATACTGTAAATATAGTTGGAAAATACTATGAATTGGGGAATAAGAAGTTTAAGATAGTAGGTGTTGATGGAATGCTGGCTAATAATATGTTTGAAATACCATATAATGATTTTCTGAAAGATAAATATAAGGTTTCTATGATTAATATAATTTTCGAAAAAAGGCTTAGTGGTAAACAGCAAGCTGTATTTGAAAAATTGACAGAAAAACTATTACCAAATTCCATATTATCAATTCCACCTGTTCATAACAAACAAATATATAGTACATTTATTACAAATATAGCAATTGCAGTTATTATAGTTATTTTAGCAGTAATCAATCTTATGTATCTTTTCGTCTATCTCCTAGAAAGAAAAAGGAACGAGTTTATTATTCACAGGATTTATGGAGCAACAAAAATAGATATTCTTTTTATGCAAATATTTGAATATGCAATATTAAATGTTAGTAGTTTTACAGTTGCTGTAATAATATTCAAGGTTTTTGATAACTTGGTTTTGAAAAGAATAGGAATAACAACTATAGTAAAGGCATCAGATCTAACGCTTATTTTTGTTTTTTTAATGTTTATTTCTGTATTATCAATGATTAAATCATCAGTAAAGTTTGCTAATACACCACTAACAGATAAGAATGTTAACATTTAAGGGAGGTGTTTTTTTGAAAATCTTAAAGCTTTCTATTAAAAATTTGAAAGAAAGATACTTTGTATATATAATTATAGCTTTGCAGGTATGGATTGCTGTATTTGCTTTTAATACTTCACTTGGTCAGTTAAAATTATATACTTTCACAAAAAATCTGATTGCAAACTCTAAATTATCTGATAGTGTTTATATATGCTTTGATAATTATGATTTTTCAAAAGATGTGGAATTGTATGAAAAATACTTAAAGAAATTAATTAATGTTAAGAATATTTACCACATAGAAGGAATATCAATGTTTTTTGAGAATTCTAATTTGAATTTTGATTGTTTTATGTATAGTGATGGTCTGGAAGACAATATTAAATACAAGCTATCTAGTGGTCAATGGCTTAGTAATAAAAAAATAGTAGGTAATGTGAATCCTGTGATTATCCCATATTCTATGTCATATAAGTATAAAGTGGGAGATAAAATTACAGCTTTTGCAGATGTGGAGAAAAAGGTAAAAGTAGCAATGGAAGTAGTGGGAATTTTGGAAAAACCAGAATATACTTTATGTATGAATATTGGAGGAGATATTGATTTAAATGATTTGCTATCAATAAGTGAAAATACAATAATCTCAGGAAAAATCAAAGATGAACAGGGTAATTTTATACATGGTTTTATTCAGCCTGGAAGAGTAGTTACGATAGATAATTTGAAAAATAAGGATGCCACAGTGTTGCAGTGGAAAAATGAACTGAATGGTATTTGTTCTTTACAAACAATAGAAGAGTTAAAAGAAGCATATGATATAAGAATAAAAGATAAGGTTTCACAACAAATGGTAATCAATTTTATATTGTTTCTTTTGGTAACAGCTGGATTAGGTGGAAATAGTCTTTTATCATCATTTCGCCAAATACGAGAGTATTCTATATATTATATGTGTGGTGCAAGTTGGAAGACTTGTATGTCAATACGTTTAATAACGGATTTAATAGTTATAGTTACCCCGGCAGTTATATCTTTTGCTTTTCTAAAAATAAGTACGGAACTACTTTCAAAATCAGATTTAATAATTGATATTAATAACTTTATTATAACTTTAGGCCTTATTATAATAGTATTTTTAATTTCATCACTGATAGTTCTATCTAGACTTTATAGGCTGGGGCCTATATCAATCATTAGGAGGTATGAATAGGAATGTCTTTTATTATTGAAGCTATTAACATATCTAAAATTTATAACGAAGGTTCAAACTCACAAGTACATGCTCTAAGGAATGTATCTATAAATATAAAAAAAGGAGACTTTATAGCAATCAGAGGTAGATCTGGCTCAGGAAAATCAACATTGCTTAATGTTTTAGGTTGTCTTGATAGAGTTACATCAGGCAAGATCATAATAGACAACATTGACATATCTAGAAATAAAGACAAAAAGCTTTCTTTAATTAGAAATAAGAAAATGGGCTTTGTTTTACAAGATTTTGGTTTGATAGGTGGAAGAACCGTACTAGATAATGTCTCAATTCCACTTGTATTTGGAGATGTAAAACAAAGAGAAATAAAAGGTAAATGTATGGAGGCTCTAAAATTGGTTGGGGTTGATGAATTTGCAAAAAAAATAGTAAATCAGCTATCTGGAGGCCAAAAGCAAAGGGTAGCTATTGCTAGAGCTATAGTAAATAACCCGGAAGTAATTTTAGCTGATGAGCCTACTGGTGCACTAGACACACATACTGCTATTGAGATACTTGAAATGCTAAAACATCTCAATAAGAATGGAAAAACTTTAATTATTGTATCTCATGATAATATTGTATGTAATTACTGTAATAGGACCGTTAATATATCCGATGGTTCAATTACCGTATCTTAGAGTTCTGAGGTGCAAAAAACTTAAGATTAATAGACTAATATGTAAATGAATTAAAGTGTAAAGTATTTCATAAAAATTTGTTTGTGTTATATACATATAGAGTGAAGACCTGACTACAAATTGTTTCTGCTAAAACTAGCAAAGTAAAACAATTTAAGATCAGGTATTCATATAATTTTCAGTTTTCAGTAAAAGATCACGTTTGATTTGAAAGAAAGCAACCGGTTTATATATGGGGGCGTAATGGTTTCGACGGGGTTGAGACTTGGATAGCTGGTGGAGGATTCTCGTTGGCCTCTTAAAAACGAGAAACTAAAATTAAACGCAAAAACGATAATTTCGATTTAGTTGCTGCCTAAGGGCAGTCCGTCAGTCCAGGGTCCCTGCACCTTGGGTAGCTGGCGTCATTTTGTTGGTAATCGCATCTGCATCAAATTTAGGTTCAGATATCGCATGTAATAATTCCGTATCTTTTCCGAGAACATCCACTCCCCTGAATTTCCTTCCATTCTGTATTTTTGAAAAAGTAACATCTTTCATCAGTTTACCAATAGGGGTTTTATCTGAAACAATAGCAATATGCTCTGTAAAAGCTCCAACTCTATCGGACGAGATTTTTTTGCGTTGGTTAATATATATAACACAATACATATAAAATAAATAATTTAGTATTGACATACTAAAACATGGTAGAGTATAATTGAATAGTCAATGATGTATGGGAAGGAGAACTATGGTGAATCTAGAAATTGCGTTAAATATGCTCTACCAAAGACAGATTTCTTCCAGAGAGCAGCTCTTAAATGAAATGTTAAGAGTAAAATTGACATCGAAGAAGCTTGAAGAGTCTTCAACTATTATTTAGTTACTTCCAAATACAACTAGAATGTTAGATCCTTCTTTTAACCTATCTATTGTTATCCATATGCTTTGCTTGACATTCACAACCTTCCCATTTCTTGTGTTCTGAATTACATGTAAATT
>JAAYPF010000095.1 GCA_012519925.1 Clostridiaceae bacterium
TAGCAATATTAAGTTACAAGACATGGGGATGCCAATACGGTATCCCTTTATTTGAGTTGCTTTTAAATATGGGGTCAAAGACCATGTTTAGATATTAACACAGGCATCCCCGAAGTGGGAATGCCTGAGCAGTAACGAAAATTTTATTTAGTATTATTCTATTAATATTGGTGAATAGAGCCTAAAAGTCTCTCTATTGACCAATCACAACTATTTACCATAATTGTACCTTAAATTTAAACACTATTCAATTGATATTTGTAACAATATTAGCACTTACATTATGCTTTCAAAATAGCCTTTTGTTTATTTATATCAATTTTTAGAATGTAATTTAACTCAAAAATTACATACCTCACTTAATGACTGAGAGAAGATGTTCATTATACAGAACATAAACAGAATGTTCCCACCCATCTTTTTGCTGCAAATTTGCCAACTCAATCTCAAAATCCCTTATATGTTCTTTTCTAATCTCACTTTCTCCAAACGGAAAAAACTTATTTATCCATTTCATATCATTACAACTTTCAATCGTATAAACCACTCTTCCTCTAACAAGTGTGCTTCCGTCACTTACAACCAATGATGGATCAGTTATGTATTTTGTTTTAATAATAATTTGCTTTTCTAAAACCATATCAGCAGAATAATTCAAATGTTCTAATACCGTTCTTCGTACTCCATCCCCACCGTACCAATTCATTTCTGGCATAAAAAACCACTTAAGGCTTTCTACATATGCATTTTTATCAAAATTCCTATAGTCAATGTTATAACAAAATGTTATAACAAGTTTCCATATAATCTTTTGCAATATTCATCCATTGAGTCACTTGCCTAACTCCATATCTATCAACTAACCACTTGTTTGTGGCATAGAAACCATCAAATTGATCCTTTCTATACTCATATGTATACAACTCTTCTGGCATATCAGGATTTATTTTATAAAAATCCTCTACATAAGATTTATCAGTATTCTTTCCAGTAGTTATAATAACAGTCTTTGTATTAGCATTCCAACCAACTGTGGCTCCAAGTGATTCAGCTACATATCGTATTGGAACATAAGTCCTGTCGTCTTTTATAATTGCCTTCGTATCCATAGTGACTTTGCGGTTATTAACAACAATGTCCATATCGTTAATTCTAACACTTATATTCACTGCATCCTTTCGGATATAAACTACCTTGTGTTTTTCATTCCATTCAACCTTTGCACCAAGGTCTTCTGTTACAAACCTCACAGGTATTAGTGTCCTTCCATTATTATCTATAAATGGCTTCGCATCCGGGAAATTAATCGTCTTTTCATCAACTGTTACACTTATTCCTGTTGCTCCATTTACAGTCCATGTTACACCTGCTAAAGTTACCATTAATGTGCAAATTTCTATACTCTAAAAAAAATTGACTAGAATATAATTGAAATGTATAATTAAACAGTAACAGTAATTTTTTACCCTTGACAAATTTCTAAAAAAAGCTAGTCAATTGCCATTATTTGCATTTTAAATAAGGAGAATAATAATGAATTCAGTAAAAGAATATAAATGTCCTAATTGTAATGCCCCTTTAGAGTTTAATCCACCTACTCAAAATTGGAAATGTGATTACTGTGCAGCTGAATTTAAATTAGAAGAAATAGATACTGTCCACAATGAAGAAGCTTCTGAACAGGATATGCAAGAGTTAGACTCGTACAAATGTGGTAGTTGCGGTGCGGAATTAATTGCCGATGCTACAACCTCTGCCACCTTTTGTCTTTATTGTAAAAGCCCAACAATTATAAAAACAAGATTTTCCGGTCGCTTCAAACCAAAAAGTGTCATTCCATTCCGTCTAGTAAGTGATGAAGCTAAGGAAATATACAGAGAGTGGATTAGCAAAAAATTATTTACTCCTAAAGAGTTCAAACAAAAAGAAGAAATAGATAAAGTAACTGGCATATACGCACCTTTTTGGCTCTTTGATTGTAGAGCAGATGGTATGATTAGCGGTGAAGCCACACGGGTTACTTCATGGCGTAAAGGCGATTATCGTTATACAAACACAAAATATTATCTTGTTACAAGAAGAGGTGTCGCTCAATATAATCGAATTCCTGTCGACGCTTCAAAAAAGCTTGATGACAATTTTATGTTTATGGCCGAACCTTATCACTATGACGATTTGAAGGAATTCTCAATGAAATATATGTCAGGTTTTATGGCTGAAAGATATGATGTTGAGTCGGATGAAGCCAAGCCCACCATGGAAGCAAGAGCTAAAAAGTATATGGAAGACAGACTAAGAAGTACAGTATCCGGCTATTCTTCTTTTAGTATTAGAGACAAAAACGTTGCACTTTCTAAAGTTGATGCTTCCTATGCCATGTTACCTATTTATCTGCTTATAAACAAATTCAAAGGCAAAGATCACATTTTCATTATAAACGGACAAACGGGCAAAGTAGTTGGAGATACGCCTATTAGTCGTTTGAGGCAGTTTGTTTTTGCTATAATTGTATTTGTAGTAGTATGGCTAATATGTGTATTTGGGGGTGCTTTAATTGTATAAAAAATTTAGTTTTTTAATGTTAGTTTTTTTACTTGTTTCTATTTTTGCGGGGTCAACAGCTTATGCCTCCAATCCTATTAATGTCGTGGATGATTTAGGATATCTTTCAGATATAGAAATTCAACAGCTCCAAGCAAGAATTGATGCAATAAAAAGTGCCTATACCCTCGATACAGTTATAGTTATAACCGATGATACAAAAGGAAAGGATTCCACAGCATATGCAGATGATTATTATGACTATAATGACTATGGACTTGATAGCCAATACTCTGGATTGTTGTTGCTAATCAACATGGATATACGTGAAGTAGCAATATCAACTACTGGTAGAGCAATTGATATTTATACCAATAATAGAATTGGCAGCATGATAAATAATGTGACCTCTCTACTTTCTGATGGCGATTACTATGCTGCATGCAATGAATTTATCAATAATGTAATCACCTATGCAGATTATGGAGTGCCAAAAGGTCAGTATCGTGAAGAACGTGATCCCGATTTAAATTATTACAATCCAACCTACTTGCAGAAGGTAGCTCGTATGTTGAAATTATGGCCTGTTTATATCATTCCTCTTATAATCTCCATAGCTGCTACACTTATAATTTCTCATTCTAGTAAAGGTAAAGTCACCACAACGACTAGGACCTATGAGAAAGGTGGCTCCTTTGTACTCAATCAAAACACCGATCAGTTTATTAGAGAAAACACTACAAGGACTAGAATACAAAGTCAATCCTCAGGTGGTGGTGGTCGTAGCAGTACACATAGAGGTAGCAGTGGTCGAAGTCACGGTGGAGGTAGAGGTAGATTCTGATATACATGTTTTGCAAAAAACTCTGGGGCATCGAGCCCCTTCGTTTTTTGCTTTTTTCACTTCGTTCGAAAGAAGTAAAAAGGAGTGTAGCTCATATTTTATGTTCAACACTCTTTTTATAATTACTGTGAGATGGTTTTGTAAATTTTACTGTTTTGTATAGGTTTAAGTCTCACCGCTTTACATCTTAAATATGAAATCACGAAAGCTATTAAAAAAGATGCCATAATAATAAATACTGAATAAAGCATTATTTGCTGCTGGGATTTAAATATATTCTTCATTACAAAAACGTAAACCAATTTATCGCTTATATATGAGCACAAATATATATCAAGAGACAGCACTGATATAGTACCTAGCAATCGGCTTATGTGTTTATTCTTAATTTCAATATCATAAAAAATAAGAAAAAACAAAACCGCCCCTGCAACAATAAGTATTGAACCGTAATCACCAATTACATTTACAAATATCTTATTGTAAGAATAAAATACCGTTAAGATAGTTTGAAGTAATATAACAAAACCAAGGGATATAGATGCTAGTAACTTGTTGACCTTTACCGGATATTTCTTTATATAGGCACCGATAAAATAATAAGTAACAGGATAAATTTTAGTCCACCAGTCTGAGAAAGATAGTGCTTTAAATACCGACGTTTGGGCTGATAAAGAATTAAAAAATGCTGGAAATCCTGTAAGAAGAACCAAAATGAAGAGGAATATTTTATAGTCCTTTGCACTATTTAGACCCTTGTGTATCATGTTTAAAAACGGAGTTAAAAGAAATAGTCCTATATACATGTTGATATACCATGAATACTTGTCCGCGTCAAAAATCAGTATAGCTTTAATCCATGACAAAATACTTTTGCTTTCATTAAGATATGTTATTCTCATAATAATGGACAATATGGAATAAAATAAATACACCCCTAGAATGGGTATTAACTTTTTAAAATATTTACTATCGGGCCTCTTTTCAGTCTGCAAATATCCCGTAAGCAACATAAATAAAGGTACACACATAGTAAATAGCCATTTTAACGCAACTTGTACTATCATATTTTTACCAGCTACAGGCACCCTATAAAAATCTGTATGATAAAAAAAATGTACTCCTACCACAAATAGGATCGCAAAGGTTCTAAGCAAGTCTAAGCCCGTTTTCCTCTTCATGTATATTAATCCCACCTCTAATTCAAATATAAGTGATCGCAGAAGCTTCCAAAAAAGTAACATAATTAGATATTATATCTTATTAAAGACTTTTTGTAGCAATCTAACACGAATTAACACTGGAATATATTGCAACAAACAAAAAAAGTCTGTAATATAATAAACACACTATATTTTAGCATAAGTATTAGTATTTAGCAAAATCCATTAGTTGCAAACACCAACCGGAATCAAAAAAGGGGAGAGTATAAAATGGACAAAAATAAAAAAACAAGCATAACAATAATGGTTATACTTGCTTCATTAGTCGGGATATGGTATGTATATTTAGATTTTTCAACATTATTCAGATCTATTGATAACAGCTTTCCAAGTTCTATAATTAAGCGTATCAGTGTTTTTGTGATAACCATAATAGTAGCTATTTCAGGTAAGGATAGTCTAAGTAAAAAAGACTCGGCACTTCTAAAAATCGCATTTATTGCAATATGTTGTGCTGAAATGGCCTTTCTCCTTCATAGTACTTACGGAGGTATAGGTTTTTTCCTTTTATCTCAAATACTTCTCATTATAAGAAATGGTCAAGGCTTAAAACAAAAACTTTTTGCTATAGAGAATAAATCAACCAAGCTTATACTATTTGCTTGGGGCATAGGCATAGTTTTAGTCTATAGTCTAATTATATCCTTTGTATTCTATCCAATACTCAAATTGAGTCCACTTCTGTATATGTTTATTGCATACGGCACAGTTCTTTGCGTATCTTTCTGGGTCGGAGAAGCAAATTACATATTGGAGTTATTTCCAAAAAAGAATTCATTGATGGTCAGCATCGCAATGGCTTGCTTTTTCTTTAGTGATATTCTAGTGGGACTTGTAATGGTAATAAAATCGGGTATTATATACCAACTGGCAAACTGTACCATCTGGATCTTATATGCTCCGGCTATAATGCTTCTAGCTTTCAGCGGTTATAAATACAGTGACTCACAGGAAAAACGCCTTATGCCATAGCATTATGCTTTTTTACTCCTCCAACTTAAAGCTACTTATAACTTTACCAAACTCCTCGGACATATTTTTGAGTTTAACCGCCGATTGGACAAAATTATCCTGTGTAGCAACCTGACTTTTTATTGCACCTTGAGCACTCTTAGAGTTATCGAGCAGCTCAATTGCAATATTGGCAACCGAATTAATACTATCATTTATTTTGCCTATATTGTCTTTTGCATTATCAAGTCTTTCGTTTATTGATAATATCTGACTATTGACAGTTTGATTTGCTAATACAATACCATTAAAGGCATTAGCCTCTTCATTGATAATTTGAGATGTTGATTTTATTTCTTCTGCACTCTTTTCAATACCTGTTTTCATATTATCTATCAGTTGTTCTATATTTCCAATAACACTTTTTATCTCGCCTAACGACTCATTTGATTTCTCCGCTAAGTTTTTCACCTCTTCAGCAACCACCGCAAACCCTTTACCTGCCTCACCGGCTCTTGCTGCTTCAATGGCAGCATTTAAAGCCAACAAATTAGTTTGCTCGGAAATGCTATTTATAAACTTTGTAATCTCTCCAATCTTTATTAAATAGTCATATAGATTATTAACAGTAATATTCAAATCTTGTATAAGGCTTTGAACCAATTAATTCAGTTTGTGAAATGACGTTTTTGAGCTTCAATTCACCATCTATAGCTTTATTTAAAGCGTTATCAAGATTCAGATTTACTTGCTGCACAAAGGATTGTAAAGGGTACCCAAAGCATGACAGTTTTTAAAGATACTCGACAATTAGGTAAAGAAGCTGTAAAAACAGCTCAGAAAATGCTTAATGGGGAAAATATTGAAGCAACTCATAGGGTGAATAATGAGAAGATAGATGTTCCATCAATTCTTTTATCTCCGGTAGCTGTTGATATGAATAATATTGATGAGGTTCTTATTGATAGTGGATATCTTAAAAAAGAAGATGTTTATGTTGATTGATTTTATTGCATTTGCCATAAAAAACCAGCCTCCCAAAAGTCGGATTTTATATATCTAACTTTTGGGAGGCAGTTCATTTAACCGAATGCTTTTTTATATCATATTAATAATTTTTATCTGCGTAGCCTACCCAGCCGCCTTCTTTAACTAGTGTTTTGTCGAAGTCTCCAATTTTGAAATCTAGCTCTTCGGATTTACCTTCCGATTCAACAATGATTTTATTTCTGTCAACATCCACAGTCATGGTAGCATCCTTTTTAGCATAGGTGTTAAATAAATAATCGATTTTATCCTTTGGAAGCTCAATTGCAAACATGCCGCAGTTGTACATGTTTTGTCTAAATATTCTAGCAAAACTTTCTGCTACTACTACATTAATATTATTTACTTCTAAAGCCCATGGAGCATGTTCTCTAGAAGAGCCGCATCCAAAGTTTTCACGGGTTACAATTACCGACTTGCCCTCTATATCTTTTTTAGGATCAAAACTGTCCAGTATCAGATCCTCTAAAACATAAGGCTTAAGAGCCTCTTTCGTTATTTCGGTAAGATACTTTGCAGGAATTATTTCATCCGTATTTATATCATTTCTATCTAAAAATAAGACTTTTCCGCTAAAGGTTTTCATTTTGATTTCCCTCCCTGATAATATCCTCTGATTGGCGTCTTCCTTTCACTCTATGAGCAAAACAAATCCGAATTAACAATTTCACCTGCAATTGCTGTTGCAGCAGCAGTAGCAGGGCTCATAAGGTGAACCATTCCTCCTTTACCCATACGACCGTTGAAATTTCTATTTGTCGTTGAGGCACATGATTCTCCACTTGCTAAAACTCCGTTGCTCATTCCAAGGCAAGCTCCACAGGTGGGATTTGTAACGCAAAAACCTGCATCCTGGAAAATTTCAATAATTCCCTCCTTTAAAGCCTGACTATATATAGCTGGAGTCGCAGGGCTCACAATTCCACGTACATCATCATTTATTTTCTTACCTTTCAAAACCTCTGCTGCTACCCTTAAATCTTCAATACGACCGTTTGTACAACTTCCGATGTATATCTGGTTGATTTTTGTCCCGGTCATTTCCTTCACCGGTTTAACCTGATCAGGTTTATAACCGAAAGTAACCATTGGCTCTAAGTTTGACAAATCAAATTCATATACCTTCTCATAATGAGCATCTTCGTCAGAAATCCATTTTGAATATTCTTTTAAAGCTGCTTCCTTTGATTCAAACTCATCCTTTATATAATCCCAAAGGTATTCAACGGTTGTCATATCGGGATAACAAACTCCGCAAGTACCACCAGCTTCGATAGCCATATTGCATAGTGTCATTCTAGCTTCCATACTCATTTCATCTACGATGGAGCCGGTAAACTCTATTACCATGTTTGTTGCACCGTTGACTGTCAATTCTTTTATAACATACAGTATAGCATCCTTCGCAAAAACTCCCGGCTTAAGTTTTCCGTTTAGCACAATCTTGATTGTCTTTGGAGAACGGAAGGCACAAACTCCCTTTAAAATCCCCACTTCAAGATCTGTTGTACCAACGCCGGCTGCAAAAGCCCCAAATGCTCCGTGAGTACAAGTATGTGAATCCCCCATTATAATTGTATATCCCGGTCTTACAAAGCCCTTTTCAGGAAATATGGCATGACATACACCATTTCTTCCAATATCAAAGAAATCTTTTATTCCATGCCTTTTTGCCCACTCACGCAGAATCTTACCTTGTTCAGCGGTTTTACTGTCCTTTGCAGGGGTCACATGGTCAATTACTGCTTTTATCTTATTCGGATCAAATACTCTATCCATACCTCTTGCTTGAAGATCAGTTATTGCAATGGGTGTTGTGATTTCATGACAAAACACAGCATCAAGCTTTAATACATGGGTATCTTCAAAAGGCATATCCACTCTATGAGCATTAAAGATTTTTTCAGCTAATGTATATTTCATGTTGTATCAACTCCTTTATAATTTATCATATACAAATCAAATCGAATTCTAAATAAAGTTCTTTTAAATATTTTACAATTTGATATACAACTCATAATTCTATTATATACATGAATAGATTTTATACTTCCCGTAATTTGCTTAGAAAGAATATATTTTTTAATGTTTCTTGACATTTAATTATCGCAGGGCTTCTACTGCTTAAGAAAGGTTTAAATTCCAGTCAATATTGTTCCAATAACTTTGTGGGTGTGTAACTGCCAGTTTCAGTTTATCCATACAGTAATTGTATGCATTCAAATCAACCTCATCCATGGAATACAATAATCCTACAATACTAGAAAGACCAAACTCTTCAAAGCTAGAATAGTTTTCCTGTGCTTTTAATGCAAGGGGATCTAAATAGCTCGAAAGCTCACCTTCCTTTAGATATCCTTGATATAATCCTAAACGGCAAATACATACACAATTGCTTATATCATACGCCATTATACCTTCCGATGGAAGCGCTGTACAATACTGATTAATAATTGATAATTTGCCATGTTCTTCACGTTGGTGTGCAAAGGAGTTTATATATAAGCTTCTTTCTTTTTGGGGTAATGCCAAAATCAAATTTCTTTTATCCTCAAAAGACTTCTTAATGTTAGTACCATTAAAAAAGTAATCCAAACATTTTCTATAACTATCCTCATCAAATATATAAAATACCTTCTGTAAATAAGTCTTTATCCTCGAACTTTGCTGCCTTTCAAAAAAAGAACTGCTTGATTCAGATACTCCATGAAGTATTTCGCTTGTTATTCTTAGCTTTCCTCTCTTGAGCTTTTTCCAGAAGGGCTTATATTTCTCCATTAGTTCAAAATCTTTTTCTGGCCCCCAAGTAGAAGTCATACTTAATGAAATTTTCCATAATTGTTTTAACTCTGTACTTATCATTATATCTCCCATATTTTCTCAAAAAACACTAAGATCATTTTAAAAAAGTACCTATTTTTTTGACTTTCGTTTTAAAATTTTATTTGTTAAATAAAGAAGGATCAATATACCTATATATATATATCCCTTAGGGTATAAGAGTACTACATACAACACAGGTGGAGCAATAAATGTTATCAATGTAAATTTAATACAATAGAATAATGCTGTTTCCTCATTAAAGGCTATGTCGTTAACTTTATTAATTCTATTAAGAATACCTCCAACTTTATTCATTAATCTATCCCTTTGACATTCATCTAATAGCATGCCAATCTGAACATCCCCTAAAGGACATTTTTTCATAAAAATACGAAAATACTTGTCTGCTGATCTATACTTTTTCTGTGCACAAAAACACATAATCATGCCCTTTAATCCATCGACATTATCCATGTCCGTTTTAAGAACTATATAAAAATCCATAGTAGCTTTCTTATATTCACTGTTATTTAGAAAAGCATTACCTCGAAACAATAACATTTCTAAGTCATTACCGTTAAGTGACAATGCACTTGAAAACGCCTCAATTGCCTGAGTATAATTACGCATAAGGTACAAAGCAATTCCTTTAAGTCTGTAAAGCACAAAATCTTTACAAAAGATCTTTTCTGCCTCTTGAATATGTTGAACAGTCGATTTATAATCACCTCTAACAAAGCATTCAAACGCATAAAATCTATTTTCTGCATAACTTGAGTAGTCAACAGTTAGACTTTGGTCAAAACAATCAAAAGACAATCCAAAATCATGCTGAACAACCTTTGTCCATCGAAACCTTTCATCTTCAAAAATTGAAAATTCTGAGTTTATGAACTTCCATACTTCATAGGGTAAACTGCAATTCTTATTAAAGAAATCCCACGCTTTATCAGTTAAATAGTGGTACTCATCAACAGTTAATTCGGCAAATAAATCTTGCCAAAATTTTACTTCTCTACGTTTAAAAATATCACTATATAGTAACTCTACCTTTTGAAGCAATTGCTCCTTTTTGTCCTTAGGAAACTCTTCCTTATCACTTCTAATATTTACTGAGTTAGAGTTATCTTCTAACTTTGATAAATTTTTTCTAAGGTATTGGTTGCTATCCTCAAAAGAACTGATATCAAATACGCGAATTTCTGCATCTTCCGAAACTGTGTGAGCTTGTTCTAATGCAGCCTCATAAGCCTTCCTTAGCCTCATAAAACCTTCGGGATCGTCTTCAGGATGATAGTCTTTCAACATTTTAGCGTAAGCCCTTTTTATCACCTTAGTATCCGCAGTTCTTTCAATCCCCAAAATTCCCCATACATCCATTACACTATTTCTCCCAATTTTCAATTCTATTTAGAAATCTCTCAAACATTTCTGCCTCAGACTTTATCTCTTCAGGATTCTGTCTGTTCAATACCGCTTCAAAATGTTCAATTGCTTGAGCTATTTGGGCTCTCACATCTGAAAGTGATTCTTCATAAAGCCTTTCACCTTTTGCCAAAAGGTATCGATTTTTTGAGTTTTCTCTAGGATGAATCTTGATATTTTCAAGTTGCTTAAGACGAGTTGCAACTTCCTCTTCCGTTAATGTACAGTCATTTTTTAGTATTACCTTACGCTTAATTTCACCCGTTGCATTGGACTTGACCTCTACCTCTAAAATTCCGTTAATGTCATAGGTGTACCTAACATCTATTGAAGATTTTCCTCGGGGTTCAGGTGGGACATATACTTCCAATTCACCTAATTTAATATTATTTTCAACCATCCTGCTTTCTCCCTGATAAACCTCAATTCTTATCACTCTTTGGTTATCATATAAGGTGTAAAATCTTTCAACTTTGCTACATGGAACAATAGTATTACGTTCAATTATTGGCTGAAACCGCCCACCTTCTATTTCTCCGTATTCATTATAAATTGCCACTTCTGTTCCTAAAGTATATGGACATACATCAGTCAGTACCGTTTCTTTTAAGTATTCATTACGTTCCTTCATAGCTCCGTAAACACCCGCTCCATAAGCTACGACCTCGTCAGGATTAATTGAACAAAGGGGCAAACGTCCAAAATATTTTGCACAAAAGGATCTAATTATGGGCATTCTAGTAGCTCCACCCACCAATATAATTTCATCAAGGTCATTGGTATATATGGCTGAATCCCTAAAAGCTTTTTGTAAAGGTTGCTTTAATTTTATAAGTAAATCTTTTGCCATAGTCTCAAATTCATTATTTGATATCATAAGATTATAATTTTGTCCATTAATTGTACAATCAAAGTCATACTTATCCGCCTTGGATAATGCAATTTTGCACACCTCTGATAGCTTCTTTAATGCTGAAAGAGTCTTCAAATCAAGCTCTTCCTTTTTTAGTTTATGATGATTTATAAAATAATCAAGCAAGCAATGGTCAAAATCTTCACCACCTAAAAAGTTGTTCCCCGCAACTGCTTTGACCTCCATAATATCGTCAAAAAGCTCCAAAATAGAAACATCAAAAGTTCCTCCGCCCAAATCAAAAACCAGAAACTTTTTTTCTTCATCATTCTCATGCAAACCATATGCCACAGCCGCTGCAGTAGGCTCGTTAATAAGTCTTTCCACCTTCAACCCAGCCATTTCCCCTGCCTGTTTGGTAGCACGCCTCTGTTGATCATTAAAATATGCTGGAACACTAATTACAGCTTCGGTTATTTCTGTCTTGAGAAAGACCTCTGCATCAGCCTTAAGTGATTTTAGTACAAAAGAGGAAAGTTCTGTAGGAGTGAAAGTATACTTACCTAAGTTATACTTCTTATTTGTACCCATGTATCTCTTAAATGCGGCTGCTGTACTCTGTGGGTGAGTAAGAAGTCTTTCCTTAGCCGCTCTGCCCACTATAATCTCATCGCTTTCAATTATGCTTACAACAGAAGGTGTTATATTCTCTTGAAGGGCATTTGGTATAAAGACACATTCATTTTCGATAAAGCACGAAATTAAACTGTTAGTAGTTCCTAAATCAATTCCCACAATAGGCATATTTTTGTCTCCCAATACAAATTTTATAAAGTAAAGCTATAACTATTATACAACTTATTGAAAGTTATGGAAAGTCCCTCAATCCATACTCACTCGGCTAGTACTTATTAAAATGCAGCTTATCATACAATAATCCTTCTTCAGAGTAAGCTTCTTTTTCTTCTGCTGGATAACCTACAGCAACCATACATTCAACGCTATATTTAGCGGGTATTCCGAGAATACCTTTTATATAATCTTCAGATTTCAAATCCTCAGAATGATATCTGTCCCTAATCTGTATCCAACATGAGCCTAAGCCCAAGGATTGAGCCGATAGCTGAATAATAATAGAAGCTATAGAAGCATCCTCTATCCAGACATCACATATTTCAGAATGTGCAATAACAACTATCCCCAAAGGCGCACCCTCAATAAAAGCCGATCCATGCTCTCTTGATTTTGACAACTTCATTAACAATTCCTTATCGGTAACTGCAACAAACTCCCAAGGTCTCCTTGAACGTGATGAAGGTGACAGCAAAGCACTTTTAAGAATTGTGTCCACCTTCTCCTTTTCTACTTCTCTACTTTGAAATCTTCTAATACTTCTTCTTGATTTTAATAAGTCATATAGCATTAAATAATCTCCTCCCGTCATTTAATTTAGTTTTAATATAGTCCTATTAGCATTTTTAAAACATGATGTAAAAAACAATCCTAACTATAAAATTACCGGTATGCTGCGAATTATGTTAATTTGTCTTTGTTCAACATCTATTTCACACACATACGAGAAAAGATCCACACCTGCCTTCTTAGCATTTCGCAATGCATTGCCAAATTCCTTGTCAGTTCTGTCATTAGGTTTTATTACATCGGCATCTTCTCTTTGTATAATAAAGATAACTCCTGCTCCCTTTCCACTCAGTTTAATTTGCATCAACTCTTCAAGGTGTCTTGTACCTCTCGTGGTTGGGGCATCTGGAAAAAACGCCTGTCTGTCTTCCACTAGCGTAACACCTTTTACTTCAATATAATATTCATGTTCCCCATCATACAATCCAAAATCAAATCGACTGTTTAGCATAGTCACTTCACGGCGGATTTCGCTATAGCCACTAAACTGTTCAAAGGCTTTATTGTTCAGAGCCTCATATACGATCTTATTGGGTACATTTGCAGAATCTATAGAAACCCAAACTTCATCTTTCATCACTAATAATAATCCAAACTTCGTTTTACGATCCTTTTTATCATATTTCCTTAACAGCACCATCGTGTTCTCTGTCAACAGTTCTCTTAGCCTTCCCGTGTTTGGAACATGAACAAGCTCTTGAACACCATCAATTTCAACCACTGCTTCAAAACGGTTTAATCTTTTGATAAACCGTCCTTTAACAAGTTCTCCTTCAATATTCATATTAAACTTCCTTTTTTCAGTATATTTTACAAGCCCTGTTGATAATCACATCTGTTTTCTAACCGTTTTATATTCATCATCAAACCGAAAGTACGGACAATTATCATAGGACTTTCCCATAAATCTGACCATTTCGTCCTCGTCTAAATCCACCTGGCAACTATAGAAGTTACACTCCTCATCAAATATATAATTAACGCAACAATCACAATTTGATTTTCCTTTCATCCTTAAATCCCTCCATATTCTCTAGCTTTTTTTATATATTAATGCCGATAATCTAACCACAATCCTCAACATAAAATAACCAATAACTCCTCCAAGTACATTCAATATAACATCATCAATATCACTAATACCTGATGCTGTAATATACTGAAAAGTTTCAATAGATAATGTTACTCCAAGTACCACCGGTAAAACTTTCATAAAACCTTTTAATTTGCTAAAAGTAAGGGGCAACAAAAAACCCATTGGAACAAAAGCTGCAATGTTCCCTGCAATATTCACCAAAATACCCTTCAAATCCTTCGATCTAGTGAGGAATTGAATTATTGTCTTAAAGGGAATAATATTTATACTCCTGCGAACAAGATGCCGCCCATAAGTGTGGTCAAAAAAAGTTAAGTATATCAAAAATGATACGTACAAAACAAACATGACCATACTTATATACTTTATTACCCCTTTATAATTTTTCATAGAAACCTCGTTAAAGAAAATTATTAAACGCCCCTTATTCCCAAACTAAGAAAATTCATATCACTCATGACTCTTTTTGTTCTCTTAGGGCACCCTATTATATTATCACAGTTGAAATATAAAATAAATTTGCTAATATGTTCTGAAAAAAGATTTTATATAAGCAGATGCAGTAAAACATCTGCATTTGCATGTTAGAAGCCGAATCTTTCGCAACATATGAATCAATGTATATACTTTGCAATACCTAAAATCAATATAAAATGATTATTGCAAAATATATAATTGTGAGTATAGAATAAAAAAGACTTCTATTTTTTGATATAATATATAGAAAATCCTAAAGGAGAATAACTCTATGCTTTATCACATAAAAAGAAAAAGTATAACCGCTTTCTTTTGTACAAACCTATTAGTTTATTCATGTTTAATTTTTGGGTTTGCAAATTGTGCAAATGCAACAGAAAATTCAATAGGAACTAAAGAGTACAAAATAATCAATCCCTATGAATCTGTGGATTGGAATTCATTCGGACAGTTCAAAGCATGCTTACATATGCATACTAATGAATTTGATGGAAAATATTCGCCTAAAGAAATGATTGAGGATTGCTATATAAAGGGTTATGATGTGGCAGCAATCACCGATCATAATATAACTAATTCTACATGGGATAGAACCGACAAAAATCCTGATAATTATTTAACCACCGAGCGGCTAAAAGAAATTAAAGCCGGTATTGGCAGAAACGGTAGAGGAATGCTTCCAATTCCCTTTTCAACGGAGCAAACAGTGCTCGGACATGTTAATACATACTGGGCTGATTTCTGTGAATCAACGAATGTATCAATAGAGAGTAAAATAAAAAGATGCGAAGAATTAGGCGGTATTTCACACATAAATCATCCGGGGGGAGATGAATCGGCCATATTCTTCTTTTATGAAGATCAAATTACTGAAGCAGGTGCCGAATATCTTAATGAATACACAAGGTTATTTCATGAATACCCTTCTTGCGTTGGAATTGAAGCTTTAAATAAAAGATACGGGAACAGAGAAAGTTTCAGACAAATGTGGGATCATATTCTTATGAATACAATGCCAAATCGTCCTGTCTGGGGATTTTCAAGCGACGACTCCCATTCAGTAGATGAAACAGGCTTTAACTCAAACATAATGCTTATGCCCGAAAACACTGAGGAAAACATTCGGTATTCTATGGAAAACGGAACATTTTATGCTGTAACGTCATTGACAAATAATATGACTTTTATAGACTCCAATTCACAGAATTCTTTTCCCATTATCAACAATATAATTGTTAATCAAGAGGAAAATTCCATTACAATTTCAGCACAAAATTATGAAACAATTGAGTGGATTGCAGACTGTAGGGTTATTGCTACTGGTAATAGAATTGATTTGAACTACTACGAAGATTGTGTTAACAACTACATAAGAGCACAAATAAAAGGGTCAGGAGGGCTTAGTTTAACTCAGCCTTTTGGCATAATCGATAAAACTAACTCCCTTATTGGCGATATAGATAATAACGGGAAAATAGATGTTTTAGATTTTGCACGGTTAAGAAAGCATATACTCGGTTTAAGCGAGGAAATACTCACACCGGACCAAATGTTAATTGCAGATGTGGATAGGAATGGAGAACTTGACTCCATCGATTTTGCATTTATGAGACTATATCTTCTAGGTGTGATTAAGAACTTTTAATTTACAATTTGATTAGTATTATTTGCAGTGTTTGGGAATAATTATAGTATTGACAGTTTTTGTTTGCTAAAAAACACTCAAACTTCATCCTAATTATTAACCTAAATTGCATATCTATTATTATTTATGATAAAATCATATCAGTTTTTAGATAGAAACAGAAATGGAGGAAGTTCATGAATATTGTAATTACAGAAAATTATGAGCAAATGAGTAAATATGCTGCTGAAACCATAGCCTCATATGTAAAGTCAAAACCAGATTGTGTTCTAGGATTAGCCACAGGAAGTACCCCCATTGGTACGTATCAGGAACTTATTAAAATGCATAACAACGGACTGGATTTTTCACAGGTAAAAACTTTCAATCTTGACGAATATCTTGGAATAGGTATAAATCTTGATATACCTTATAATGAAGACCAAAGTTATGCACGGTTTATGTATGAGGAGCTATTTAAGCATATAAATATAAAAAAGGAAAACATTCGTGTTCCCGATGGTTTATCAAAGGAGCCGGAAATCTTCTGTCAATGGTATGAGGAAGAAATTAAAAAAGCCGGCGGTATTGACCTTCAACTCTTAGGTATTGGCGGAGACGGTCACTGGGCATTCAATGAGCCTGGTTCATCACTTCAATCAAGGACACGAGTAGAACCGCTTACCAAACAAACCTTAGATGATAATTACGAAAGTTTCTATAAAAAGGCTGGTATTTCAAGAGATGAAATGCCTCGTTATGCAATAACAATGGGAATAGGTACCATTCTTGAAGCAAGAAATATTTTAATGATTGTAAATGGCGAAAAGAAGGCCTCTGTCGTTGCTAAAGCAATTGAAGGTCCTATAACTCCTCAAATAACTTCTTCTGCAATACAACTTCACAGAGGAAAAGTAACAGTCGTTCTTGATAAGGGTGCAGCTTCAAAGCTTAATAACCTTGAGCATTACACACATGTTGAGACACTTATGAGAAAATCTATATAAGAAAATTCGCTTCGTTTACATTCTCTAAGGCTCTTCGCAATGTTCTTTCCATAATATGCACTTGCACTATTGAGAGTTGTGCTTTTGTTTGAAAGTTTTTTGATAAGGTCAATACTCTTTGTTGGGAAATGAGAAAGGGAAATACTCTTTCAAACATAGTATCGGAATTCATAAAAATAGGATTTTTATAAATTCCGATACTAAAAATTTCTTCACTTTTATTCTGGTGCTAATAGGCAACGAAATATTGCTCCAAAAAGCGGCTTATATGTCATAATTCTAAAAATTATCGTTTTAGTTTCTCTCCTGCAATTCTTGACACTGCTTAAACTTGATAATATTCTTCGGAGGAAAATATCCTCTTGCAGTTGCATTAGGATACAAAAGACAACTTTTTCCTATAAGAGTTCCTGGAGTTGTTGTACTGTTACATCCTGTCTCAACACCATCTCCTAAAATAGCTCCGAGTTTTCTTAATCCTGTATCGTATTTTTTGCCATCGATATTAAGAACAACCTGTGATTCAACAAGCTTAAGGTTTGCAAGTTTTGTGCCCGCTCCAAGATTTACTTTACCCAAAATACTGTCACCTATATAGGCGAAATGACCTGCTTTACTCTCCCCGAGAAATATACAGGATTTTAATTCGGTGGTATGTCCAACAACACACTTATTGCCAACAAGTACATCTCCTCTTATATAAGCACCCTGGCGAACTTCAGTACCATCACCTATTATTGTCGGTCCTTTTATTAATGCCCCAGGTTCAACTATAGTGTTCTTGCCGATGGATATATTGCCATCCATAAAAACTGCCCCAGCGTATAGTATACTTGCACCTTTTAAAACTTCACCCTCCATAATAACTTCAGGACTCTTTTTTGAGTTATCGATGATAAACCCTGCGTCGATAACTTTACCATCATATAGAATCAAGGTTTTGTTTAAAACCAAGCCGCTATTGTATACTCCATCTAAATTTGGAACAAGATTGTCTCTTAAAAATCCTTTTATTTTTCCAAGTCCTTCCCATACGTATTCAGTACCTTCAAATAATGATTCAAAGGGATTTCCCGACAATTCAAAAAAATCTTCTGCTCTTAGCATAACATTCCTCCATTAATAATTTCCATATTTTATTATAACAAAAAACGACCCTATAATAATAGTAAAACATTAACTATTTTTGTTCTAGGTGTACTTTATTGTTAAATCGTATGTTAATTTACACCAAAAGCACAAAAACATGGAAAACAGAAATATTATTGCCAAGCGGGCACAGAGGTAAGTTTTATGCGTATAATTAACATGCAAACATAAATATCAAGAAGTCAGCTTAAAGTGGAAGCTAATGAGCCATACAAGAAAATATAATAGGAAAAAATATCCTCTTCAACTTTTGAGAATGAAATAAAAAATATTCTAGAAGAAAATAAAAAGAATCCTAAACCCAAACTTACAAAAGAAGAAATAAAAGAAAATAATGAGAAAGTTTTTGGAAAATGAAAATTTCTTTCAGGCTATAGTAAACTGGTATGTTTGAGCCTAAAATCATTCCAAAATACCAAAGAAATGTATCTGGTATTGAGGAATCTGCAAAACATAAATAGCAGTTTTGAACAAATTCCTCAGTATAATAAAAGGTCAGTGACTTTTAATTCTCTCTTATTACGAAAAAACTATAAAGCTTTTCTTACGACAACTATCCTAACACAGGGGATATTTTAGAATCCAGCTTCATGTATTGCTAACACGAGGTTTCTTCCATATATCTCCGAACCAAGGGCATTAGGATGAAGATTGTCCAGAAAATATTCAGATAAATGGGGCACAAGCTTAAATCCCTCAACTACAGTTATATTAGAATACTTTGAACAAATATCCTTCGTTTTTTGGCAGAACTTTGCAAGCGTCTCAAATCCATCAGGTGAATCCCCTCTCCAGATTGGCGTGATGCAAAGTACCGGTCTATCCCCATATATTTCTGATAATCTTTCGTAATATTCCTCAATATCCTTCATACTTTCTGTTCCATATTGATTGGTTCCCAAAGAAACAATTATTTTATCTGGAGAGTAACCTTCCATATTAACAAGTACGTTTTTATCATATACGTATCCACCAATTCCCTGATTGATAATATCGTAGTTAAGTAGACGATTTGCCACACTTACATAGGTATGTGCAGAACGTAACGGTCCAAAACCCTGTGTTATAGAATCTCCCATCCATAAAACCCTCTCCCCTTTTTTCAAAGGAGATACGTCCGCATCAATGTCAAAATTACGTATCAAAATAGTCGCATCAGCAGGCAAATAGACTATGACTTCCTTTTTACCTACAGGCATTTCAAAGGATATTTTCCCCTCTTCCTTCAAATCCTTTACATAATATATTTTTGTTATCAATCCGTCAACAGCAAGCTCAATAGAATCTTCTGACCCCACCCATATGATTTTGTAGTCTAAGGAAAATTGAGTTGCACTTGTACTAAATTCAAGTGTTTTTGCGGTGGAAGCCATACATCTGTCATACCAAAAATCAGAACTTTCCTTAAAGTACTGCATCTGCTGCTTTGTATACTGAAAAGCCTGTAAATATCCATCCTCAGTTTCACAAAAGCTATATGCTCCGAAATAAATATTCTTTAACTGTTCATTTGATAATTTCATATAATATCCACCTTTCTCAGTCTTTTTTACCTCTACGTTTTTCACCTGAACTTATCGCCCTATCGGGCGGACTTTTTTAATCCACACATTCATATGTTAAGCATGAACAAATGGGACATTCAAGTACGGGCATTAACCCCCTTGAACATTTTGTCCTTTTCTTAGTCCAA
>JAAYPF010000096.1 GCA_012519925.1 Clostridiaceae bacterium
TTAAAATAATCATGGTTTTTTGGTTGGGACTACTCCTAATGGTAGTTTCCTTTTTTTTTATTCATTTTACTTTAGTTAACTGACAAAGTAAAGTGAATATCCCCGCCAATTTAAATTGTCGGGGACAGTCTTTATTGAATTGAACGAGAATGAGAAAATGGATGTTAACGGTGGAGGCCCAGTTTTAATTGCAATTGGAGTAGGTTTTGCTGGGTATTTTGCGTATGAGTTTGCAAATGAAGGTGTTAAAAGATCTACTGGTAAAACTATTCCAGAAAATGCATCCTATTATACAGGAAAAGCTTTAAGCGGTATAGGTAGCGGATTAAAGTCGGTTGGTGACTTCTTAACTAAATAGTAAAAATAGTAACCTTGGAAAGGAGACAGTAACATGGGTAATGAAATAGTTTTGAAAAACTCATATTTTGTTGAACTGAATGAAAACGAGTCAATGGACACAAATGGAGGTGCATTTTGGGTTCCAGCACTTATTGGTGTTGGAGTTGCACTTGTTGCTAATGAAGTTGTTGAAAGAACAACTGGAAAAAGTGTTGTAACACATGTAGGCGATGGAATAAAAGCAATTGGTGGTGGCTTACAAAGTGTAGGGGACAAGCTTTGGAAATAGACAAAGTCTTAACCAAAAATGCTGACTAAGTTATTTACTTATATATTTAATGTAGATTATAATGGGAATAGATTGTTGAATATTCTATTTCCATTTGTCTATTGTAACTGAATTTATATGAAAAGGAATGCTTTATGGAGAAGTTAAAAACAGTGTTGAGTATAATATTGGGAATTATATTGGTAATTTTATTGTTAATAGCTAAAGATTACTTTAAACTGCGAAGTGAAAAGTTGTTAATCATGAAAAATGATTTAACTGAAAGTTATTATGATACAAATAAACTCAAAGCAATGTTGCAAGAAAATCTAGGAGAAAAATATACGGGTGAGATAAAGACGGATTTCGATAATTTTGTTTTGACTAAAGTCCTAAGTAGTATTTCGGAATTAGAGAATGAAAAATATAAAAGATATGATTCATTTTTATCAATAAAGGATATGAAAGAATACACTGACTCTCGCAGGGATAAGGCAGAGAATATTAATGGAAAACAAATAAACCAAAATACTTACTATTTAGACATAAATCATTTTTTTGATGGAGTGACGTTTAAGAAAGTTTTTTCATTATCTCATCAATTTAGAAATTATAAAAATCTTATTATTGATTTACGAGATAACAGTGGTGGAACTTTTGATGAGTTAAAAGATGTCGCAAGTTTATTTTTGGAAAAGGGCAAAGTTATTTATCAACTAAATTATGGAAAAGAAAAGGATTGTATTGTATCTAATAATGGAGAACCTTTTGTGTTTGATAATATTGTAATGCTGACAAATTATAATACTGCGAGCGTGTCTGAACTTTTTATTCTGGCATTAAAAGAAAATCTAAGCAATGTAAAAGTAATTGGCACTGGAACTTACGGTAAATCAATTTCATATTCATTTAGGAATTTTAAAGATGGTTCTGCTATGGTTTTTATAACCTCAATAATGGTAGGAGCTAACAATACTCCTATTGATATCAATGGAATACAGCCAGATGTTATGATTGGTAATACTGAAGATTTTTACAATAGTATAATTGATGAAAACAAGAGAAAGGATGCTATCGAAAGTGATAGTAAACGGCAGTTTGATGAAGCTTTAAATTATTTGAATGCGAAAGAATAGTGAAGGGTTGATATTATGAAACTAATTATTGCAAACAAGATACCAGAAAATACAGAGTTTTGCCCTGTTGAAGAAGGTTGGAAATCACTTAAGGAGCCTAAGAGTGTGGTTGTTACCATGTTAATATCTTTGCCGATTGGTTTGTTGATGTCTTCAATTGTAATAGGCATAGCAAATTTGTATGGTATTAAGTCTGATATCAAGCTTAATATTAGCTTGATATTAGCATTACTCATTGTAATACCTATTCATGAAGCAATTCACGCTTTAGCATTTCCAGAATCTATTAAGTCAGACAAAGTTATTTTTGGAATTTTGCCAAAGGTTGGTGCATTCTATGCTCACTATGAAGGAGAAATGAAAAAGATAAGATTCCTGATAACGTTATTAGCACCGTTAATTATTATTACGGTTATTCCACTTGCGTTTTTATGCATAACTGGCATTAATTTGCCTTTTATAATTAAGATTTCATCTGTAAATGCTTTATGTGCTTGTGCGGATGTATTTGGATTTTTTGTGATTCTATTTCAACTTCCCAAAAACTCCTTGTTAAGAAACAAGGGGATTAAAACATATTGGAAGCCACTTTGAAAATAAATTGATTTTGATTATGATTATACCAGAAAATGTGAGGAGATAAATTTGTTTTATAAAAAATACTATTGTGTAAAACAGTATGATGTTGCGGATTGCGGAGTAGCATGTCTTGCAACAATAAGTAAGCAATACGGCTTAAAGATACCGATTACAAAAATACGAGAAGTTGCGGGAACAGATAAGCAAGGTACAAATGCTTATGGTCTAATAAAAGCAGCTGAACAATTAGGTTTTACGTCTAAAGCTGTCCGTGGCAATCAGGAGGCTTTTTTTCTGAGTTTCCACTTCCAGCAATTGCCCATGTGGTAGTTGATGGAAGTTTACTTCATTATGTTGTAATTCATAAAATATCAAAAAAAGAAGTTATTGTTGCCGATCCGGGAAAGGGCATTGTCAAGTATACTCCAGAAGAGTTTTTCAAAATTTGGACAGGTGTGCTTATACTACTCGTACCCTCCGCTCAATTCAAAAAAGGAGACGAAACAAAGGGAATATTCTCACGTTTTTTTGGGTTATTGATTCCTCAAAAGAAGCTGATTGTAAATATATTTATGGCATCCCTTATATACACTATTTTAGGGATATTGGGGTCTTTCTATTTTAAATTCATGATGGATGATATTTTGCCAAACAATTTAATGAAAACACTTCATATTGTTTCGGTGGGTATTATACTTTTAAGTGTGTTTAAACTGTTGTTAAATGCATTTAGGTCACATTTGCTTCTATACCTCAGTCAAAAGCTAGACATATCCTTAATCCTTGGGTATTACAGTCATGTTTTACAGTTACCCATGAACTTCTTTGGAACACGCAAAGTTGGAGAAATAATATCAAGGTTTATGGATGCTTCGAAGGTACGGGAAGCAATATCAGGAGCAACACTCACAATAATGATAGATACCTTAATGGCAATAGCAGGTGGAATAATACTGTATTATCAAAGTTCGTTTTTATTTGCTATTGCTTTTATTATGGTTATAGCCTATGCAATAATTGTATTTTCCTTTAATAAGCCGATAAGAAATATAAACCGGGTGCAGATGGAAAACAATGCACAGCTTACATCATATCTTGTTGAGTCCTTAAATGGTATTGAAACTGTTAAAACTTTTAATGCTGAACGTAAAGCAAATATTGAAACTGAAAAAAATTTGTAAAGCTTTTGAAGAGCGTTTTTAAAGGTAGTTGGATAAATAATCTTGAAAGTTCTCTGACGGGATTTGTTGCTTCAGTCGGAGGAATTGTAATCCTTTGGGTGGGAGCATACAGTGTTATAAAGGGTGATATGTCAGTTGGTCAGCTATTGGCTTTCAATGCTCTGCTTGCCTATTTTCTCGACCCTATAAAAAATTTGATTAATCTCCAGCCTATGATGCAGACTGCTATTGTTGCTTCTGATAGGTTGGGCGAAATATTAGACTTGGAGCTTGAGAAAAGTGAAAGTGAAGATAAAAAAATAGCACCAAAGACACTTAAAGGCTTGATAGAATTTAAAGATTTGGACTTCCGTTACGGTACTAGACAGCTAGTTTTGAAAAATATTAACCTTAAAATAAATAGCGGTGAAAAAATTGCATTTGTTGGTGAAAGCGGTTCGGGTAAAACAACCTTGGTAAAGCTACTATTGAACCTGTATAAATGGGAAAAGGGCGAAATTCTCATAAACGGTTATAATGTCAAGGATATAAACATGAATTATCTGCGTGAACACATTGCATATATTTCACAAGACATCTTCCTCTTCAGCGGTACTATATATGAGAACCTTACTCTTGGTATAGAAAACCCGGATATGGAAACTGTTATTGAGTCGGCAAAGATGGCAAAGGCACATGATTTTATTAACGAAATGCCGTTAAGATATGAAACTATGCTGGAGGAAAACGGTTCCAACCTTTCAGGTGGGCAGAAGCAAAGACTGGCTATAACGAGGGCACTGCTTAAAAAACCTGATATACTAATAATGGATGAAGCTACAAGTAATCTTGACTCAATAACCGAAAAAGCAATAGAACATACAATTAACGAACACACACAAGGCATTACTACTCTTATAATTGCACATAGGCTTTCCACAATAATGAGGTGTGATAAAATTTATGTTATGGACAGGGGTGAGTTTGTGGAAAGTGGAACTCATCATGAACTGATGCAGAAAAAGAGTTTGTACTATGAACTATGGAAGGAACAGTTACCTGAGACTAATGAAAAGGAATTAAAAAAGGAAGCTGGTATTCCATCAATTCCCATTGTACCTTTTGTCGGAGAAGCATTTGAATCATTAGTGGCAAAGGAAGGTGAGGGAGAATGAAGACCTACATACAAGATATAAAGGATATGTCTGACAGCAGGGAAATGCTGGAAGCAAAACCTCGCTTTTTCATGGCATTGTTTGTATATATACTTCTTGCAATTATTGGTGTAGCATTGATTTGGGCATATTTCGGTGAAATAGAAGACTATGCTAAGGCAAACGGTGCAGTAAGACCGGGTGACAGGATAAGCACGATAAGGAATTCTGTATCGGGAAGAGTAGACAAGGTTAACATTGAAGAAGGTATGCGTGTCAAAAAGGGTGATATACTTTATACCATCGAGATTAATGGAATTTTGATTGATAAGGATGAGAAAGCAAAGATTGTTTCAAGGCTTGAAAAGGAAAACGAGAACCTTTTGAAGTTCAAGCAAAGTATACAGGAAGAGAAAAATCTCTTTGATTCCGGGAATGCTGATGAGGTTGATTATTTTAACCGCTTTCAGAAGTATCTGACAGATAGGATAATAAATATTCAACAGATGGATAACTCCAAGCTTGACTTTATACAATTAAAAGGTGATGCTGAAGCCTCAAAGAAAATGGCAGAGATCAAACTGGAAAACTCAAAAGAGGTTTTGAAAAATCAAGAGACTTTGCTTGCTTCCGTTGAGGAGAATAAGAACTTGTTACAACAAGGCAGCACAGAGTATCAAAGAAAGTATGAAGATTTCGTATTTAACATAACTCGGTTGCACTCACTATATGCTCAAAAGAGTGATGCCTATGAAAGACTTAAAAAGCTTTATGATGCAGGTGGTGCTGCAAGGCAGGAACTGGATGATGCAAAAAATCAAATGGATCTTACAAAGTTGGATGCGGATAAATTCAAAAATGAATTTGTAATGAACCTGCAGACTTCAATCAAGCAATCTGAACAAAGCATTGAAGAACTTTCAGCTTCCATAAAAAAGTGGAAGGCAAGTCTTGATGCTTACAGCAACATAAGCCATAATACAGAACTGTCGCTTGAAAAGTTGCGTCTTGATACACTTGTGCAAATTGAGGATGGTCTGTCAGCAAATAGGACTAACATTGACAAGGCTAAAAGTGAATTAAAAAACCTTGAACTGAATTTGAAAGAAACCACCGTAACTTCTCCTATTGATGGTATAGTAAACCTATATACTGAAATCAACAGAGGCGATTTGCTTCAAACCGGAATTGACATTGCAGCAATTGTGCCAGATACAAGCACAGAATACAAGATTCAGATGATGGTATCTAATAAGGATATTGCAAGCATTAAAGAGGGGCAAAAAATCAAATATCATTTCCTTGCACTTCCCTATCGTGAATACGGTGAGGTGGAGGGCATAGTGAAAAAGATTGGTACGGATGCTAGGGTAGATAAGGAATCAGGAACAAGCTATTATATGGTGGAAGCTACCGTTGAAGAAACTGAACTTGAAAGCTACAAAGGAGTCAAATCCCAAATCAAGGTTGGAATGGCTTGTGAAGCACAGGTTGTGACCAAATCACGGAAAATACTGTGGTGGCTTCTTGAAAAGATAAATCTTATTGATTGAAAGGACAGATGATTGTGGTAAAAAATAAGCGTTTTGTTTCAATTGTTATTTTAATAACTTTAGGTATTGCAGTTACAGGTGTATATGCTGCTGGCAGAATCTATACCAATAAATCCCTTGATGACCTTAAGGGATATGTTGATAACAGTAATTTAAATATACAGGTGGTGGAATTACCTCAAGGAAAAGATATTGAGAAGGTTTTTCAGTCAGAAGTACTAAAGATGCTCAAAAAAGAGGGGAAAATTAATCAATTTATTATAGATAACATGCTTAGTTGGGAAAATACTGGATTTAA
>JAAYPF010000097.1 GCA_012519925.1 Clostridiaceae bacterium
AATTACCAAGCTCTGGAGCACTTGCTTACGGGGCTTTTTCTATGCCCAAAACAGGAGATGACTAAAAATGAAATGTAAGAAATGTGTCTGGGGAACATGGCTCTCACCTAAGAAGGTGTACTGCCTGTTCCCCAGTTGTGTTAAAGAGGTGAAAAAGGATGCCAAGAAAACCAAAGAAGCCCTGCAAGTTCCCAGGCTGCAAAGAACTAACAGAAGGAAGCTACTGCCCAGCTCATCAAAGAGAAATGGGAAGCGAGTACAAACGGAGCAAAAGACCATATAAGAAACTCTACAACAGTAGCCGCTGGCAACGATTAAGAAGGTACGTCTTAAACAAACAACCTCTCTGTGTGGAGTGCCTGAAGGCTAAACGAATTACTCCAGCAACAGTTGTGGATCATATTAAACCACACAAAGGTGATGAGAAGTTGTTCTATGATATTGATAACCTGCAATCCCTTTGTAAGTCTTGTCACGATAGAAAGACTGCCAAGGAAGATGGTCGTTGGAAGAGGAGAGTTTACACTTACTAGTGCTACAAATTTTGTAACAGCTGTAACAGTGGACCCTAGGGCGGGTAAAACTTTCTAAGCCTTGTTCTGCCTAGACCGGGGCGGCCCCTTCGCACAAGATTTCGCAAAATTCCCAAGGGGGGTATAAGGCAGAAAGTGAGATATAGAAGCCTTGAAATCAAGCTATTTAAGTGAAATATGTACCTACAAAAAGCTAAGGAAAAGTATAGGTTTTAAGGTGCTTTTTTAGTGTGAGAAATATGCAGAAAAAATAGCCCTCCTTTTGAGAGCTATTTAATATATCGCTTTAGTTGTTCATAAAAATTTTCACGAGTACCAGCTAGAAGTACAATTACCTTTTTACCGTTTACTTCATTGATGGTATAGGCAATTTCATAGTTTGTACCTTGATACCTTACATCGTATCCATAAATGCCAGATAAATCGCCACGCTTTGGCTGACCAATATAGGGATCTTTGCTTATTTCTTGTATAGCGGCTTTATAGGTATCTTTTAGGGGTTTTTCTTTTAGTTTTTTAAAATAGCGTGCAGCTTGAGAACTGAATTGTATCTCATACATATCTAGTTCTCCGGGCCAAAGATGTCTTCAAAGCTTTCGGATTCTTTTTCTCCAGCAGCGATAGCATCTGCATCTTCAAGCATATGAGTAACAGCTTTTTTAATATTTTTGCTTTGGGCTTCAAATTTTTTTACCAGTTCATCACCTGAGTAGCCCTGAGATATAAGGTCTTTTAGAATTTCAACAGAAAATTCACCAGAATCTCTATTCAGGGGTCTGATTACAATAGCACCGTCTTCAAGGGTACATTCGACTTCATTATCAAGACCAAGATGTTTATAGTATTTCAACGGTATCGTAATCTGACGTTTCTTAGAAACACTAATTATTTTACGTTCCATATTATCACGCTCCATAAGAGTTGCATTCATATTTCTAACCTCCTTATAGTATATGCAGAATTTATAAAAATAACACCTATATCTTTGTTTCTTTACAATCATTATAACAAAGAAACAAAGAAAACTCAATCAAAAAGAAAGTTGGTGATTAAACAGTGAAAAGAACAGAAGAATTAAAATTAATATCTATAGATGAATTAATCCCATATGCCAACAATGCCAGAACCCATAGCAAGGAGCAGATTAATAAAATCCGCAGCAGCCTTCGGGAGTTTGGATTTGTAAATCCCGTACTTATAGATAAAGACAAAAATATCATAGCAGGCCATGGCCGAGTTACTGCAGCTAAGGAAGAAGGAATTAAAGAAGTACCTTGTGTCTTGGTGGAGCACTTAACTGAAGCCCAAAAGAAAGCATATATTATTGCCGACAATAAACTAGCCCTAGATGCCGGATGGGATAATGAGCTACTAGCATTGGAGCTTGAGAATTTAAAAGAACTGGATTTTGATGTAGAGCTTACCGGTTTTAATGCTGCAGAGATTGAAGATCTGTTTTCTCAAGTCCATGATAAAGATGTGGAAGATGATGACTTCGATGCAGATGCAGCTTTAGAAGAAATAGATGAGCCGGTATCAAAACAAGGTGACATCTGGATTTTAGGAAAACACAGACTGATATGTGGGGACAGTACTAAAGCTGAAACCTATGAAAAACTAATGGGTGGTAAGAAAGCAAACCTCTGCGTTACCGATCCTCCGTATAATGTAAACTACACTGCCGGAAGAGAGAATGAAAGAAAAATTAAAAATGATCACATGGAAGATAAGAATTTTTATGAATTTTTATTAGCAGCTTTTAAAAATATATTTACAGCTTTAGATGACGGAGCTGGTGCATATATATTCCACGCTGATACAGAAGGATTAAACTTTAGAAAGGCGTTCAAAGATGCTGGATTTCACCTTGCCAATGTCTGTATCTGGGCTAAACAATCCTTAGTTTTAGGAAGAAGTGATTACCAGTGGCAACATGAGCCTATTCTCTATGGGTGGAAACCAACAGGAAAGCATCGCTGGTATGCTGATAGAAAGCAAACTACTATCTGGAACTTTGATAGGCCGGCAAAATCTGAACTTCATCCAACTATGAAGCCAGTACCCCTTGTAGCCTATCCAATACAAAACAGCTCTATGAGAAACTGTATTGTACTTGAGCCTTTTGCAGGTAGTGGTTCAACAATAATTGCCTGTGAGCAGACGGGTAGAATTTGCTACGGCGTAGAGCTTGATGAAAAATACTGTGATGTTATTGTAAAAAGATACATTGAAACTACCGGGAATGATAGTGAAGTTTTTCTACTTCGTAATGGAGAGAAAACGCCTTATAAAAACATTCTATGTGAATAAGAAGATTGCACAATTAGTAATAAAGTGGAAAAATGCACTTAAAAGACCGCTTTCAAATCGCAAAGCGGACTTTTAGGAGCAAATAAGCTATAAAAACATTGAAAAATCAGCATAATTAACTTGCTATTACCTGTGTTTAGAGTGATATATGTAAGTACCAAAAACACAGGAGGGATTATTAAATGAATAGAAAAGAAATAGTAAAAAGCTTAGAAGAGCATTTTGAAGTAAAGTCACAGTACCTAGGAGCTCCAAGCTTTGCCTATCAAGTTCAAACAGCAGATGAAACCTACACCATTAACAGAGAAGGAAA
>JAAYPF010000098.1 GCA_012519925.1 Clostridiaceae bacterium
CATCTGGTTTGATTGTTTCTGCTAATTCAATTATACCAAGAATGAAGGTCTCATGCTATTTTATTGCCAAATAATATTGAATTTTCAAGGTGCACAAGTACTTTTATAAGTGCGAAGTTTTAGTTATTTATTGTATTATAGTCAACAATAGTGCCTTCAGACATTACAATTGCCCCATAATCATTTAACACTGTTTCTGCAATTTTCATACCCGGAACTAAATCTGACACATAAGCAAATGTTTTCTTCATGTTTTTCACCTTTATTCCCTTATGATCACCTTAATTAATAAAATTTTATATATAAATATATCGTATTTTTTCAAAAAAACATTATCTATAAAAAAATATATCAGATTTTTTTAAGAGTAGGTAAGTTATCACTTATGTCTAAACAAATCTATTATATATAATCCGGAATTATTGTTAATTAATTTCACAACTTAAAATATACTCATAACTGGCAATGTTTTAGTATTGAAAATCATCCACATTTATGTTAACCTTCTATAGTAGTGTTGCTTTATACAGCATCGCGTTTTTTTATCTAATTTCAACGCTATCCTATGAATTTTACTATTACTTAGGACATGGTCAAACAACATACCACAGTATATACACAAGAATTTAAGACAATAAGATTTTGTTTACGGGGGTCAAAATAATAAAAGGAGGTACTAAACCATGCAAACTAACAACTCAAAGAAGATTGCTTCTGACAAGATAGAACAGATCTTTGAAGAGTTCAAAAAAATCAACAAATTCTCCAAATCGCTTATAATACACGGCACAAACACATCGCTTATACTGCTATCCTTTGGAATGTTGACTCTGATATTTAATCAAACTATTCTTGAATATGAGAGTTATACACACTTTGTAGGAACTACACTAGTGAAAAATAGTATTGTGCTTTTAGCGGAATTCATAATAGGAGGGCTTGCAATTGATTATTTTACAAAAAAATAATTGATTGGGCAATTTTAAAAAAACTATGTCTAATAGAACACACTTCCTCAGAGGAATTATATAACCTATGGTCTGAAAGTAATAATATTTATACTTTACAGACCATTATTTATAAATTTCTCCGTGTTTTTCTTCACCCTTTATCTCCACTACTTTATTGTTTTCGTCTACAAAAACAATTTTAGGGTTATATTCTTTTGCTTCCTTTCTTTCAAAAAGTCCGTAGGAAATAATAATTATTACATCCCCAGGATGTACAAGCCTTGCTGCTGCCCCATTTAGGCAAATCATACCGCTGCCTCTTTCACCGGGTATAACATAAGTCTCAAATCTATTTCCATTGTTATTGTTCACAATCTGAACCTTTTCATTCTTCATCAAATCGGCCATATCCATTAAATCTTCATCAATGGTAATACTGCCGACATAATTCAAATTTGACTCTGTCACTCTTGCCCTATGAATTTTTGATTTCATTAAATTGATAAACATAGTTACACCTCCACCATTATATTATCAATCAGTCTTGTTTTACCAAACCTTACAGCTAAAGCTATTAATACGCTTCCACTGATTTGCTCTATTACTTCAAGTCCATCTCCACTGACAACTTCTACATAATCAATTTCTGCAAGTGCTTCTGAACCAATTTTATCTTTTAAATACTGTACTATCTTTGCACAGTTTCTTTCGCCCTGTTTTATGAGCTCCTCCGCTTCAAACAATGATTTTGAAAGAATAATAGCCGATTTTCTCTCCTCACTGTTTAAATATACGTTTCTAGAACTCATAGCCAATCCATCAGCCTCACGTATTATTGGACATGTTACTATCTCTAGGTTCATATTTAGATCTCTAACCATTTTCTTTAACACAATAACCTGTTGTGCATCCTTTTGCCCAAAATAAGCTTTATGAGGCTCTATTATGTTAAATAATTTATTTACAACCGTAGTAACTCCTCTAAAGTGTCCAGGTCTTGATTGACCACATAGTATCCCGGTTATGTCCTCTACATTCACATAGGTCTTGTATTTTTCCGGATACATTTCAGCTACACTAGGTGCAAAAACAACATCAACCCCAGCGGCTTCTGCCAAACTCAAATCTCTTTCCATATCCCGTGGATACTTCTCAAAGTCTTCATTAGGTCCAAACTGAGTAGGGTTAACAAAGATACTTACAACTGTAAAGTCGTTATCCTGTACTGACCGGTTTACCAATGAGAGATGACCTTCATGCAAATATCCCATTGTAGCAACAAATCCAATTGTTTTCCCCATAGCTCTATTTGATTTTATTATTGCTTTCATTTCATTTATTGTATCAACTAATCTCATAATTTTTCCCTTCTTTTATTAGAACTTAAGTTTCTCCAAAGCTTGAATCACATCATCTTCGACAGTAAAAGAGTTCTTTTCTGTGGGAAAAACTCCTCCCGTAACCTCGCTTACATAACTCTTAACTGAATTTTCCAAAGCTTCTCCCATATCCACATATCGTTTTGTATGCCTTGGTGTAAAATCTCTAAACATTCCTATAATATCATGTACTACAAGTACCTGACCGTCACACATAGCACCGGAGCCTATACCAATTGTAGGTATATCAAGCTTACTTGATATGAATTGGGCAACTTTATGGGGAACACATTCTAATACTATAGCGTAGGCACCTGCCTCTTGAAGCAAAAGTGCATCCTTATATATCTTTTTTGCGGTATCTAATGTTTTTCCTTGTGCCTTGTGCCCTCCAAACACATTGACCGATTGAGGTGTATAGCCTAAATGTCCCATAACCGGAATTCCTGCTTGAACTATTGCCTTCACATTTTCTATTATTTCTTCTCCACCCTCAAGCTTAATGGATTTGCATCCACCTTCATTAACCAATCTTCCAGCATTGCTTACACTTTCATATACGCCCTTATGATAAGATAGGAAAGGCATATCAGAAACTACCATTGCCCTTTTAGTTCCTCTGACAACTGCTTTGGTATGATGAACCATGTCGTCCATAGTCACTCTTGTGGTATCCTCGTAGCCTAAAACAACCATACCTAGTGAATCTCCCACAAGAATTGCATCAACACCCGATTCGTCCATTATTTTAGCTGTAGGGTAATCATAGGCTGTAAGCATGGTGATCTTTTTGCCTGTTCTTTTGCATTCTTGAAAATTTGAAACAGTAAACTTGTCTTTCATACCTTTATCACTCCTTAGCATTATTATGACTAAATTTACAACCTAATATTATAGCTAATAAATCAGTATAGCTCACGGTTCTCGTTAAATACCAAAAAAGTCGTCCCAAAAAAGAACCGACTTTAATCTATCAATAAATATATTGAAAGCCTATAAATAATCCTGTCTCTGTCCAATTAGGATCAAAGCAGTCCTTTTTTTATTATTTATATTAATTGTGTACAGTTCGAATTCAAATTCGATACCGTCAGCTTGTGAAAAAATACTAACACAAAATAGAAAGAAAATCAACTTTTATTTTTGCTTATATTCTCCCTTATAAAGGCAAAAATAAAACTCGGGAACTAAGTAGCACCCGAGTTTAGTAAAAATCTTTATTAAGCTTTTGCAGTTGCTTGCTTTTTTGCCTGACGTTCTTTCAGCATTACATATACTGGATTTGCAATAAATATAGTCGAGTATGTTCCACTCAGAAGACCTGCTAATAATGGTAACATGAAGTTTTTAATTGATTCAATGTTATTGTAGGAAGCAAATATATACACTGTCAAAATACATGTAATAGTAGTTACCGATGTATTTATTGTACGACTAAGTGTTTGAACAATACTTTTGTTTGTAATTGAAGCAAGACTTTCTTTTCTGAGCAGAGCACTGTTTTCTCTAATTCTATCAAAAATTACGATAGTATCATTTATTGAATACCCCACTATGGTCAAAATAGCTGCAATAAAGGAATCATTTACCGGAAGACCGGTTATTGCATATAAGGTAATCATCACCATAACGTCATGCAATAACGCAACAACAGCAGCAACTCCTGCAACCAAACCTCCCATTACCTTAAATCTAATCCATACATATAAAATCATGAATACAGATGCAAGTGCAATAGAAAAAAGACTCTTTAGTGCAAGCTCCTTACCCATAACCGGGTCAACATGCCTTGTGTTTGCCACTGTATTTTCTTGTATTTCAAAATTCTCTTGTATAGCCTTTGAAAGCTTTTCATGCTCTTCTTCTGATAAAGCATTCGAAGAAGAAACACTTAAAACAAGCATATCAATTCTCTCATTTTTCTCAGAATCTAAGGAATAGGAACTTTGTGCTGATACAATCTTACCTGTAGCTTCCTCAGCAACAGCTTCAGCCTTACTTACGTCAAAATTCTCATCCTTCATTTGGAACTCAACAATAGTCCCTCCCTGAAACTGTATATCTAAATTTAATCCTTGATTAACAATAAGTCCTATTATACCAGCTACCAAAATCAATGCTGAAAAAGCATAGAAATATTTTCTATTACCTATAAAATCAAACATTCTTGTTTCCTCCCTTCACGCCATATAACCAGTTGCTCCTCAATGGTTTGACACCAGATACTGCCCTCAGGAAGGTTCTTGATATAGCTATTGCTGTTACAAAGTTTAATAATACCCCTATACCTAATGTGAAGGCAAAAGATTGTATAGGACCGGAGCCTAGCATATAAAGAACTACTGCTACAATTAAAGTGGTAATATTACCGTCAAATATTGCTGTAAAAGCTCTGTCGAAGCCAACATCAATAGCAGCCTTTACAGTTTTGCCAGCTCTAATTTCTTCTTTTATTCTCTCATAAATTATAACGTTTGCGTCAACACCCATACCTATTGTCAGTATAATACCTGCAATACCAGCTAAAGTAAGGGACATACCTACTGATGATATAATCAAAACCTGTGCTACAATCTGGAATAATAGAGCTATATCAGCAATAATTCCAGGCAACCTATAATATAATAACATAAATAGACCTACTAGTATAAGAGATACTAGTCCTGCGTACAAAATAACATTAAGAGCACTTTTTCCTAAAATTGCACTTATGGATTCAACATGAGGTGCTTCTAATTTAAACTCAAGTGCACCAGCATTAATTGTATTTGCAAGATCTGTTGCCGCCTTACTTGCCTCAGACGCATTTGCACCACCCATTCTGATGATGGCATTACCACCAGCGATTTTCTCATCAACTGTTGGAGCAGAAATCAATTGCTCATCCATAAATATAGCTATAGGTCTACCTACAAGTCTACCAGTAGCTTCCTCAAACTTTTTTGCACCTTCTGAACTTAACTCCAAACTTACAAACACCATACCGGTATTTGGGTCAGCTCCCGGAGCAGCTTTCTTAACATCATTACCCTTAAGAATTATTTTATCATCTAAAGGCAGATAACCGTTTTCATCTATCTTTGTTTCATCTACTTCTCTGAAGGTAAGCTGTGCAGTCATACCTATTTCACTTATTGCTTTTCTTGCGTCAAACTCTTTTTCATCTTGTCTCCAAGGTATTTCTACGATGATTCGCTTGTTGGATTTTTCAAGCAATACTGTCCTGTCATAGACCCTTTGAAAGTCCAATCTATTTTCAACTACCGCTTTTGCAGCTTCCATTTGCTCTTCAGTAGGATCTATATCAGCGGGTGCCGATAAGACTGCTCTTACCCCTCCCCGGATATCAATACCGTACCTGATAGTGTCCGCTACTCTTTCTATATTGATTTCTGTTCCTGGAATTTCAAGTCCTGCAATAGATATATAAGTCAATAAACCTATAATCAGAATTAGCAGAAAGGACTTAATCCCGTAATTGCCTTTCATCTGTAAAATTCCCCCTTTTTGTTCTTGTCCACATGAAGATATTATATAACTATAAGATTTACTCGTCAATAAAAATCCACTTTACACATATGTTATTTTTAGGCTGTTATAGTAAATGAGTACCATTTATAATCAGTTGAAACTTTAGCCCTAAAAACTCCGCTGCCCTTCTATTCATTGTCATTCGAACTAAAAATATCTCAAAATAGTCCATTACGGGACAGATATTCGTATCTATATGAAGCTCAAGGACTGCAATTTGCTTCTCCTTGTCCACATATATTTTTGAGCTGTCAACGGCATAATTCACCCTGTCATGAATATCAAAGGTCGCAATATCGGTATTTCTGACCCTTGTCCTATGAACATCCGATTTGTCTGCGAGTATCAAAGCTGCTGTAATAGGGCTCACTGCTCCGCCACTGCCTTCATCATGATGACCTATTGCGAGCATTATTTCTGCCGCTTCCTTAATATCCATTCCAATCTTTGTAAGTATCTGATAAGCTAAAACTGCACCGTAGTGAGCATGGTCTACCCTATTTACAGCATTACCAATGTCATGGAGATAACCTGCCATTTTAGCAAGCTCTGCTTCCCGCTCTCCATACCCCAATTTCGTCAGTATTTCACCGGCAACACTTGATACCAAGCCAACATGTCTGAAGGAATGCTCAGTATACCCCATTGCAGCAAGCTGCTTGTCCGCAACTTCAAAAAGTGCCTTAATTTCTTCATTATTTTTTAGATCCTCTAAAGTTATCTTGGCCATATAATCAACCTCTCAAAAGTAGTATTATACTCCCTCGTCCTCCTAAAAACCTTGGGATTTTATCCAGAGAGCACATTCCACCCTTTTCTTTTCAAGCTCACATCCCACTTTATAAGGAATATTGATATCACTGTTAAATTGATAGGAATTTGCTGCACAGCCACCGCTGCAGTAAAATTTCGCCCAGCATTTGCTGCACTCTTCCTTCGTATATACATTTGATCCCTTAAAATGTTCTTGAATATCGGTATTGAGCTTACCTTCCATGACATTACCCATTTTAAATTCGGTATTGCCCACAAACTGATGACATGGATATATATCACCCTCTGGTGTCACTGCCACATATTCATGCCCAGAACCGCAGCCCCTTAGTCTTTTAGCAATACAAGGTCCTTGGGAAAGATCAATCATAAAATGAAAGAAGTTGAAACCTTTACCCTCTTTTTTACGCTTTACCAACTCATATGCCAGTTTTTCATATTCCTCATAAAGCACAGGCAAATCTTCTTCTCTCAAGTCATAACCGATATCTTTAGCAGCCACCACAGGTTCAACCGATATCTGCTTGAATCCTTGATCGGCCAGATGCAGTACATCCTCTGAAAAATCAAGATTTTCCCTTGTAAAGGTACCTCTTACATAGTAATTATCCTGACCACGCGACTGTGCCATATCTTTAATTTTGGGCATTATATCATCGTAACAGCCTGTACCGTCTACTCTATAGCGCATTTTATCATTTACTTCTCTACGTCCGTCAATACTTAAAACAACATTTTGCATGTTTTCATTGAGATAATTCTTTATATCTTCATTTAAAAGTATTGCATTTGTAGTTAGTGTAAATCTAAAGTTCTTATTAAACTCTTTTTCTCTAGACTTTGCATAGTCCACTATTTCTTTAACAACCTCAAAGTTCATCAACGGTTCGCCGCCAAAAAGATCAACCTCAAGATTCCTTCTGCTGCCCGATTCCCTGATGATGAAGTCAATTGCCTTTTTGCCAACCTCTGCCGACATCATAGTTCTCTGTCCGCCAAAGTCTCCCGTTGAAGCAAAACAGTACTTACACCTCAAATTGCAGTCATGACAGATATGAAGACAAAGTGCTTTAACAACGGGTTTTTGGTCCCATAAAGCTATAGTTTCTTCATATACATCTTCGGAATAGAGCATTCCTTCCGCTTTAAGGCTATTAATTTCCTTAATGGCTTCGTCAATTTCTTCGCTGCTATATTTTGGTGAAAGCAACTCTACTATTCTTTCGTGTGAATTATTCTCATAATGCTCTAAAACTTCATAGGCAACATCATCAAAGATGTGTACAGCACCACTGTTCACATCCATCACGATGTTTGTCCCAAACAACGAGAACTTGTGAATCATAAAACAACCTCCCCCTACTTTTAGCAATAAAAAACCTCATTCACTTTGTTTGAAGGAAGTATAATCAAAAAGTGAAAGGCCTAACCTTCCTTTCACTCTTAGTTATCGCTAATATAAATACCAAGGTACTTTTTGAAAAAAACCGTACAATTGCGGTTTCAAACTTTGAAACCGCCTTATGTCACTATCAAAAAACGATATTAGTTCTTTTCACAGCTCTGGTTTGCAACAGTACATGAAGTTTTACAAGCTGATTGGCATGAAGTCTGGCATTCGCCGCATCCACCCTTTTTCAAACTGTCCTTTAATGTTGAACCATTTATTGTCTTAACATGTTTCATCCTTCTTACCTCCATTGATAAATTTACAGGGCATATTATAGCACATAAAATGAATCTTGGAAAGATAAATATTGACAAAGTTTTTAGGTGATTGAAAATCCTTAATTGAAAATAACAATCCTTCAGTGCAAAACACAAACTCAATTACATCTAAACTCTTCCAATAATTTCTCAAAATACTCAGGTAACTTTGCTTCAAATTCCATATATTCGTTTTTTACAGGATGAACAAAACCGAGTAGTTTTGCATGGAGTGCCTGCCCACCTATATCATACTTATCTTTTTGCTTTCCATAAACAATATCTCCAATAATAGGATAGCCTATATAGGACATATGAACCCTGATCTGATGGGTTCTGCCTGTTTCAAGTCTTACCTCAACTAAAGTTGCATTTTTAAATCTTTCTAGGACTTTAAAGTGCGTAACAGCTCTTCTGCCGTTATTTGTATTTACAGCCATCTTCTTTCTGTCCACAGGATGCCTCCCTATAGGTGCATCAATCTTTCCTGATTCCTCCCGAATAATTCCATGTACCAGTGCTATATATATCCTGTTTATATCATGATCTTTTAGCTTTAATGAAAGCCTTTCATGAGCCTCATTACTTTTTGCAACCACCAGCACTCCCGATGTATCCTTATCTATTCTATGAACTATACCCGGTCTTATTACTCCATTTATACTAGAGAGACTATCTCCACAATACTTCATCAAAGCATTTACAAGAGTGCCAGAATAGTGCCCTGCTGCCGGATGTACCACCATACCTTTAGGTTTATTAACCACAAGAATATCTTCATCCTCATACAAAACAGGAATTTCAATGCTTTCAGGTACAATATCTAAAACTTCAGCTTGGGGGATTTGTAAGGTGATTTCATCATTTATCCGAACCTTATAATTGGATTTGACAACCGAGCCGTTCACAAAAACCAGCCCTTCGTTTAATAATTTTTGTATGTATGACCGAGAATATTTTTCAAGTCTTTTTGATATCCAGACATCTATTCTAACTCCGTTTTCTTCCGATGAAAGCTTAATTGTTTCTATATTCTTAACCTCTTCCATATTTATCCCTTACTCCCTGTCATATATTCCTCACTCTTTTTCTAGAACTTTTTCGTCTTTTACAACAAACAAAATATAATACGATAGCAGTATGGTTCCAATAACTATAAAACTGTCGGCAACATTAAAAGTAGGAAAATTGTAAGACCCAAAATGGAAATCCAAAAAGTCCACCACTCCCCCTGACCTAAATGCACGATCTATTAAGTTTCCGACTGCTCCCCCTAATACCATTGACAATGATATTTTAAAAAGTCTGTTTTTAGACTTTACAAGATAGTAAGCTAAAACTATGGATACAATTATTGTAACTGGAATCAAAACAATCCTCCAGCCTTCCATTATTCCCCATGCTGCTCCTTCGTTTTTATAATGAGTAAGGTAAAAGAAGCCCCCAATTACAGGTATCTTCCCAATATTTTCTTCAATATTAATAATAACCAAATACTTTGTTAATTGATCTAATCCTATTATCGCCAAAATAATTGCTGCCCAAATCATAACTATCCTTTACCTTTCATGTTTTTAGGTGAATCCAGATAAAATTATATATACTTTCTAGTTGATTGTAAAGCATCAAGATGATCAAGTAATAGGTATATACCACTGAACCAGATCAAAATACCTATTCCACAAGTACGGGTTAAATTCGCCCTTTATTTTTTTGCTGTATACCACCGCATCATTGTAAAAGTATAGCCCAAGATAGGGCAAATCCTGGTTTATTAATTCTTTCATTTTTAAGTAATATTCCTTTTTTAATTCCTCATTCTTCTCACTCATTATTTTCTTTAAATACTCATCAACCTCAATATTGCTATAACTAGAAAGGTTTAGAGTTCCAGTTTCAGAAGAATACATAAAAGATAGATCAGGTATGGATGTTACTTGACAACCTATAAACACCATATCAAATCTATTTTTATCTAAACTTTTGAGCTCATCTTCCCACTTTTGTTTTTTTATAGTGAGCTCTATACCTATTTCCTTTAATTGGTTCTTTATTTCCTCAGCAACTTTAACCCTTAGGCTGTTATCTTCATTAACAAGCAGTTCTAGCTTAAGAGCAGTGTTTGCACCGTTAATTCTTTTATAAAGCAATCCATTGCTTTCCTTCCAACCGCTATCTTCCAATAGTTTTCTTGCCTTTTCTTTATCAGTACTGTAAAAAACAGCATTGGTATCATTGAGCCAAGTATCTGGCATTAACGGCAAATCGGATGCTACTGCCTCCCCGGGCAGTATATCATTTATGATTTTTGTCTTATCCACTGCATATGCAATAGCTTGTCTAACTTCCGGAAGCTTTAGTATCTTGTTTGATAGATTAAAGGCTATATACTCAAAATTATTGGTTGTATACCTTTTCATAACAATATCTTGCCTGCCATTGTATTTCGACCATAAACTTCTGTCAATGGTCAACACATCAATATCTCCTCCTTGAAAGGCATCGGAACCAATTTTCGTCTTTTCATATAAACATATTTCAATCTCCTCAATATAAGGTAGTTTTGCAAGAGCCTTGTCATCTTGTTCAGCCTTCCACCAATTTTCATTGCTTTTAAGCTTAACAAATTGTCCCGGACTAAACTCTGAAAACTTATAAGGGCCTGTCCCAATAGGAGTATTATTCTTAGCCGATGTTAAAAAATCTTCACCAAAGAAATAATGCTTAGGAAGTATCGGAAAAGTCATTAGCTCTGCTGTAAAGGAATTAGGAGTTCCCAACACAATTCTAAAGGTCTTCTGGTCAACCACTGTAAACGTTGTTATATTACTAACATTAGTCTTATAGGAGCTATTAGGGCTGTTGATTATAGCATTTAGCGTAAACTCAACATCCTCAGCTGTAAAAGGCATATTATCATGCCAATGTATATCTTCCTTAACATGAAAAGTCCAAGTAAGCGTATCTTCTGAAACCTCCCAACTTTTAGCAAGGACAGGTACAGCCTTTTGGCTTTTGTCAAGCTTTGTAAGACTCTCAAATATAAACTCCGAATAATCTCTTACATATATATTATTTGTCAATATGGGGTTTAGCGTGTCGGGAATTGTGGAATATAATCTTAATACTCCTCCCTTCGTAGGTCCCATGTCAATAACATCATCTTCACTATCTAAGAAATTATATTCTTTGTTTTGATTGTTTTCTTCTCTAATGCCTAAAGCTACACAGGAAGTAAGTAATATGCTTATAGAAATAGAAATTATAGTTAATAGTATTTTTTTATTCACCTTTTTTCCGCTCCCTTTAGTTCATTTCTATATAACCTAGATTGCATAAATCAACGCGACCTTAAGGATGTTTTTTTAATTGCATAATCGCTGTAAGTGTACCCGTCTTTCCATTGTCACCTCTATGAGAAAAAAACACATCCTTATTGCATTTAGTGCATATATCCGAAGCTACAATTTTATTATCCTCTATACCTTCTGACTTTAGCGAGGATTTGATTATTGCTACAAGATCTATATACCACTTTTCCTTTATTTTTTTGCAATGAATATTGCACCCTTCGAAAGTGTTTATAAATTCTTCATATACCTCTTCCCCCACCTCAAAACAACACTGACCTATGGATGGTCCTATAGCCACTTCTATATCTTTTGGCTGACAGTCAAACTCATCCTTCATCTTCTTAACAGCTTCTTTTGATATCTCTTTTAGCGTACTTCGCCAACCGGAATGAACTAAGGATATCACTCTTTTTATCGGATCAAACAAAAATACCGGGACACAATCGGCATAAAAGGTTACTAAAGCCACCTCGGTATTATTAGTAATCAAACCGTCAATTCCTATTATATCACTCTTTTTATAGATCCCTTTGCTCCTGTCAGCGGCTGTTACAACTCGTATTTTATTGTCATGAACCTGGTTTGAAAGCACCATATTTTCGGTATCAATGCCTAAAGCTGCTGCAACTCTTCTATAGTTTTCTTCAACATTTTCTCTCTTATCCTTTTTATTAAAGGCCATATTAAGTGATTTGTATTCACCTTCACTAACGCCTCCACGCCTAGTTGTAAAGCAGTGAATAAGCGTATCGGAATACTTGTTTAAATTGTTAAATTGTATATATTCAACCCCGTTTTTCTCAAGGTATGTTACATTAGGATTTGATAAAAATCTTTCTTCCAAAGTATGATCCTCCTGACTATACATTAGTTGCAATAATCTATTAGATATTATTATCCGACAGCCCTTTTTCCATCTTATAATAAAAAATATTATCATACATTAATGCTATTCACAATATAAGCTGTATTATTCGCAAAATTTCCCAAAAGAATTAATTGCTGTAACGCACTTATATCAAGGGATTATACAACATAAAGCAGCTCGCTGCATTTGACAGTCAAAACTAAATATGCTACTATTTCAATATTATTGCGTTATTATATGGTAATTACCTTTCGTTATTTTAATATTCGTTGTGAAGTAAACAGAATGAGTAGGCGGCTTGCGAGCTGTTTCACGTATTTTGCAATGTGGGGAACAGTTAGTCTGCCATTATAGCTTAAAATTTTGTCGAAAAACATATTTTAGAACTGGGGTTTGATTAGGATCAAAAGGTCATAATCTATACTATAAAATTATGGTATAAAGTGAACTGTTAATTCAGGAAAGCTTAAACACTCTAACTCTATTTTGAAAATAGAGCTAGAGTGTTTAATTTTTTGTACAATATACGTTTTACTTAATATATATTTTGCCCTTTTACGAAATATACTTATGCAATATTTAGCTAGTATTTTAGTCAATTAAAACTGTAACAGGAGGATATGATTTATGGAATCAATGATTAAACTTACGAAACAGAAAATGGATGGTGATACTTTTACAAAGGAATCTCTAAAGCTGTGGAATGATTGGAGATGGCAGATTAAAAATGCCATTAGGAGTGTTGATATGGTTGAAAAAGTGTTAGGCATAAAGTTCAGTGAAGCCGAAAGAGCACAATTCAAACAAACTATAGAAATATTCCCCCTTTCCATAACACCTTATTATTTATCCCTGATTGATACTGAGGATTTCCGCAACGATCCTATTTTCAAACAGGCCTTTCCGGATATCAGAGAACTCAAAGTTACAAATTGCGATATGTCAGACCCCTTAGCAGAGGATACAGACAGCCCTGTTCCTGGAATAACTCATAGATATCCCGATAGAGTTTTGTTCCATGTAAGTAATGTTTGTGCTATGTATTGCAGGCATTGTACAAGAAAAAGAAAAGTCGGCGACCGTGACAGCATACCTTCGAAAGAGCAAATGCAAAGGGGCATTAATTATATAAAGAATAATCCTGTTATTAGAGATGTGCTCTTATCCGGTGGTGATCCCTTCATGTTATCGGATGAGTTACTCGATTGGGTTCTTGGGGAGCTTGATAAAATTGAGCATGTGGAAGTTGTAAGGTTAGGAACAAGAACCCCGGTTGTACTTCCTTACAGGATAACCGATGAGCTAGTGGAAATACTAAAAAAACACGGCACCATATGGATAAACACACATTTTAACCATCCTAAGGAAATAACCGACACCTCAAGAAAAGCACTAAAAAAACTTGCCTGTGCAGGTATTCCTCTAGGTAATCAGTCTGTTCTTTTGGCAGATGTAAACGACTGCCCTAGAATAATGAAACGCCTTGTTCATAGGCTAGTTCAAAACAGAGTCCGACCCTATTATATATACCAATGTGACTTGTCCGAAGGACTAGAGCATTTTAGAACTTCCGTCGGTAAAGGTATCGAAATAATGGAAAGCTTGAGGGGACATACCAGTGGCTTTGCAGTCCCAACTTATGTCATTGATGCTCCCGGTGGCGGCGGTAAAATTCCAGTTATGCCAAATTACATTATATCCTGGTCAACCAATAAAGTTATTTTGAGAAATTATGAAGGTGTAATAACAACCTATGAGGAACCAGGTTGTTATCATCATACCTCATGTGACTTAAAATGTGATACCTGCAATTTACAATTAAAACTAGATGAAGCCCAAGAAGATAAGACAATAGGTATTGCCAAACTACTGGCCGATTATAATGAAACAATAACACTTACACCCGCTGAAGAATTGGAAGAATTAAGGAGAAGACATGTTTGATACAATAGAAAGAATCGAAAACTCAACGGTACACCACGGTAAGAACAGTAACAGAGTTTACGTTATGTCACTTGATCTATCGGATTTACCCAAAATCCTAAGAAAACTTGATTGCCTTGCTAAAGAAAACGGATACGGTAAAATTATTACCAAGATACCTTATAATTGTAAAGATGTATTTGAAAGTAACGGTTATAAAGAGGAAGCGGTAATTGAAAACTTCTTTAACGGAGAAAAAGACGCAAGTTTTATGTGTAAATACCCTGACCCAAATAGAAATATTGATCCACTTTCGGATAAATGCAATGAAATCCTCAATATTGCCCTAAATAAATCCTTCCTTTCAGATAGTGAAAATTTACCGAAGGAATTTACATTAAGAGAGGCAATGAAAAAAGATGTCGCTGACATGACCAAACTATATAAGACAGTATTTAAGAGCTATCCGTTTCCGATTCATAATGAAACTTATATCTTAAAAACAATGGAAGAAAACCTAATTTATTTTGGAATATGGCACAAGAATGAGCTTGTTGCATTATCATCAATTGAACTTGCAATTAAGTATTCTAACGCTGAAATGACGGATTTTGCAGTGCACCCAGATTATAGAGGCTATGGCTTTGCATTATTTCTCCTTAAAACCATGGAGAACAAGCTGCTTAATATGGGGATAAAAACTTCATATACCATTGCAAGATCTATGTCAGCAGGTATGAATATAACTTTTTCCAAAAACGGCTATAAATATGGAGGTACGTTGGTTAATAACACTGATATATCTGGACAAATTGAAAGTATGAATGTATGGTACAAAAATTTATAATAATTATTATAACATCATCAAGAATATGATATAATTTTGTAGGGCTTGTAACTACTAATATTAAGAGGTGTTGCTATGAAATTGTTGTTTCTCGTATTAAACCGAGTCGAAAAACTCGACGATATCTTGACTGCCTTTGTAAATAATAATATCAAAGGTGCCACAGTAATTGACAGTATTGGTATGGCAAGACTTTTAAGCAGTAAATATGATGACGACGAAATATCGTTTTTAAGCTCTTTAAGGGTTTTTTTAAAGCCCGAAAGGGAGAAAAGTAATGTAATTTTTACCGTAATACAGGATTCGCAATTAGAGACTGCCGTCTCTGCCATTGAATCGGTCGTAGGTGATCTTTCTAAGGAAGATACGGGAGTTGTCTTTAGTGTTCCTGTGGATTTTGCAAAGGGGATAATGTAAATTGGATAGTACAATTATTATTGAAGTTGTCTTAATGCTTTTTTTCAGTATTTTGTTTGGTAGAATCGTAAAGATTTTTAAAATGCCAAATGTAACAGGTTATCTTATCGCAGGTTTGCTTTTAGGTCCGTCATTTTTCAATTTAGTTCCTTCGTCCATGGTAAATGGCTTTAAGGTTATATCGGATATCGCACTTGCCTTTATAGCCTTTTCAATAGGAAGTGAATTTTATCTTTCTTACTTTAAGAAAGTAGGTATGGCTCCAGTCATTATTGCCATTGCGGAAGCGTTCGGGGCAGTTATTTTAGTCACTGTAACGCTAATTATTTTCGGGTTTGACGTCAAGCTCTCACTTTTACTCGGAGCAATTGCATCGGCTACAGCACCCGCACAGACAATAATGGTAATCAATCAGTATAAAGCAAAGGGTTCTCTTACCTCAATGCTGATGAGTGTAGTAGCTATAGATGATGCGGTCGCACTAATTGCCTTTGGCTTTTCAGTAACCATAGTGAAATTATTGGATTCATCCCTAAATTCTAATTTATTATTGTCAATACTAAGTCCGGTGTATGAAGTGGTTATTTCACTTGTTATTGGTGCCTTAATAGGGATTCTTATGAAAGTAGTTTTTCGATGGTTTAAGAAGCCCTCAAATGTCCTTTGTATAACAATTGCTTTTGTTTTATTTACTTACTGGTTTGCTGAATTTATACACGGCTCTCCTTTATTAGCATGTATGGCTTTAGGAGGTATGCTAGTTAACATCTTCAGTGATACGGATAAGGTTATTAAGATCTCTGAAGCCTTTACCCCTCCAATATTTATGATATTTTTTGCAGTTTCTGGTGCGGGTTTTGAGGTTTCTGCACTTCCAAAAATCGGGGTTATAGGGCTTATTTATGTAGTTATGCGTGTCCTTGGGAAAATCGCGGGCTCATGGATTGGAGGAAGGCTTACAAAACAGGACGATAAAACATGCAAATATCTTGGTCCAACACTGATGCCTCAGGCTGGTGTCGCCCTTGGATTGATTATTGTCGCAGAAAGTCTTATACCAGCATATGCACCACAGATACGTGCTGTAATTCTGTGTTCAACATTTATATACTCAATTATAGGACCTGTTGCTACAAAACTTGCATTAGAAAAAGCAGGCGAAATTGTTATTGCACCAAAACAAAAATCAATACAATGCTAAAAATTAATTTCGTTAAAAAGAAGCGTAACTAAAAAGGAGCTTAAAAGCTCCTTTTTCTACCCTTCATCTCCAATATAACCTTTTATAATCCTCTCAGATATCTTTCTGTTTTTTTCTTTAAGCTGTGATAAAACCGTTCTCATAAGAATCTTCTCATCATACCCTAAATCTACGGCACATAGACCATAATTAAAGTTTCCGTTTTGTCCGTTTTTTCTAGCTATCCTAGCTTTAACGCTAACTGTCCGGCTGTCAATTTGTATGTCCATATTAACAAAATTATTTACATCAAGATTTGCATGAGTATTTACCATGAACCCCCTAAGACTCATGTTCCTTATTACACCTTCAAAAGGTTGCAATAGCTCCGAATCATATATATAAACTTTAAAAAAAGCGGGATACCTAGTTGAAAATCTTCTATTTATAACCGAAAAGGTTTTACTTATTTTAAGCTCAATAGCACCGGAGTCATCAGTCTTTCTTTCAACATCACAATAGACGGCATAAATGCTGTTATGACTTTCACATCCAAGCAGCACCTTTCTATCAGGTGTTTCATCAATATTAATAGGTTCGTCTATTATTTTAATTAAAACCTCTTCATCATCCCTATGTAGTACCAAGGCGGTCCCCATATATTCTTCGAACTTATTTGATACTGTAACAATATCTCCCTTTTTAAAACTCATAGAAATCCCTGTCTTTTTTATATATTATTCTTTATATATTATCTCACTTTTTCTCTACGATTCCAATAGCTCATATCAATATTTCTTACTATATTTTATTCTATCATTTTGAAATGTATCAATCCATTTTTATTTTTATATAACTATTTTTGTGATAAAATACTATATAAACATTTCAAATAGCGCATATAGAATAAGAGGAGGATAAAATATGTCTTTTGACACACAACCATTGAAAATATCAGGAAATAGACTTGATATAGAAATTGCCCGTCCCGGAACATCCTATAAGGGTTCTCGCTTTGATTGGACAGGTTTTATAACTAGCGTGGTATTAGACGGTAAACATACCTTTTGCGTACCGGAATCTCCGATACCCGGTGAAGGTTCAGGGGGCTTTGGCTTCTGTAATGAATTTGGAATACATACTCCTATAGGCTATGACGAGGCAAAACCGGGAGAGAAATTTCACAAAATAGGCACCGGATTACTGACAAGACCTGATGAATCAGATTATTTCTTTTTTGATAAATATGAGGTTACTCCTTATCCTGTAAAAATAGACTCAGGCATTGACTATGTAAGTTTTGAGGTTGAGCCTGTTGAGTGTAACGGTTATGCCTTTCATATGACTAAAAAAGTTTGTGTGAAGGATAATAGAATGACAATTAAATATACTCTTAAAAATGTAGGTTCTAAAGCTATCCATACGGAGGAATACTGCCATAATTTCATATCAATAGACAATAATCCTACAAATTCTGATTATGTACTTAAATTCCCTTATTGTGCAGAGTCTGAAGAAACTCCTGATGTTCTTAGCGTTTCGGGTAATGAAATAACTTGGAATACACAGCCTCAAAATGACTTTTATATTGTTCCGGGAGGATTTAAATCGATTGAAAATCACGCTTGGGAGCTACTTCACAAGCCTTCTAAAGTGGGTGTGAGGGAAATTAGTGATTTTGTGATTCAGAAGGTGGCTGTTTGGGGTAAGGGGCATGTTATTAGTCCTGAAGTTTTTATTGAGGTTGATATTGAACCCGGGGAGACACAGAGCTGGGAAAGAGTCTATGAGTTTTTTGTGGAGAGATAAATAAGGGTCTTTGGAATTTCCGACAGCATACCGGGTATGAATTTCTATACTTATAATATAAACTACGGAACATCGAGTCACTTCCGTTCGAAAGAAGCGTAAACAAAAGACTAGTGCATATTTTGTTGAGCACTAGTCTTTATTTGTATTTAAGAATTTTATTTGTTAGAAATCTTTGCCCAGCTGTCCTTTAATGATACTGTTCGGTTAAATATAGGTGCTCCAGGCTTTGAATCTTCACTGTCAACACAGAAATAGCCCAGTCTTAAGAACTGGAACTTATCTCCAACCTTCGCATTTTTAAGGTCGGGTTCCATTTTACAATTTTGTAGAACCTCCAGCGAATTAGGATTAATTTGATCAAGGAAGTCTATGTTTTCGTCAGTTCCCGGGTTTGGATCATTAAACAGATTATCGTATAATCTAACTTCAGCATCAATAGCATGATCTGCCGATACCCAATGAATAGTTCCCTTTACTTTTCTTCCGTCAGGAGCACTTCCTCCCCTTGAACCGGGATCATAGGAACAGTGTACTTCGAGAATCTCCCCTGTCTTTTCATCCTTAACCACATTTTCGCATTTGACAATATATGCACTCTTTAGTCTTACTTCTTGACCTGGGGCTAAACGGAAGTATTTCTTTGGTGGATTCTCGCAAAAATCATCCTGTTCTATATAAATAACCTTTGAAAATGGAACTTTTCGTGTACCTGCTTCAGGATCTTCCGGGTTATTCGGTACTTCAAACTCTTCTACAAGTCCATCTTCATAATTATCTATAACTACTTTTAACGGACGCAACACCGCCATAACTCTTGTTGCTTTAAGATTAAGCTCTTCTCTAATACAATGTTCGAGTAAGGCAAGATCAACAACACTATTGCTCTTAGCAACTCCTATACGAGCACAAAAATCTCTTATGGACTCGGGAGTGTATCCCCGTCTTCTAAGCCCTGAAATAGTTGGCATTCTAGGGTCATCCCAGTCTCTTACATGACCTTCTTTAACCAGTTGTAGAAGCTTTCTCTTACTCATAACCGTATAGCTTAGATTTAGTCGGGCAAACTCAATCTGACTAGACTTACATTCCACATCAAGCGTTTCTAACACCCAGTTGTATAGTGGTCTATGATCTTCAAACTCAAGGGTACATATTGAATGAGTTATTCCCTCTTTTGAATCGGACAACGGATGTGCATAATCATACATAGGATAAATACACCACTTATCTCCTGTCTTATGGTGTGTAGCTCTCATTATTCTATATATAACAGGATCACGCATATTTAAGTTTGGAGAGGTCATGTCAATTTTTGCCCTAAGAACCTTTGAACCGTCTTCAAATTCACCGTCTCTCATTCTTTTAAACAAATCCAGGTTTTCTTCTACCGTTCTGTTTCTGTAAGGGCTCTCCTTACCTGGTTCTTTCAGTGTACCCCTATATTCACGAATTTGGTCAGCACTAAGTTCACAAACATAGGCTTTACCCATTTCAATCAGCTTAACGGCACATTGATAAAGGTATTCGAAATAATCCGATGCGTAGTAGAGTCTGTCTTCCCAATCAAAGCCTAGCCATTTAACATCGGTCTTTATTGACTCAACATACTCATCCTCTTCCTTAGTAGGGTTGGTATCATCAAACCTCAAATTGCACAAACCTTTGTTTTGAGCAGCAATTCCAAAATTCAAACATATGGATTTCGCATGCCCTATATGCAAGTATCCGTTGGGTTCGGGTGGAAATCGTGTATGTACAGAGCCACCATACTTTTGCGTTTGCATATCATCATTAATAATATCCTGAATAAAATTAGAATATCTGACTTCAATCTCTTCATCATTATTTCCAAGACCCTTTGTGTTATGTTCCTCCATGTAACTTCCTCCTCATATATTTCAGGTAAGGCGTTTTAAAAAACACCTTAGTCTTAATACTGATTGCATTATTTCTTGTAAACCCAAAATTTATATCCAGTGTAATTAATAAGCTGAGATATTAATATCATAGGAAACTGTGCAATATTCTTATCAATACCCCTATTTTCAACCAAATAGGTCAATGCCAGTGTTGTTGCACCAAGGGATATAAGGTTTACTATAACAAACTTTATCATCTGTATAGCATTCTTTTGCTTGCTTCCACCCTTACTTTCAAAAGTCCAAAGTGTGTTCATAATGTAACTATTGGTTATACCCGCTGCAGTACCAATTACCCAACTAACCTGCAAACTTAGTCCAATAAGGTTATTGCAAGCAGTATTCACACCAATAGTCACTAAGGTATTTATAACACCTACAATAGCATACCTTATAAAGCTCTTGTATTTAACGAGCAAATCTTTAACCATAGAGATTAAACCATTGTCCACAAATAGACCCCCAGATATCAATAATAGGGACAGCTATTTTCGTTGTATCTTAGTACTCATTCTCCTTTAATATAACATCATGAGCTCCACCTTCCACAATACTAACGGAAGATACCAATGTGATTCTTGCTGTCTTTTGAAGCTCGTCAATTGATGCTGAACCACAGCTTGACATTGTAGACTTTACTTTACTTAATGTAACCTCTAAATTATCCTTCAATTTACCGGCATAAGGAACGTAGCTATCTACTCCCTCTTCAAACTTAAGAGTGCTGCTTTCTCCTAGATCGTATCTTTGCCAGTTTCTAGCTCTATTAGAGCCTTCACCCCAGTATTCCTTAACGTAGCTATTTCCACGTTTAACTTTCTTTGTAGGGCTCTCGTCAAACCTTGCAAAATAACGTCCCATCATAACAAAGTCTGCACCCATAGCCAATGCAAGCACTAGATGGTAATCATGCACTGTTCCGCCGTCTGAACAAATTGGAATATATATACCTGTCTTTTCAAAGTATTCATCCCTAGCCTTTGCCACTTCAATTACTGCAGTAGCCTGACCTCTTCCAATTCCTTTTTGCTCCCTTGTGATACATATTGAACCGCCTCCGATTCCCACCTTAACAAAATCGGCACCCGCTTCTGCAAGATATAAGAATCCTTCCTTGTCTACTACGTTTCCGCCACCTATTTTCATATCTTTAAAATTGTTCTTTACATACTCAAGGGTATTTTTCTGCCAAACAGAAAATCCGTCGGAGGAGTCTATACAAAGCATATCAACACCTGCCTCTACTAGAGCTGGAACCCTTTCTGCATAATCTCTAGTATTTATACCTGCACCCACCACAAGTCTCTTGTTTCTATCTAGAAGTTCATAAGGATTCTGCTTATGATCGTCATAGTCTTTTCTAAATACGAAATAATGAAGCTTATGATCTTTATCAACTATAGGAAGGCAATTTAGCTTGTGCTCCCAAATGATATCATTAGCTTCACTAAGAGTTATTCCTAACTCTCCAACAATGAGCTTTGAAAATGGAGTCATAAAATCTCCAACTTTTTTGTCTAAAGAAGCACGGCTCACCCTATAATCCCTGCTTGTCACAATCCCTAAAAGCTTTCCTCTAGAAGTACCATCTTCAGTAATAGCAACAGTGGAATGCCCCATTCTAGCCTTTAAATCAAGAACGTCTTTTAGTGTATTATCAACTCTTAAGTTAGAGTCACTTACAACAAATCCTGATTTATACTTCTTAACTTTCTTAACCATCTCAATCTGACTTTCAATAGATTGTGAACCATATATAAATGAAATCCCCCCACATCTTGCTAATGCAATAGCAAGTGTATCGTTAGATACCGATTGCATTATTGCTGATGCTATAGGTATATTCAGCTTAAGCTCACTTTCTTCTCCCTTTTTGAATTTAACAAGAGGAGTACTTAAATCAACATTATCCGGTATACATCTTTCGGTTGTTAAATTGGGTATGAGTAGGTATTCACTAAAAGTTCTAGATACGTCATTATATATATATGCCATCTTTATCCTCCTTAAAAGATTTTCTACTAAATTCTATTATTTTATATTATATTATGATCTTTGTCAAAGTACATTTTATGAGTACATAATTATTTTTCTACAGTTCATTTATATCATATATCATTCCTGATTTTATTTCATTATTATGTAACAATTCTAAAAGTTTTTTTGCAACATAGTCTGGAGACTTCAAAGCACCTTGATGTTGATATTCTATAAATTTTTCTACCATTTCAAAATTCTCAACACTTGACTGCCTTATATCACTTTGCATTTCTGTGTCCATAATACCCGGATTAAAAGAAACTATCTTAACAGGATTAACAGCATTTTTTTGCTCTAATCCAACACAAGCAGTAAACATGTCTATTGCAGCCTTTGAACTACAGTAACTACCCCATCCATAATAAGGTTTTTTAGCCGCACCAGAAGATATATTCACTATTTTTTTATCACAATTGGCATCCTCTGTCCGTCTAATAAATTCAGATATTAAGAGCATTGGTGCCACCATATTGACATTCGTATTACTTATAATATCAAAAATTGGATATTTGCCCACTGGCATAATAGGCTTGACAGTAGCTGCGTTATTAATTAGACAAATGGTTTTTGCTTTGGAAAAATTAACTCTTTCGAATATGGTCTCTGCAAGCATGTCCATTTCTTCTAGGAAGTTAAAATCATACTCGAAATAATCAATTCTACAATCTTTCATTCCCGCATCCGTAACGACATCTTCATTTATTCTTCTTGAAATACAGAATAAATGGTTGTCCTTTTCTAATAAATTCTCCGCTATTGCTCTTCCTAAGCCTCTTGAAGCACCCGTAATTATGTAATAATTCATATTAATAACTCCTCCTAAATAAATATAAATTCAATTTCCGAACCTTCACATATTTATCTTTTTAGGTACAGCAATTATTTAATATAACTAATTCTATAAAATCCAAGCCTATAAATACAGTTCTACAATATCACAACATCAACCTTAATTACAAGCCATAAGCTGTAAATTAAAGAGTTTGTATATATAGAACATTTATGGCCTCTGAAGATTTATAAACTATATACATTATATTATTTCTATTGACATATCTCAATCAAAAAACAAATTATACTATAATTTATTACTTTGACGTAGAAAACTTAACTAAAACCATTGTAATTAATATTACAATGTATAATTATCCCTTGTTTATGTAAAGAATATAGTAAACTTATGCTTAAAAGGTAGGAGAAAAATAATATGAGTACAAACACAACATGGAATAATTTTAATAAGCCTCCTCAATCTTATTGGATGGCATCGACTAGTCAACAGGATTATCCATCTCTAAATGAAGATATAAAAGTTGATATAGCAATTGTTGGCGGTGGAATTGCTGGTATTACTACTGCTTATATGCTTAGCAAGCAAAATATCAAGGTTGCTATACTAGAAGCGGATCACATTCTACAGGGTACTACAGGTCATACTACAGCAAAAATCACTTCACAGCATGAATTGATCTATAGCAAAATAGCAAATCAAATGGGCGTTGAATATGCCAAACAATATGCCCATGCAAATGAGAGTGCTATTAGAACTATTGAAAAGATAATTTGTGAAAACAATATTGAATGTGACTTTTTCCCCCAATCAGCCTATGTCTTCACTCAAGATGATAAGTATGTCAGCAAAATAAGTGACGAAGTAAAGGCAGCATCATCCCTAGGTATAAAAGCAAGCTATGTAGAGGACCTACCCCTTTCCATACCTATCAAAGCAGCCGTACGTTTTGATAATCAAGCCCAGTTTCACCCTCTTAAGTTTCTTATTCCTCTTGCTCAAAAATTAAAAGATAAAGGTATTCAAATTTATGAACAGAGCAGAGTGGTGGATATTGAAGAGAAGGACAATTATATTTTATATACAAAACAAGGAAAGAAAGTGAGTGCAGAAAAGGTTATAATTGCTTCCCATTACCCTTTCTATAACAAGCATGGGCTATACTTTGGTAGAATATATGTAGAACGTTCCTACGCATTAGCTATCCAAGCAAAGGAAAAGTACCCGGGAGGAATGTATATAAACATTGAAGAACCTGCCCGTTCACTCAGAAACCAAAGGACAGAACAAGGTGAACTGATTATTGTTGGAGGCGATCACCACAAAACCGGGCAAGGTGAAGATACAAGTTTGCATTATGAAGCACTCAAAGACTATGCAAATACGATTTTCTCAGTTGAAGATATCCCCTACCGTTGGTCTACCCAGGATTGCATGACTTTAGACAATGTACCTTATGTGGGGCATTTCACCTCTAAAACACCAAACCTATATATTGCCACAGGCTTTGGTAAATGGGGAATGACAAACTCCATTGCATCAGCAATGCTCTTAAGCGACTTGATTGTAAAAGGTAACAGCCCTTGGAAGGATGTTTATAACCCGTCGCGGCAAACAATAACCGCTTCTGCTAAAAACTTTGTTGTGGAAAATCTAAATGTTGCAAAAGAGCTGATAGGAGGTAAAATCTCTCCCACTCCTTCAAAAGTAGACCTTAAGCCAGGCGAAGGAAAAATAATTGAGATAAACGGAGAAAAAGCAGGTGCTTACAGGGATGAGCAGGGAACCTTACACATAGTTGACGCCACATGCACGCATATGGGATGTGAACTAAGTTGGAATAGTGCAGAAAAAACCTGGGACTGCCCTTGCCACGGTTCAAGATTCACTTATGAGGGTGATGTAGTTGATGGTCCTACAGTTGCACCTTTAAAGGCATATAAGGATGTAACTACTATTGAAAAGCTGATAAAGGATGACTTTTAGCAGTCTTCTTATTAGATCTTCTTATAGATTTGAAGTCGTAATAGTTGAAAGAACTCGCTTCCAATATTAGTTGCTTTTTTGATACTTGTAGGGAGGAAGTTCCTGGTGTTTTAGTGCCAAATGACTCCATCCAATGACCTTCGCAAAGAATCTGTAAGCCAAAGGCTTGCTAATTTTCGCACGCGTCTATGGGACATCGTGTCCCAAGACGCTAAAAATGCCATCCGTGGCATTTTTACTTCAAATTATCAAGCCTACGGCAACAGATTCTAATGCTCAGGTCAAAGAGTTACGTCATTTGGCACTAAAACAGGTTTACGCTTTAATTAGGTGATTTTTTTTGGTTGTTTCAGTATATCATTTCTATTAAGATATCCGTTTATTTTATAATTCTCGTTCTCTGTAAATATATTATTTTAATTAATCTTTAGTATAACCTTTGTTTTTGCAATAAATATATTACATTTTCAATTTGTATATTGCTGGATCGACCCCGAGCACGACCTTGAGCTAAGTTTCAATCCTTTGTTTTAATGGAACTTCTACTTCAACAGCTCAAAGCGTTTGGAGGTATGACGCCTCCAAGGTACGTTTCAATCCTTGTTTTAATGTAACTTCTACTTCAACTCAATACAGCAGTAATGATGATTTTAACACAACGAGTTTCAATCCTTGTTTTAATGGAACTTCTACTTCAACTAGGGAAGGATGTTTACACGTCTGACAATATGAGTTGTTTCAATCCTTGTTTTAATGGAACTTCTACTTCAACAAGAGTCGAATTACATATTTAACGTTGTTGTTAGTTGTTTCAATCCTTGTTTTAATGGAACTTCTACTTCAACACTTGACTTGTTAGCTACCTGAGACCTGTCAACAGGTTTCAATCCTTGTTTTAATGGAACTTCTACTTCAACCAACTTTATTTTGCAATTTAATCATTATTTGATTATGTTTCAATCCTTGTTTTAATGGAACTTCTACTTCAACGTATTGTAGATGGAAAAGATAAAGAAGCTTACATTGATGTTTCAATCCTTGTTTTAATGGAACTTCTACTTCAACCCGATGTCTATTCCCAAACTTCAAGGTCTCCGACCGTTTCAATCCTTGTTTTAATGGAACTTCTACTTCAACCGGAATTAGTTTATATAAAGCCAAAACAAAAGACAGTTTCAATCCTTGTTTTAATGGAACTTCTACTTCAACTAGTAATACCAGTGTTTTAATACTGATATTATACCCCGTTTCAATCCTTGTTTTAATGGAACTTCTACTTCAACATATAATTCGGTTTGTAGACTCGATCACAGCGGAAAGTTTCAATCCTTGTTTTAATGGAACTTCTACTTCAACGTTATAGTTTTTAGTAATAATATACGTTTCTTATCTTGTTTCAATCCTTGTTTTAATGGAACTTCTACTTCAAC
>JAAYPF010000020.1 GCA_012519925.1 Clostridiaceae bacterium
CAAGTTACTCAATTAATTAACGAGTTCCTTATCGTCTTACACTGTTTACTTTTCAAAGTCCATATCCTTGCTTCATCAGCACGGAATCTTATGTTAACATGTCGTTTGATTCTTGTCAACACTTTTTTAAATCTTTTTTCATGTTGACTTCCAACTAGCTTTACGCCTCACTTACAAGTATTTTTTGTCGGCATCAACGACAGCTATAACAATATATCACCTATTTCGCTATAGCACAACCCAATATATATACTATATTTCCGAATTAAATTAATTTACACTTCATTTCCTCCATTATAAGATACTATCCTACTTAATTGTTAACTATACGTATATTCTAATATCAAGAGATTTTTATTTGATTAAAACCATTAGTCTCTTAGGAATTATTGATTTAAGCTTTGGTGGCATATTATATAAATCACTCCTAGTGATTCCTCTTATGCGTATCATTATATAAACAAAAACTACTACTCCTACCAAAACAGATATACCTGCTGCTATAGCATTAGCCATATAAATACTTCCTGTAAAGCTCAGTATATAATATAGTGGCTGATATACCAGCCAAACTGCTATTCCCATAACCGCAGAAGCAATGAACGGTTTTGATGCCTGCTTAAGTAAGTTTATATTCACACCCATTCTCTTTTTTATCTCAACTGTATTTAATATTATAGGTATAATAAAACCTATTATACTTCCAATAATCGCTCCCATAATATTAATTTCCCTAATTCCTATTAGAAAGTAATTGGTAAATATCTTTGCCACTATACCTAATAATAAATAGAAAGTTACCTTATAAAGCCTTCCAGCTCCCTGTAATATTGATGTTTGTATCTGAGAAACTGACATTAGTATTAATACAACTGACCCATACAACATCAATTTGTAGCCCTCACCATACCCCAATATTGAATATATTGATTTACTAAGCACTGATAACCCTACTGCTGATGGAATAGCTATAAGAAAGCACAACCTAAATGTATAATTAACCTTTTCATCAAGCTGAATTTTATCTTTAATGGCAACCGCAGCAGAAATTATAGGCAGTATTGTTGCAGCAAGAGCAGAAGCTATTGCAATAGGAGCGTTTATAAGTTGCTGATATTTAAACAACAAGCCATATAATTTGCTTGCTTCAACTTCAGTATAGCCTGCAGCAACAAGCCTTGACATTGTATTTGTAAGATCAATGAGATTTCCAGCATATTGAGCTGCAACACAAATAGTTATTGGAATGCTGTACTTTATAATTCTTCCTGCAAGTTCTCCATAGGATAAACTTTTTATATTTGGGTTTCTGCGTTGCTTATACTCCTTGTTTTTACGAAAAACATATAACAAATATATTACCGCCACTAATGCTCCAACTGAGGTTCCAACAGTTGCACCAGCACATGACAGTTCTACAGTCTTTCTAAAGATATATGCAAATGTAAGCGTAAAAAACACATTTACAAACTGCTCTATTACCTGTGATATTGCAGTGGGTGACATATTTCCACGACCTTGAAAATAACCTCTATATGAAGACACAATAGCTGTAATAAATAAGGTTGGAGATAATACAGCAATTCCAAGAGCAGCTTTTTCACACTTAAGCATCTTAGCAATAGGTTCTGCTGTAAGAAACATTATCAGCGATAAAACTAATCCTAATATAACTAAATAAGACCTTGCAATTTTGAAAGATCTTAGAGCATCTTTATTGTTATCTACTGCAGCAAGCTCAGATATGGATTTCGATATGGCTATAGGTATACCTGAATTTGCAATAACATAAATAAAAACATACACCTGATATATAACTCCATATACACCAGTTCCCTCATCCCCTATAATTGCCATCAGAAATGGTATATATAGAAATGACATAACTTTTACTATAATACCTGCTACTGACATTACTGCAAAACCTTTTGTCAATGATTGTTTTTGCATACTCTACCCCTGTCTGTTTTATCTTTGATGATTCCAAAAAAAACCGTCAATGATCATTAAAAAAATAATTTGTTGGACATTACGATTTTTGAAATGACCTTATAATAGAATTTATCATATTATATATATAAAAAAAAGGCTAGAACTTTCTTAATATATAAGAAAAACTTCTAATTTATCTCTTATAGGTTGTAATTTAGTTGTTAGATGATCAAGAAACATGAAATAACCATAATTTCCTTAACATCAAAATTTGGTTAATAGATATTCAAACGATTTATTTTTCATGACTTGAGATTTTAGCAATTCAATATAAGAGGTATGTAGGACTCTATTGCTTAAGGGGTGTAAGCTTGGTTGTGGGTGGCTTAACAGCATTTAGCGATTCATTGATTTAATGGTAGAGGTTAGAAGGACTTTGTGAGAATAATATGTATTTACACTATTGCGAGTTGTTGTTTTTATTTGAAGGTTCTTTTCTAAATTACCGTAGAAAATATCACATACAATCTAAAATGTTCTATTCAAGCATGTTTTTAGATATTTATTTTTTTGTATATGATAAGATTATTACACATACAAAAATTACAATGCTCTATTTGTGAAGTTATCAAATGTCTATAATATAAATTTCGGTAATTTATGTTTATAAAAAACTTTGAAGCCTTGTAGCTTCTGTTATTCATCAGTTTATCTTCTAAAAATTTATGGCTTTTTTAAGAAAAGAAGTAAAACAAAGCCTTATGGGTTAACCATAAGGCTTTGATATAAATCTGGCAGCGACCTACTTTCCCGGGACGTCTCCATCCAAGTATCATCAGCACTGAGAAGCTTAACTACCGTGTTCGGAATGGGAACGGGTGTGACCTTCTCGTTA
>JAAYPF010000099.1 GCA_012519925.1 Clostridiaceae bacterium
CCTCTGTTTTTTTATAAAAACGGCATTTTACGGCTGTTCGCTTTGTAAATTATGGAATTTGATGTTTTTTAAGCTAAACCAAAACTTTTCACACGAAATTTGCTTGATTTTTCAGCAGCTTCGGTTAATCTATCTGATATTGATGTGTCAGTTTTGAAGAATGCGGTTAATTATATTATTGGGGTTCAAAATAAGAACGGATGTTGGTCTTATTTAGATGGAGATGATGGTGAGATATCATTAACTGCGCAGGTTGTTATTGCGCTTAGTAATTTTCAGAAAAAAATTAACCTTACTTCTGACCAATTGCAAACATCAATGAGAAAAGCAGGAGAATATCTTGTATCAGTTCAGAAAACTGATAAGACATGGGGAACAGATGAAGCTTCGATAAAAGATACACTTTTGGCATTTCAGGCTGTTCTTAACACTCTTGGGGCAGATTTTGCAGATTCCGTGGATGCTTCTATTATAGGTGTTCAGGATAATAATGGCAGTTGGTATGGAAGTCCGTACTTAACTGCACTTGCTATAAAAGCAATTATGTATTATAAAGATATGCCTTATGCAAAAATTAATGAAATAACGCTTTTAAAGGATGAAAACGGTTCAAAGATTGAATGTTACAACTACAATGCTTATGAAGCATTTGAAATCCAAGTAGATGCTACATATGCCAATATTGATGCTGAACTTTTATATTTTGTAAAGCTTAGCGACGCTTCGTTTATTTCCTTGCAGCTAGAGGAACAAGCGGCTTGGAATACTAAAAACTGTGTACCGGGAAATTATTCAATAATAGTACAGGTAAAAGATAAGTCAACAGGATTAATAGTATCTGGCAGTGAAAAACAGTTTACAATAGCTCCTTCTTTTAAAGTAAGTACGGTAATAGTAACAACTGATAAAAAGAATACTCGGATAGATACTCCTGTGAAAGTGAATTCGGAAGTTACGGTCGTTACTGAGTCTAATATTGACAGAACTTTAGACTTAAAGCTTACAGTAACTAATGAAGATATTGTGGTAGCTTCGGAGAGTAACACTGTAGAATGTACATCAGTAAATCAGGTGAAATTAATAAAAGGTATAAGTTTTGAGCCTGATGTGACTTCTGTAAAGGAATATACATTTGAGGTTCAAGTAGCTGAAGATTCCAATATAGTATTTGAAGCAGATACTCTGTTTAAAGTGCTTCCACCAATACCTCCAACTAGGATAGACATAAGTCAAAATCTTGATAAATTGGTATTATATCCAGGTGATGATTCAGTTTCAGCAAGTTTCAAGTTGTTAGGTGAAGGAACACCTGAAGGCCCGCAGAGAGTTCCGATTGATCTTGTTTTGATATTGGATTCATCAGGGAGTATGTCGGGAACTCCATGGACTAAAACTAAAGAGGCAGCCAAGAATGTTGCAGATATGATACAGGATGAGGATAGGTGTGCTGTAGTAAGATTTGCAAGTTCTGCAAGCACTCAAGTCAGTTTGATTAATGACAAAGAGTTTGTAAAGAAATCGATAACAGATATGTCGTTTAGTGGCGGCGGAACTGCTATGGATGCTGGGATTCAACAAGCTTTAGGTGAAGTTAAAGATGTATCTACTGAAAGAGAAGTGGTTTTTATGCTTCTATCAGATGGAGTTCCTAACAGCCAAAGTGCAGTTTATACAAAAGTATCAACAGCAATTCAAAAAGGAATAAAAATCTTTACTCTTGGTTTGGGTGGTGTAAATGGTGCATTTATGCAAGATATTGCAACAAAAACTGGCGGAACTTATAAGTATAGCCCGACAGCTCAAGATTTAAATACCATAATGACTGATCTGGCTGGAGAAATATTTGATACTGCGGGCAAAAATGTTATTTTTGAAACGACAATACCTTCAAATCAAATGACAGTAGATACCGCACAAATATTACCTGTCCCATCAGCAGTTATTAATAACGAAGATGGATCAAAGACTTTGAAATGGACAATGGACAAGCTTGTTATGGGAGAAGAAAAGGTATTTGAAATAACATATAATGGCGCAAATCTTGTTTCAGATACTAATGTGTTGCTTACAAAGAATACAAAGTTGACCTATAATGACAGAAATGGGACTGAAGTAATAGAAAATATACAAGATTTGCAGATACCAGTCAGCAAGTATTTGATTGATTCAGAGGTACTAACGAACAAACAAACTTATAAGGCAAATGAAAATATGGAAATAACTAATATAACAAAAAATATGACAAGCTATTCATCCACGCTGACTGGTGAAGTTATAATTAGTGATAGTGATGGAAACAGGGTAGCTGTTGCAGAAAGTGATATATCAAACACATGGCTTGCAAATGAAAGTAAAGAATTAAGCTTTATATGGAATACATCAAATACAATGGCTGGAAAATATAAAGTGCAAGTTGTATGGAAGCTGCTGAAAAATCAAGCAAATTTCGTGTGAAAAGTTTTGGTTTAGCTTAAAAAACATCAAATTCCATAATTTACAAAGCGAACAGCCGTAAAATGCCGTTTTTATAAAAAAACAGAGGAATA
>JAAYPF010000100.1 GCA_012519925.1 Clostridiaceae bacterium
AACACAGGTGGCAACACAGGTGGCAACACAGGTGGTAACACTGGAGGTAATAATGGAGGAAACACTGGTGGCAATACTGGTGGAAATTCTGGTGCAACAGAAACTGTTACTGAAAACAAAACAGGAACTCATGGTGGTTATGACTTTGAGTACTGGAAGGATAACGGAACTGGAACTATGGTTCTCAAAGACGCTGGTGCATTTAGTTGCGAATGGAGTAACATAAACAATATATTATTCCGTAAAGGTCTTAAGTACAATGAAACCCAGACACACCAACAAATTGGTACAATGACGATGGAATACGCTTGTAATTACCAACCAAACGGTAATTCATATTTGTCTGTATATGGTTGGACTAGTGATCCGCTCGTAGAATATTACATTATCGAGAGCTGGGGAAATTGGAGACCACCAGGAAGTAATAGCCCAAAAGGAACTGTTAATGTTGATGGCGGTACATATGACATATATGAAACCACAAGAACTCAACAGCCTTCCATTAAAGGTACTGCAACTTTCCAACAATACTGGAGCGTTAGACAAAGTAAACGTACTAGCGGAACCATTTCTGTAAGTGAACACTTTAAGGCTTGGGAAGCTAAAGGTATGAAAATGGGTAAGTTCTATGAAATATCTCTTGTTGTAGAGGGATATCAAAGTAGTGGTAAAGCTGATGTAACAAAAATGGAAATATTAATAGACGGAGTTCCTGCTGGTGGCAATACTGGCGGTAATAACGGTGGCAATAACGGTGGTAATGACGGTGGTAATGACGGCGGTAATAACGGTGGCAATAACGGTGGTAATAACGGTGGAAATACAACATTACTCGGTGATGTAAACAGTGATGGTGAAGTTAACTCTCTTGATTTTGGAGCATATAGAATGTATTTGTTAGGAATAACAAATTCATTACCTTCAAATGCTGATGTAGACCAAGACGGTGATGTTACTTCTATCGATTTTGGATTAATAAGACAGCATATTCTAGGTCTCATTGATTTAGGTTCATCAACAACTAACCCTACTTCTAATCCTGGAACTGTAATTGATGCTTTTAGTACAATACAAGCAGAAAAATACAGCAGTGTAGAATCTTCAACTATTGAAGTTGTTGGTACTGACAATGGCGGTAGCGGTTTAGGTTATATAGAAAACGGCGACTACGTTGTATATAAAAATGTTAACTTTGGATCTGGAGCAAAGTCATTTAAAGCTCGTGTTGCTTACGGCGGTGATTCAAGCACAACTATTCAATTAAGACTTGGTAGTCCAAGCGGAAGTCTTATTGGTTCACTATCTGTGCCTTCCACAGGCGGTTGGGACACCTATACTGAGCTATCTACTTCTGTTAGTAGTGCTTCAAATTCACAAGACCTATACTTATGCTTTAATGGACCTATAAATATCGATTCATTTTCATTTAGTACAAGTGCTGCAACTGCAACCCCTACTCCTTCCCCAACATCAATTGCAGGCAAAAAACTTGTTGCATTAACCTTTGATGATGGTCCAAGTTACCAAACAACTTTAGTACTTGATAAGTTAAAGCAATACAATGCCAAGGCTACATTTATGGTAGTTGGAAATAATATAAGTGGACAAGAATCAGTTATGAGAAGAATTGTTAGTGAAGGTCATGAAATCGGTAACCATTCATGGAGTCACCAAAGCATGAACAATATGTCTTCTTCACAAATAAGCCAAGAAATTAATCAGACTAACGCTGCTATTAAGCAGTTTACTGGTTCAGACCCTAAATTCTTCCGTGCACCAAACATTGCTGTAGGAGGAGCTATGACATCTACAATAAGAATGCCCTTTGTAGTTGGTGTTGTAGCACAGGACTGGAACGGTGGATCAGCTCCAACTGCTCAAGCAAGAGCACAAATAGTAACTAGCGGTGTTAGAGATGGTTCCATTGTATTAATGCACTGTACACAACCTGGAAATCACCCAACACCTGATGCATTGGATATAATCATTCCAACACTTCAAAATCAGGGTTATGCGTTTGTAACATTAAGTGATTTATTTAGTGCTAAAGGAAAAACTCCACAACCTGGTGTTTCATATGATGGTGCATTCTAATTTAAATAGTATTATTTAAACTTAAACAAATTTTAGCTGTTGTAGGTCAGATGACTTACAACAGCTATTTTATTACGCTTCTTTCGAACGAAGTGAAAGAGGCAAAACGAAGGTACTCGATGCTCCTTCGTTTTTATTTAGAAGCTTAAAATCAAATTTAACTCCACAAGGGTATCTCTAATATTACTTTGAATAAATCTCCATCTATTTCAATAGATAAATTTCCTTTCTGTATATTAGTAAGACTTCGAGCAATGGACAAACCTAATCCTGAACCTTCAGTTGTTCTAGATATATCTCCTCTTACAAAACGCTCTGTCAAGTGCTCTACAGGCATTTCGAGTGGAAGTTCCGATATGTTCTTGATGATCAATACCCCATAAGGTTCACTTTTTGTTATACTGATATAAACTCTTGAGTTCTTCATAGAATATTTTAAAATATTTGATATAAGGTTTTCTATTATACGCCACATATGCTTTCCATCAGCCTGCACGAATATATTCTTATCATCATTATTAATCCTTATATCCAACCCACATTTCTCAAATTTTTCTCTATACTCTCCAATCGCTTGCATAATAAGTTCACATAAATCAAGCTTTTCCATATTAACAGTCAAATTTCTACTTGACGCCTTACTTGCCTCAATCAAATCCTCTATAAGTGCCTTCAGCCTTGTTGACTTTTCATCTAATACTTTTATATACTCCTGTGCTTTTTGATTGTCCACAGGTTCCATTTTAAGCAAATCAACATAATTTATTATAGAAGTCAACGGAGTCTTTAAGTCATGGGAAACATTAGTAATAAGATCGGTTTTCATTCTTTCACCTTTTACAGCCTCGTCAACCGCTTTTTTAAGACCACCTTGTATACTTTGTATATTTTCTGCAAAGGCTAAAAAAGTAACCGATATATCTTCTGTATTAAGCTTATAGTCAAGATTCCCGGCGGATATCTGTTTTGCGGCTTCCATAATCTCCGGTAATGACTTTAAAAGACTTTGCCGATAGTATTATTATTGGTATATTCAGTTCTTCACGAATTTTGATTGTTGCAGCTAACCCATCCATCTCAGGCATCATGATATCCAATAAAATCAGATGAATCTTTTGCTCTTTCAAAACTTCCAACGCCTGTCTTCCGGTATATGCCTTTACAACATCGTAATTCTCTTGCTTTAAATAAACCTCTAAGGCATTTACTATGTCCTTATCATCATCACATACCAAAATACTATATTTATCCATTAAGTTGACCCCAAATTCTCTTTAGTAACTCATCTTATATCACCTGCCTCTAATATTAGCTTATCAGGTGAATTTTACAAAACACTATATACAAATATTAAAATTTTCTTAAGATTTATTATAAACTATAACTCAAACTTCGCAGTTTATAAATTACTTCTGAACCTTGAAAAATCAATATTGTGACCATAAACATTATATTACAATTGACTCATTAGGAAGCATTTTTTCTTTAAAGTGCTCTGGAAGTTTAG
>JAAYPF010000101.1 GCA_012519925.1 Clostridiaceae bacterium
TAAAAAAGTAAAAAACTAAAAAAGATTAATGACAATTATTAAGTAACAGATTATTTATTTTAAACGATTTATAACTAATTAATGTGTCTTTCAAACAGCTAATTTTAGTAGGTAGGAACTAAAATATTGTATAATGAAATTATTTGAAAAACCTTATCCTTTACAAACAGGGGGTAAAGTATTAAAATATTTAAAAGCATTAATTAAAATGAATGTGCTGGATGTTATTCCTGCCATATTATAGCGATTTAAAGGAATGGTAGAGTATATTATGAAAAAAGATGAAATTATTAAAGAAATTTTAGAACTCAAGAAAAAAAGGAACGCGGTTATAGTTGCCCATAACTATCAGGTTGACGAAGTACAGGAGGTAGCGGATGTAGTAGGAGACTCTCTTGCCTTAAGTAAATATTGTGCAGATGTAAAAAAAGATGTTATAGTATTTTGCGGCGTACATTTTATGGCAGAGAGTGCAAAGATACTTTCACCGAATAAAGTTGTTTTGCTTCCAGAGATAGATGCAGGGTGTCCTATGGCGGATATGGTTACTAAGGAAGCTCTTATTGAAGAGAAAAAAAAGTTTCCCAATGCGACAGTTGTGTGCTACATTAATTCATCTGCAGAAGTAAAATCTGAATGTGATGTATGTTGTACCTCATCTAATGCTGTTGATATTGTGAGAGCAATTAACAATAAAGACATTTTATTTGTGCCAGACCAGAATCTTGGAAGTTATGTATCAAAGAAGGTTCCAGAAAAGAATATTATTTTATGGAAGGGCTATTGTATTACACATCATAGAGTAAAAATTGATGAACTTATAAGAGCTAGAGAATTACGACCTGATGCAGAGGTATTAGTTCATCCTGAGTGTCAACCTGACATTGTTGAGGCTGCGGACTTTATAGGCAGTACTAAGCAGATTATCGAATATGCTACAAATTCATCTAATAAAGAATTTATAATAGGTACAGAAATGGGAGTATTATTTAAGCTTAAAAAGGACAACCCTGACAAGAATTTTTATTTATTGTCTCCGGGTCTTGTATGTCCAAATATGAAAAAAACTTCTTTAATGAGTGTTTACAGATCCTTAAATGAAATGAACTATGAAATAAATTTAGATGAGACAATTAGATTGAAAGCAAAGAAAGCTTTGGATAATATGCTCAAACTGAGTTGATAAAAGATTCAAATATAAGCAGTACTTGCTTGTAGAATATATATTGTTTTCATGCATCTTGATATTTACATAATATAGCAAGATTATTACAAAAAATTTTACAGCTAATTATGAGAGACGATATTAATATTTCGAACACCTCGTTGTGTTGTTTTGTTATAAAAGCAATAGTCATTACGAAATAATGTGGTTGTAAAGCTTTCTAGGAAGGAAGTTAAAAGAGTTGGATAATTACAGATATCTTATAGACTTTGATACCGATAATATAAGAAAAGAGTATTACGATGTCATAATTATTGGAAGTGGAATTGCAGGAGTATATACTGCACTTGAGTTGCCAGACAAGTATAAAATAGCTATTCTTACAAAGGAGACTATAAACATTAGTAATTCGGTACTTGCTCAGGGTGGAATAGCCGTCTCTCTAGACAAGGAAGATTCTCCAGAATTACATTTTAAAGATACTCTCTATGCTGGTGCAGGTCTTTGCGACGAGAACAGTGTATGGGTTCTCGTAAATGAAGCAGCTCAAAATATTGAATCCTTATGTAAATTTGGTGTTAATTTTGACAAAAAGAAGAATAGAGATGAATTGTCGCTTACCAGGGAAGGTGCTCACAGCAAAAATAGAATTATTCACGCAGGAGATACAACAGGTAAAGAGGTTTGCGATAAGCTAATTTCAGTAGTAGAAACAAGGAAAAATGTAAAAATAAAAGAGAGAACTTTTGCGATAGACATTTTAACAGAAAATAATGTTTGCAAAGGCGTTTTGACTTATGATGAAGATAGTGAACAGTATGTTTATTATGTTTCAAATGTTGTAATAAATGCTGCCGGTGGATTTGGACAATTGTATTCAAATACGACAAATCCTGAGGTGGCTACTGGTGATGGCGTGGCATTAGCATATAGAGCTGGTGCGGAGCTTATGGATATGGAGTTTGTTCAGTTTCATCCAACAGTTTTATTTCACTCAAAAAATAAAAGCTTTTTGATATCTGAGGCTGTAAGGGGAGAAGGGGCCCTTTTAAGGAATATTTTTGGTGAGAGGTTTATGCCTAAGTACCATGAGTTAAACGAACTTGCACCAAGAGACATTGTATCAAGAGCTATTTTTAGTGAGATGAAGAAAACCAAATCAGATCATGTTTATTTGGACATAACTTTTAAAGATAAAAAGTATCTTGAAGAGAGATTTCCTAATATATATAAAACTTGTCTGGATTATGGAATAGATATATCAAAAGATTATATTCCGGTTGCACCTGCCGAACATTATTGTATGGGAGGAGTTAAAGCAGATGTGTTTGGTCGTACCAACATAATTGGCTTTTTTGCGTGTGGTGAAGTTGCGTGTAGTGGTATACATGGAGCAAATAGACTTGCAAGTAATTCTTTACTGGAAGGATTAGTCTTCGGACATAAAATAGGAGATGAAGTTACTAGAATACTAAATGAAAATAGTTCAGCGGATACAAGCTTTCATCTAAAGTATGAAAAAAGACGTACAAAAAGAGAGTTTAATATAGAACAAATTAAGATTGATATCCAAAATCTAATGACAAAGTACGTTGGTATAATAAGGGACAAAGAATGTATGCTAATAGCAAAAGGCGCAGTAGACGAATACTATAATTCCGTTTTAGGTATACTTAATGCGTCGATAGAAGATTTTGAGATTCAGAATATGGTACTATTAGCTAAGCTTGTAATAGAAGCGGCTATTGAAAGAGAAGAGAGTAGAGGAGCTCATTATAGAGTTGATTTTGAAAATACTGATGATATTAATTGGAAAAGAAATATTATAAAATCAATTTATAAATAAATTAAGCCATTTAAAAAATAAACTATTACAATTATTTGAACAAAAATACCATTTTAGAACCCTAAAGGCTTGAACAAATAATACCACAAATGTAAACAGTTTATTATGAAATGACGATAAAACAGTTTTTTGGAATTAACTTGATAGTATAGGAATTTGCATTTTGAAAGTTCGCCCGAAGGGTGCTAAGTTCATAAATATGGGTAATAATAAGGAGGAAGGGGTAAGTATATGGTTGTTTTATCTGATATAGATAATATAATTATAAATTCGATAAAAGAGGATATGCCATCAGGTGATATCACCACTGACAATATAATAGATGAAAATGCCAAATCTGAGGCAAGGCTGATAGCTAAAAATTCAGGAGTTATTGCTGGTCTCGACATAGCAAAAAGAGTTTTTGAGTTATTAGATCAAAATGTTAAATTTGATAAACATATTTCTGAAGGGCAGTGGGTAAATGTAGGGGATGTTATAGCAACGATAAATGGGAATACTCGGGCACTCTTAAAAGGAGAGAGGACAGCATTAAATATATTACAAAGGCTTTCCGGAATTGCATCACAAACTCGAGAATATGCAGATAAAATTAAGCACCTGAAAGCAAAAGTTGTAGATACTAGAAAGACAACTCCTGGAATAAGAGTACTGGAAAAGTATGCAGTAAGAGTTGGAGGAGGAACAAATCATAGATTTTGTTTATCTGATGGAGTTTTAATAAAAGATAATCATATAAAAGCTGCTGGTGGTATAAAAAAGGCTATTGATCTTGTAAGGAATAAAATACCTCATACTATTAAGATAGAAGTAGAAACAGAGACAATCGATCAAGTGCTAGAGGCAATAGATGGCAAAGCTGACATAATAATGTTAGACAATATGGGTCTTGACATTATGAAAGAAGCTGTTAAAATAATAAATGGAAAAGCAATTGTCGAGGCATCTGGAAACGTAAATTTAAATTCAGTTGTTGATATAGCCGAGACTGGAGTAGATATAATTTCAGTAGGAAGCTTGACACACTCAGTAACTGCTTTTGATATTAGCATGAAAATAAGCTAAAAATATTCTAAAGATTTCAAGTGTAATTTAAAATATAGTGAATAGAAAAATAAAATTGGGTGTTAATTAGACCTGTGGATAAAATTCAATTTTATCCACAATATATCCACACTTTATTTGTTCTTAAAAAATTATTGTCTTAATATATGATTATATAAGGCTTTATACAATATTCTATTTAAAAAGATATCCACAGAACTGTGAATATCTTTTTTTGTTAAATGTTAATATTATAAAAGTTTAACAAAGGTGACAAAAAAACATGTTTAGTTTCGAATATACTATACTAGGATGAAGTTTTTAAAAAAATAGTTATTGTTTTTAAAAAAATAACTACATTATCAAAAATAATGTTAATATGAATTTGTGCTGATATGTTGTAGAATTAAATTAAACTGGAAAAAATTAATTCTTTTCTTATTAACTTAATAACTATTATACAGCATATCAAAGTAGTTCTTAAAACGACATTCTACATAGATATAAAATTACATGTTTACCAAAGGATGCTTTATATATAATACATTAAAAACGTGCTAGAATTATTTTTTTGGCTCTGTTTAGCATTTGCTAGAATAAGTATATATAGTTATTTAAAGCCATAACGTGGCTATTTTGAAAGAGTAATCTATGCATTATTATTGGTTCTAAAGTTTTGAAAAATTTATTATATAGCAATAGGCAAGATTTTTTAAGGTGCCTGAACTTTTTAGTTTAAATATAGAATTTTTATGAATTCCTATATCGGGGGTTGGTAAAGGTGATTTTCATTCCCTAGTCTAAGGAGGTGATTTAGGCTGGTCGCTCGCTTTGGAGGAAATTCTCGCTTTATTCGTCTAAGGGAGAAATAGGGATTTGCTATTGAGCAAGGAAAGTCATGGGCGAAGCGAATTATCTTGATAGTATAGGAATTTGCATTTTGAAAGTTAGCCTGAAGGGTGCTAAGTTCAAACATAGTATTATTACAATATTACATAAAAAGATAAAGAGTATAATCTAAGATTCTTGAAATAAGAGTTTTGGATATATATAAATTTTAATTATTTTGAGGAGGAAAGTTTATGTACGTGTCAAAAATCAAAAAATGCATTTGTGTCGCATTGTGTGCATTTCTTTTATGCACATTTTTACCGACAGAAAAAGCAGAAGCAGCAGGATTTACAGTTAGTGTTGACTCAGTGAGTGGAACAGTGGGTCAACAGATAGTAGTGCCTGTAAATTTTAATGATGTACCGTCTGGTGGAATCAGTACAGCGGATATGACCATCACGTATGATTCAAGCAAACTCGAATATGTAAGTGGGGCAGCAGGTAGTATAGTTACAGATCCAAGCACAAATTTTGCAATAAATAAAGATAAAGACGGATCTATAAAGGCCTTATTTCTTGACTATACAATGAGAAGCGGAGCTATAAGCACAAGTGGAACATTTGCAAACCTCACTTTTAAGGTATTGAGTTCACAAGCAACCACTGCTGAGGTAGCTGTAGTGAATGCGACGTTTGGAGATAATAATTTAAGTAAAATATCTGCAAATGTGCAAAGAGGAAATATAACTCTTAACAATGGTGCTTCAACACAACCTACAACGCAACCATCAACACCACCATGGACTCAGCCGACAAATCCACCTCAAAACTCAGCAGGTGATTTTTCCGTAAGTTACAGCCAAAATTCATGGGGTACAGGTGCTACAGTTAGTATGATTATAAAGAATAACGGTTCTTCTGAAGTAAACGGTTGGACAGTTAACTTTACCTATGGAGGAAATCAGAAGATAACAAATGCATGGAACTGTACCTATAATCAAAGCGGTTCTTCCGTGACACTTAGTAATGCGGCTTATAATGCGTCTATACCGGCTGGAGGTTCAGTAACAGTTGGTTTTAATATTTCATATAGCGGAACGAATACAGAACCAACTAGTTTTTCAGTTAATTCTTCGTCTGCAAACCCAGGTAATCCAACACAACCTACAACACAACCAACAACGCAGCCTACACAAACAACACAACCAACAACACAACCAACGAACCCACCAACAACAAGTGGATTTACAGTATATGTAGATTCAGTAGCAGGAACAGCAGGACAACAAGTAGTATTACCAGTATATTTTGCAAATGTGCCCTCAAGTGGAGTAAGCACAGCAGATATGACAA
>JAAYPF010000102.1 GCA_012519925.1 Clostridiaceae bacterium
AAGGGTCTTCGGCTTTGCCTCCGATGAACGAGCTATGCTCGCCCTTGACATCCCGAAAAATAGTGACGATGTTTGCATTATACAATTTTACCACAATTTTACCGTCACTTTAACTTGCAATTTATAATACTTGCCAAAATTGTTATAATTCTTTCAATACAATTAATTGTGTGATATCATGAGTTTTAGTGAAAGAATGCTTTTTTCGACTTCAACAAGAGAAAGTAGAGGTGGTAGTTATGGATCCTTATCCTGAACCTAATAATTGTTGTCTAAAAAAGAATAATAGATATAGAGCCATAACTGCTATTTAACACTAATATATGGCTCTATTTAAGGAGGACCATAATTTATGAAAGAAAAAATTCTTGATTTTATTGAACAAGGTAATTATGTCGAAGCAAGAAAAGAGATTATTAGTCAAAATGTAGTTGACATTGCAGGATTATTTGAAGAAATAAACCAGCAAAAACTTTTGATACTATTTAGAATTTTACCTAAAGATTTATCTTCTGATGTTTTTACACATATGTCAAGTGAACTTCAACAATATGTCATAGAATCTATTACTGATGAGGAAGCCATTAGTATTTTAGAACATCTTTTCATTGATGATGTAATTGATTTTTTAGAAGAAATGCCATCGAATGTTGTAAAAAGGATGTTAAGAAACACCAATGAAAACACAAGGAGGATAATTAATCAAATCTTGAATTATCCAGAGGATTCTGCTGGTAGCATAATGACCATTGAGTATGCTGACTTAAAAAAAGAAATGACAGTAAAGGAAGCAATACAATATATTAAAAAAATTGGAATTGATAAAGAGACCATTGATACTTGCTATGTTATTAACAGTAATAGGATACTTGAAGGTGTTATATCCCTTAGGAAGCTAATACTAAGTGATAACTCAACACTTGTTAAAGACATTATGGATACAGGTGTTATAGCGATAAATACCCATGATGATCAAGAAGATGTTGCTAATATGTTTAAAAAATATGATTATTATGTTATGCCAATTGTAGATAAGGAAAACAGGCTTGTTGGTATAATAACAGTCGATGATATTTTAGATGTTATAGATCAAGAAGCTACAGAAGACCTTCAAAAGATGGCTGCAATGCAACCATCGGAAAAGGAATATTTAAAAACAAGTAATTGGGCCCTAGCTAAGCACAGAATACCATGGCTTTTGATACTGATGATTTCAGCATCTTTTACGGGAAACATAATTACAAGATATGAGAGTGCATTGCAATCAGTAATTATACTGGCAACTTTCATACCTATGCTTATGGATACAGCTGGGAATTCTGGTTCCCAGTCCTCAACGCTTATAATAAGAGGATTGGCTTTAGGAGAATTAAAAACTAGCGATATTCTGAAGGTTCTGCGAAAAGAACTATGTGTAAGTGGTATCGTTGGTATTATCCTATCTTGTGCCAACTTTTTAAGGATTTATTTTATAGGAAAGGTTGAGATATTAGTAGCTGTAACGGTATCAATTACAATGTTTTTAACAGTTATTTTGGCTAAGATAGTAGGTGGTTCATTACCTATCATAGCTAAAAAGCTCAAACTTGATCCAGCAATTATGGCAGGACCATTAATAACTACTATTGTCGATGCTGTAGCTCTAATAATATATTTTACAACGGCTACATGGCTGCTAGGTATATGAAAGCACAACTCCCAAATAGTGCAAGTGCATATTGTGGAAATTATAGTTGTTTTATATTTCTTGTCATTTAGGAAATAGCTTGCGGAAAAATTTGTGGATAAGTAAAAATTAGTGGTATATAGATTGAGAAATCAAAGGATTTATAGGATAATAACATTATTATGACGAAAGAAATTAAAATCA
>JAAYPF010000103.1 GCA_012519925.1 Clostridiaceae bacterium
AGCGTAGAATTCCGTAGCCTTTCATGACCACAGCCAAACTGGACTATCAAGCACAACAATATTGTAAGTGACTATATATACTTAGTCTTATATTAAAATATATTGAAAAATGGGGAAACTCAAAAATCATAATATTATTGATAAAATTGTGTTTTAGGTGTATAATAAGCAAATGTAAATATGAACCATTGTTCAAACCAAAATGAAACAGACGGTTTTTTGTTAAGTTGACAAATTAGCCGTCTTTAATTTTAAATATAGTGAAATGAGGTAAAAATATGGACTATAAAAAGTTGGCTGATTTGCTTTTTCCAAACATTACAAAGTCAATATCCTATTATGAAGAAACGGTATTTCCAGATAGAAAACTAAGCGAAGGTGCAAAGGTCACAAGACTTGCACCGAGCCCAACAGGATTTATTCATTTAGGTAATCTTTACGGAGCTTTCGTAGATGAGCGTTTAGCCCATCAAAGTAATGGTGTTTTTATGCTTCGTATAGAAGATACCGACGAAAAACGTAAGGTAGAAGGTGCCGTAGAGCTTATCATTTCCTCCTTAGAATACTTCGGCTTAAAATTTGACGAAGGAGCAGGAATTGATGGCGAAATAGGTAACTATGGTCCCTATTATCAAAGCAATCGAGCTGAAATTTATCAGACTATTGCCAAATACTTGGTTGAAACAGGCAGAGCATACCCTTGCTTCTGTTCCGAAAAGGAATTAGAAGAAATAAGGAATCAACAATTAGCCGAAAATGTAACTACCGGCTACTACGGTAAATGGGCGAAATATAGAGATTTGCCTTTAGAAGATATACAAAAACATTTAGATAACAACGAGAGCTTTGTGCTTCGTTTTAAATCCATGGGTAATCCGGAAGTAAACTTCGAAATTGAAGATGCTATAAGAGGTGTTCTATCTATCCCTGAAAACAATCAGGATGTGGTTATTCTAAAAGCCAACGGAATACCTACCTATCATTTTGCCCATGTGGTAGATGACCATTTGATGAAAGTAACCCATGTTGTAAGAGGAGAAGAATGGCTTTCAACCCTGCCAATACACTATGAACTTTTTAAAACCTTAGGCTGGAAGCTTCCAGTATACTGCCATACAGCTCACCTGATGAAAATAGACGAAGGTGTAAAAAGAAAGCTTTCAAAGAGAAAAGATCCTGAGTTAGGATTAGAGTTTTATATGAAATTGGGGTACCACCCTGCAACTGTTAGAGAATACCTTCTAACAATCTTAAATTCCAATTTTGAAGAGTGGCGAATCGCAAACCCTGATGCAAACATTTTCGATTTTGAATTTAGTTTGGAGAAAATGAGCAATTCCGGTGCACTTTTTGATTTAAACAAGCTAAATGATATAAGCAAAAATGTTATGGTTAAAATCCCTGTTGACGAGATTTATGACTTCCTTCTAAAATGGGCAAAGGATTATAAACAGGAAATAGTAAACCTTTTAGTTAATCAAAAGGATTCTGTAATAAAATTGTTAGCAGTAGGCAGAGATTCCAACAAACCTCGTAAGGATTTGGTTTATTGTGAACAGATATTTGAATTTATTAGCTATTTCTTTGACGACTACTTTAAAATTGTTGACGAATATCCTCAAAACATAGATTCATCAGAGGCGAAAAAATTACTTACAGCTTATCTTGAAACCTATGACCACAACGATGATCAAACTCAATGGTTTGAAAAAATTAAAGAAATAGCTACTGCAAACGGATATGCAGCTAAACCGAAGGACTATAAGAAAAACCCTGATATGTACAAAGGCCATGTTGGTGATGTAAGTACTGTAATCAGAATTGCCCTTGTAGGTCGCAGTACCTCTCCGGACATCTGGGAGCTTCAACAGATTATGGGCGAACCAAAGGTAAAAGAGAGAATTCAAAGATTAATATAACAAATTACTTTGTATACTAAAACGCCAGTTTAGGTAATTCTCCCTGACTGGCGTTTTTATGAAGTATGAAACTCTGCAAATGTTGTATAAAAGCATTTCAATTGCTCTGCTTACACCATATTTAATGACTTTTTAGGGCATTTTTCTACACACATATTGCATTTTATGCAATCGGCATCTGTTACTTTACCTTCCATCTTATGACTTAATACATCTATCCCAATTGGACAATTTTTCGAACATATTTTGCAATCAACACATTTATCTCGTTCAAAAGAGACTTGTTTCATATTTGACTTAGCAAAATTTGATTTGGAAACGTAGTGTGCCATAGTTCCCATAGGACAAATCATACACCAGGTTCTCTGATTGAAAGCAATACCAAAAATCACTGTAATCACTGTAGTTATAATAATAGTTCTTATAAAAACATAAGCTACGCTTAAGAGGCTACCCCATGCAAATATCATCTGTATCGCAAAAAATCCCATTACTATAGAAAAAAAAATCAATCTAAACCAGGTCTTTTTAAAAATCTTAGGTACAGGTCTTTTCCTACTTATCTTTGAAAGTATTACATCAATAAAACTTCCCCTAGGACAAAAATTTCCACACCACATTCTCCCTCTAAATATTGCAACTAGTGAGGGTGCCAACATGCAAATCAGTGCTGCTAAGCCTATCAATGGATAGAATATTCCTACTACACAATAGACTATCAACAAAAGCCAAGCCCATTTATGAATAACCGTTCTAATATCGTCCACTAAAACCACTCCTTTTATTTAATATATGTCATATACCCAATGGGGGGTATTTTGTAAGCAAAAAAAATTACAATGGTGAGCTTTCATGTATTCGAGCAACTTTTACAATGCAAATTCTAATACTATTCAAATTAGTCTATTCCAGTAATTTTCCTATACAATCACTTAGTTACAATTTCATATGGCCAATCATTTATGCCACCTAGATTATATACTTGGGTATAGCCTAATCTAATTAATGCCACTGAAACTTCAATACTTCTTCTACCACTTCTGCAATAGACAAATATTGGTACATCTTTATCTGTAATTCTCATTTCAGCTTCCCTTTCAATTGAGTCTAAAGGTATTAACAAACTGTTCGGAATATGTGCAACGCTGTATTCTTCAGGTGTCCTAACATCTAGCAACACTACTCCTTCCTCATTTTCCAAACGATATTTAGCTTCTTCAGGGCTTATATCTTCGTAGGTTATAGCTTTTACCGGAGCCGTTGTTACAACTTCTGCATTAGTGTCATCCATTGAATTGTTAACTGATGTATTACAAGCAGCAAACCCAATACCTAATAATGATGCCACAATAACAAGTATAGTCTTTAACATAAAAATTCCTCATTTCTTTTATTACTTAAAACAGTTCTAAACAATATTCCATTAAGTTAAATTATTTCATATATTTATATATCACGATATTACAATATGTATTATACACTATTTTAATCAAATTACAAGTAGTCAGATACTTAAAGATAGAATTTTATTAAGGCACTAGATTAATTGCTTTAAGATAGATAAAGCGTTTCGTGTTGGACGCACATATCGGAATATCTTAGGATATATTAACAAATACCTAGATACACCCGTGGTGAAATGGACAGAGTTGAAGGAATTAATTGAAAAAGTCCTTCTAACTCAAGTTTATCTCTTTAGTCGGATTAAAATTATTGCACCAAGGATAATTGCCACAACAATAACTGTAATATTGAAAACAAGGGTATAATCCGCTTCTTTTTCTATCTGTGCGGGTTGGGAAACAGAAATATTTGAGATTTCAAGTTTGTCAATTTGCTGTCTCAAAACATCGCTTTTATAGTTAGCTATATCATATACTGGCTTTTGAAGGGTGTCATCCGCACCAAACTCCAATATAAATACTTCGCCTGTACTTCCATCAAAAATCAGTTCGTCGGTGTAATGCTTAACAGCAACCGAGGATATTTGTATTGGTTTATCGTCCTTATTATGTATAACAACCGTAAATATATCGCTCTTTGAAACATATTGGTCCATTTGCAGCGTTGTATCGCTGTATCTTTCATTTCCAAAAGATAAATTATATATTTCTTCAACCCCATTAGGTGTAGAAGCATCTCTTTTAAAAATATCATCCGACGTTATCATAATTTCATCAAGTCTCAAATTTTTAAGACCTGAAATATTGATATGCGTTTCTTTTCCCTTTTCCTCAACAGTATATTCATGTATCAAGTTTTCAATAAAATAATCGGTTTTAATTTTTTCTTCACTATAACACAATTCTACATTATCGAAGGAAAGCTTCTCAAGATTATTAGAAAGCTTAAGCCTGTAATGGGTGTATTTTTGAGTGCTACTAAATTTTATCTCAAGGTTACGATTATTATCTACATTGTATATTGTATCCTCTTGAATAGCTGTCCACTTCACCCCATCATAGCTTCCTAATATATTGACTCTCTTTGCAAACCCTTCATTTTTGGTATTAAAAACTATTGAAGTGGCCAAAATATCATGATCAAAATCTTTGTCAATTTTATAATCAAAGTAAAAGAAATCATCCTTTTCGAAAGAATCTATCAAAATCATGGGATAAATGTGGCTTTCTTGGTAAGATGCCGAATAACTTGAGTTAATAAAGTAGGGAATAATATTGCCCTTTTCATCTTTTAACCGTAAATCGGATAAATCCCTGTTTGCAAGGTTGTATACATGTGGTGTCAAGCGAAGGGACTTGTATTTATTTTCACCCTTATTTATTATTTGAGCTGTATGAGCAAACACATTAGTACAAAGTATACAAACCATAAAGCATATGGTTAATCCCTTTTTAATCATCCTTACTCACCCTTTCAACCATTTCAAGTTTCTTACTGAAATACTGATAGACAAACGATATCGCAACAAGTGATATTCCAAGGGCAAAGTATGCTACAATCTTGTTTCCTGTACTTAAATAGAAAAGATCAATTATAAATAGCTTTGCAACCGACATCACCGAAAGACCTAAACCAAATCTACGGATAAAAGTATATTTCCTAACAAATCCGAATACAATCCACAGCAACGCCGTCACTGCGTATATTATGCTTATTGCCATGTTTGAGAACTCTAGACCCAACTGAACTGTGAGGTTTTGTGTCAGTAAAAGCACAAAATACGAAGATACTATTAAAGGATACCACTCCACTTTAAGCTTTTCACCCATTACAAAACTCTTTGTAAGGTCATTTACAGCAAAGACTGCCAACAAGTTAGCAAAGACTAAAGCTAGGATACCTATAATTGTTAAACTTAAGGGCATATTGCCTTCACCGGTATAATAAAACATATAGCCACTGTTAAATGCAAAGATTAATAAAGCTCCAATAAAATATAGCACACTTGAAATAACTCTTGTACCTAAATCTGCAATACGCTTAATTCGTGTTAATCCGTAGGCTAAAAGAAAAGTCTCTGTTATAAAAATGGTAAATGACAACCCATTACTAACACCATATGCCTTCGGCATTGACAATTCAAGTAATTCACCTATTTTGACCGATGTATACATAGAATAAAACCAAAGATTCACAGTCACAGCATATTTATATACTTTTTGAAATGCCCCAATATGCTCATTTTTATAAATATATGCAGCTAGTATTATCAAGCTTCCCAATGTTATTGCTAAATATTTGTAAGCAAAGAGATCATCCACTTGCAGCAATACATCTAATAAAAGAAACGAGACCAAACAAAGGTAGTTTATAACAAATCCAGTTCTTTTGAAGTTCTTTTCCTTTTGTAAAATTCCGTATATGGTAAGTGCCACACCTTCAGCAAGCCATCCTAGGCTGACCCAAGCTTTCCCAAACTGGAACGGAATAACAAGAACTACAAAGACCAAACCAGTGAGATAAAAAAGAGCAGTCGCATGCTTTTCACTTTCAAATTTCTTTTCAATTATTCTTGCTAAAATCAAATAGATAACAGCAAATAAAAGCGAGAGAAGTCCTGTAAATTTGTCCAGCTCAAACTCATAAAAGGCAACATACATTATAATTGAGCTTACAAAAGTATTAATACTAAGGAGAACTACGTCAGCCTTCTTAAATTTCTTTGTAGTTATGTAAGTAGATATAATAGGTATTGCAGTATACACTAAAAATGCTGCAATAATATAGCCTAGCATTATAATATGATTAATTCCAAATTTAAACTCTCTAATCTTATAAATGGTACTACCCACTATATAAATTGTACCAAATATATTTAGAACCAAACCTATATAAGAAGTTATCTGCCACTTTTTATTAAAAGCAATTCCCAAGGCAAATAGGTTTAACACCATAAAATAGACCATTGCTCCATATATCATTGTTAAATTGCCGCTGATCGAAAAAATAGGAAGGTAGCCTCCTATTAGTGCAAAAGTAGCAACTGTCTGAGAATTGTACCGTATTGAAAGTATAAATGAGACTGCAGTCACCAATAAACAAATAATAATTGCTGGATACATGGATAGTATATTAAGCCTAAAATAACTTACCGACATGGCTACATACAAAATTGCTACCCCACCGGATGTAACACCCAATGAAAATACATTAGGCTTCTTCTTGTTTAGAATTTCACCAATCACAAGCATTATACCGCCTAAAGCAAACATGCTAATTCCCTTTAGCATATCAGTAAGTCTTGTATAGGTATATTGAGATGCCGCTATTACGCCTATTATTATGAGAAAAATACCTATTTTGTTAATAAGATTTTGACCTACAAAGGCCTCAATATTGTTCTTTTTTGATATAGCATTTATTTGTTCTTCACTAATCTGTTCATTTTTTAGTGCTTCAAACTCCTGCTTTACATTTCCAGACAGAACATTGTTATCCTTTGCATATTTTATTTTTGCCTGTGTAATTTTCTCATTTAAATCACTAGATAGTTCTTTCAATTGACTATATATATCGTCTCTTAGGTCCACATGATTTGTCTGGAGCTCTTTATTTATTTGATCAATTCGTAATTTTACATTTCGTTCGAATTGATTTAGTTTGTTCATTCGCTGTTCTCTATTTGATTTAAAATAAATATCCAGCTTCTTAGCCGATAGATTAAGTATTTTAAGCCTTTCGCTGTATATTTGCTCGTAAAGGGCATTTTTAATACCTGCATTTTCATCCTTTGTGGCTTTTAGTTCAAGCTTTACTTTTTCATGTTCTGCTTTAAGTTTAGTAAGCTCATCTCTAAGGAGTGTGTTTTCCTTTGTAAGATCGGTGTTTGCAAGGGCTTTAAGCTCTTTCTCTAATTCTAGAATAGTTTCTTTTTGTGACTTTAGAATATTTTCTAAATTGTCTGTTAACGCCATATTTTCCTCCTTGTGGATTGAAAATTTGTATATTGAATTTTGTAAGCGTTTTAGTAATAGGGCTAACATTATCTTTCATAAAACATTATTTAGTGAGATGTTAAGTAGTAGTGTTATAGTATAATTTTACACTATAATGGTAATTTAAGCAATGTTCATGTAATACTATATTCCAAGGGTGTATGTCGGAGTTGTTGCTTTGAGGGGCCAAATTGAGGATACTGCCTATTGTTTTAGTGTCAAACGACTCCATTGCAAGACCTTCGCACAGAATCTGTAGGATGCCATTTGGCAGACAGATGAACGGTCATATCCTAGGTCAACATATCCTTCGGATGTGGCATTATAACAATTGGGATAAGGCACACCTGTTTGAACAATACCATTTCTATATGTATGTGCTTTAATATCTCCTACAACTTCACCACCTCAAAACCAAAAATAAAAAGTGATTAAATCCAAAATTCAGACTTAATCACTTTTACTTATTTACACGTATCTTTATATACTAAAGTAAATACTTTTACGTTTAAATAGTTGAGAATTAAGCTAATGTATAAAAAATATAGATAGGATGCAAATTCGTTCATAGGATAATCCACTTTTTCTTATTTCAAAGTTTATATTTCTATACATCGTTTTTCCTCCAATCCCAAAAGGATATTTTTAGCAATTCTATATACTATTTGTTGTTCTGTCCACAAAAAATCTAAAATAATCTAATAATCTAATAAATATGGTAATGTGGCACGACTGCTTCCTATCACCTAAAAAACTAAGACTCTAATAGTTGAATTCTACTTTTATGTAGATAGAAATAAGAACCAATGACCAAAAGTAAACTTATCACAAAAATCATTGGACTATAATTCTCTAGTATCGTTATAAAGCCCGCTTTCTCTGGAATGCTTGACAAAATCACACTTGTTCCATTAATCATAATATGAATAATTATTGATGACCATATGGATTTTGTCCAAACATAGGCAAGACCCATTAATATCCCGAATATTGCCGCATATGCACCTTGTACTACCTGCATATGATATATTCCAAATAAAACACCTTGCAACACTACAGCAGCTGTAACAGACATTACTTTTTTAAGTTCATTAAATATTAACCCTCTAAATAAAATCTCTTCAATGACAGGAGCTGCTATCGCAGTACCTATAAAGACAACTAATATATTGCTTCCTCCAACTAAAGCTTTCATCAGTTCATCATGTTCTTCAAAATACCCCTTTAAAAAATCTAACCTTTGTGTTATCTCAAGTAAATATCCACTAGACAAGTTAATTGATATTCCAGCTATAATCAACATAAATATTGACATCGGCTTGATAGATGAAAAGCTGCATAATTTAAATAAATTTTGCTTTCTTGCAATACCGATAGCATAATATATAGGTATTGAAATTACTGTTGCAAATATAATTGCCATATGTACCTGACCCATAATAATACTTGTTAGTTCCTCTGTCAGTTCAAGCGGATTCATATTAGGGTTTTTAACGACTTCCATTATAGTAGCTATAATGGAAGCTGCTATTAAATATAGAAACTGTAATGCAAAATATATCCCTGCATAAATAAGTATAAATCCTGTTGCTTTCAAATACTTTTTCATTGTTTCACCTTTCCTAATTAGCCTATTTTATTTACTTAAACAGTCGTACACTTAATCAATAATATTACTTATCAACTTTACCCTTTCATATAATCTAAATTATATCATAAAACACAAGAAAATCCATAGCCTATAAAAACTTTTCATTACACAAGGCACAATTCTATTCATCATGAAAATAGGAGCCTACGCCCCGTTTTATAATCCATACCGCAGCAAAGCCGCAAGAATTCAGAATTCTCCTTTTAAGCATTGATATAACTTGTGTGCGGCAAAAATTTTTTCAAAAAAAGACAAACTTTTTTAGAGGAATTATATATAGTACGCTTTTACATTTCTTTTGTAACCCTTACATCTTCCACTGTTCAATGAATTGTTTTTTAATAATACCAACGCACCTTCTTAGGCAAGAAAAAAGGACTGATTGTCCAGTCCTTTTTTCTATCTAAATACCTTAACACGATTCTCCAACGGGTGAAACTGCTTTTCATCAGGGTTTGATGTTGGCTTTCCAAAGGGCATTTGGGCAATTAGCTTCCAATTATCCGGAACACCCCATTCTTTCTTTACATCAGCTTCAATAAGTTCATTATAATGCTGCAACGACACACCAAATCCTTCAATTTCTAGAGCTGTCCATAGTACAAATTGGTGCATACCATTAGATTGCTGTGACCAAATCGGGAAATTATCTTTATATGATTCATACTGTTTTTGTAAAGAACTAATTACTGAATTGTCCTCAAAAAATAAAACAGTTCCATATCCATTTTTAAACGAATTTATTTTATCCTCAGAAGAACTGAATTGTTCTTTAGGAACAATCTTCCTTAAAGCCTCCTTCGTTATATCCCATAATTTATCGTGATGATTTTTTAATAGCAAGATAACTCTTGCACTTTGAGAATTAAATGCCGATGGAGTGTGTTTTACAGTATATTCAACTATTTCTTTAATTCTTTCATCGGATATTAAAGATTCCTTACTTATTCCATAATATGATCTCCTGTCTGCTACCGCAGTATAAAAATCCTTTGTCACGGTCATTCCTCCTGTCTAAATATATATATTAATGTTAGTTTTATTTAAATTGATAATAATTTATACCCTCTATTAACTAGAAATAAACTTAAATTTGATAATGTTTGCCTCTCTTGCAAAATATGCCAAACAACTTCTTTTGAACCCTTTCTACCAGTGCTTTTCCAAGGTACTTTATGGAATTATAAAGTTGACATAAAATTCAGTGTTGAATCATATTTTTGGAGACGCCCATTACATCGCTTTTAAACTACATAGAAATAGGAAAATTATTCCGGATAAGCTTCTCCCACCCTACTCTTTTATACATTACAATTTTATAAAACATTTGACTATATCGCTTTTCCATAATAAAATGTATATGTAGAAAAAATTCCTTTTCTATTCTGTACCAAAACAAATTAATAATCAAGGGGGCAAATCTATGACTCAAAGAAATATCGGAGTGTCAATTCTGTTATCCATAGTAA
>JAAYPF010000104.1 GCA_012519925.1 Clostridiaceae bacterium
AAAAACTAAGGAAGGTGTTAGATACCTCCTAGAAAAACCACCTCCATCACAACAACTTGATATTTTCAAAGCCTTTAAGCTCAAAGATCCCTCAGTTTTTTGTTACTAAATTTGGGGAAACTCAAAAACTAATTATGTTGACTTTTGTTCTATAATTATATATAATTAGTATGTAATTGGGTGCACACCCATAGTATGACATTTGCTAATTATCCAAAGGAAAATAGTAAAGGAGGAATAGTAGATGAAAAAAATAGTTTCATTATTATTAGTAATATCTATTATAACAACTATGGGATTAAATCTTTTTGCACTAGAAAACAATACAATTATAAAAGATTCTTCATTAGAGGACTTTTCTTCTTCTTATTTGCTGATTCATAAAGAGATGGTTAAGTCAAATACAGGTAATTACCCTGATGATATTGTGGTAAAAAAACTTACGGATTTCTCTGGAAATGAACTCGAACTAATTGAAACAGGAAAATCAGGGTATTACATTTTTGATCCAGTTTCAGGACAATACATTGAATTTTCTCCTAATGCTCCTTCTCCATATTTAAATAAATTCGGAGAACTAAAATACTTTGGTCCTAAATGTTATTACGTCAAAGATGGTAAAACCTTCTCACATACAATAGTTGAAGATCAAAAAAATATTAGTGAAGATAAATTATTTCTTTTGCAACAAAACTTTGATGTAATAATATCAGAAACTAGAAAAAATAAAGATTATAGTGTTTTATCACTGATGAATAACTCAAAGATTGAAAAGTCAGTATTGACTAACAGATTCAGTACCATGTCATATCAAGATATATATATTCCCGCTCCTTCGTATATATGGGATGCTGTATATCCACCTAATTTAGGAGCGTCATGTGGCTACGTTGCAACATGTATCGTATTGAATTATTGGAATCAAAGAAAACGAAATGCTGGTATAATACCAAGCAAATTTCTTGATAGCAAAGGTCAACTAAAAACATCAGGATATACTCTCCAAGACCATCTGTTATCTTATGGTTATGGTCAAAGTTCCACCGGATGGACTATTTGTGATGTTCTTAATGATTATTGTGATGAGTTCAATATATCAGCGACTGCTAGTTGGGGGCTTGGCAAAATAGGTGCTAATTCCGAGTTAGAAGAAGGAAGACCAGTAATACTATTTGGGTGGTTGCCTGATGTTTCTGGTAGTGGTAATGTAAACCATGCGGTTACAGCATATGGAATTAGATATGGAGATTATATAAAACGCTATATTGTTCATTATGGGTGGCGTGGATATGAAAAAGTTTATCTTGGCGAAGATACTTGGATAGGAGGAATTGGTACAAATACCCGTTTTGTTCTTAACTAGCAAATTTGCTCGTTTGTAATATGAAAGGTGGTAGAAAACAATGAAAAAAGCTGTATGTTTAGCATTAATATTATGTATATTGACTTCAATTACATCATGCACTGGATATAAAAAACTTAGTGAAATCAAGGCAACAGATTATTTTAGCGGAATTGAATGTTCTATTCCATTAAGTATACCATCGGGTGCGATGACAAGCGAATTTTTACATACAGATGATGATATTGATGAAATAAAGGCAAGACTTGATAAAATTTCAAGTAAAGAAGGAAGCTTTACTGTGCAATATTTACCATATAATGCCTTGTTAATTGTTTATACTAAAGATTCTAAAAATGCCCTATATTTATTTCAAGAATATCAGTTAGGACAACATTACCAGTCTAAATATAGTCATCAATATAGGTTTTCAGACTTTTCTGCATACCTTACTATGTCGTTACAAATAGGCAAAGTCGGTCTTAAAAGTCAACGTTTAGAAGGCATACCAATACCACATCATTTGCTAAGAGATGAGTTTACTGGCAGCTACTATGATTACCTTGAGGATGAATATGTAGTTAACGGAAGCATTGAAGAGTTTTATGAATTTTATCAAATGTTTCAAAACTATTATAGTGAATATTCGATAAATATTGAAAAAGAAGATAATACACTGATATTAAAAAACTTACCTGTAAATATTAAGTACATAAATCCTGAAGGTAATATTGATCATAAAATCGAACAAATTCTATTAAAGGAATTTAGAATCAATTTTTCTAAAAATGATAATTCAGAACCTGTTGTGACATTTTCTTATATTATTACTTAAGACAAAAATCTATTATCCCTCAAGCTATTTTACATAAAGTTTGGGGGATTTTTTTGCATCTAGGGGTTATAGGCGAAGCTGCTGAAAAATCAAGCAAATTTCGTGTGAAAAGTTTTGGTTTAGCTTAAAAAAACATCAAATTCCATAATTTACAAAGCGAACAGCCGTAAAATGCCGTTTTTATAAAAAAACAGAGG
>JAAYPF010000105.1 GCA_012519925.1 Clostridiaceae bacterium
ACATAGGGGTTATATAACCATCCTGTATGGTATAAATATCACATGCAGGAAGAGTACCCCGTTATATATAACTTTAGGAAATCTTACGAAATAGAGTTTCCATATAGCTGGTAACACAAAGTGAAAATTTCATATTATTACCAGTTGACACTGCCAGGTTAGTTGCTAGCACAAAATTTATTGGTGAACCAAAAGAATATATCTTGTACCTATATAAAGCTAAGAATTTTTCGAATAATTCGTATGCTGTTGTCAGTTATTTTAAAGGAGTTTTTGAAATTGATAAAGATAACAATTTCAAGAATGTTATAGACAAATATGTGATAAAATATGATGATATAAAACAAAAAGTAGAAGTACAAAATAATAAGAATTGATGATATTCTCATGATGAGGCTGTTGCATTAAGAAATTAGTGTAACAGCTTTTTTGCATTTAAAAGCAAATTCTGGAATTTGAAAAGTACGGAATTTAGTGTAAAATATATTTATGCTATAAACAATTAATAAGTGATACAATGATTAATACTTGCTGCATAAAATAAATAAATCAAGTGATTGTTACGAAATGAAAAACAAGCAAAAAAAGAATGATACATATAAAAGTGCAAGATTGTAAAAATAAAATTGCAAAATGTATATAAAATAATAAAAAAACTATTGAAATCAAACAAGTCTTTATGCTATAATTTAAACATCAAATCAAATTGCCTTTTGAAAGATCAATTTGATTTCTGAAAGATTTACCGAAAATGCCATGTGTGCATAGACGAGAAATACCAGGACGTACTCGATGAGGAGTTAGAAGCTTACGTGTACGTCTTTTTTGTTACTTTCTTGCCACATAGGATAAAGAAAATGCAATTACAAAAGTTTTAAATTGCAAAATGGGAGATAAGATAAGTGGACTGCTAATTAAAGCTTTGTACCTATACTAACCAGTCTGTTTTAAAGTGTTAAAATGAGGTGTAATAAAGCGGTGATTTGTAAGTTATTTCTATTTAAAGTTGTATTTTCGATAGTATGAAAGGAGAGTATATAATGCCAAAGTATAATAAGGAAGATATTTTAAGGATTGTAAAGGAGCAGGATGTTAAATTTATTCGTCTACAGTTTACTGATATTTTTGGAATGCTAAAGAATGTTGCAATTACAGCAGAACAGCTTGAAAAGGCTCTTGACAATAAGTGCATGTTTGATGGTTCTTCGATAGAGGGTTTCGTAAGAATAGAAGAATCGGATATGTATCTACGACCAGGTCCGGACACTTTTGTGATTATTCCTTGGAGGCCTCAAGCTGGTAAAGTTGCCAGGTTGATATGTGATGTATATAATCCCGATGGAACTCCTTTTGAAGGTGATCCTAGGTATGTACTCAAGAGAGCATTGAAAAAAGCTAATGACATGGGATATGACATATTCAATGTGGGTCCCGAGTGCGAATTCTTTTTATTCCTCACTGACAGTGAAGGGAAGCCGACTACAGTGACTCATGATAATGCAGGTTACTTCGATTTGGGACCGGTAGATTTAGGTGAAAATGCAAGAAGAGACATGTGTCTAGTTCTTGAAGATATGGGATTTGAAATAGAGACCTCCCACCATGAAGTTGCACCAGGACAACATGAGATTGATTTTAAATACGGAGACGCACTCTCTACAGCAGATAGTATAATGACTTTTAAGATGGTGGTTAAAACTATTGCTCAGAGAAATGGACTGCATGCAACTTTTATGCCTAAGCCGATATTTGGAATAAACGGTTCGGGTATGCACACAAATACATCATTGTTTAAGGGCGGCAAAAATGCTTTTTATGATGCGAACAATCCTTTAGGGCTAAGTCAGGAAGCTTATTGGTTTATTGGCGGATTACTCAAAAATATGAAATCTATAGCTGCATTAACTAATCCTACTGTCAATTCATATAAGCGTTTGGTGCCTGGTTATGAAGCACCTGTATACCTTGCATGGTCTGCAAGGAACCGTAGTCCCTTGATTAGGATTCCTGCAGCTAGGGGTGAAGCCACTAGGGTAGAATTAAGATGTCCAGATCCGACATGTAATCCATATTTAGCGATTGCAGCAGTATTATCTGCAGGACTTGACGGTATAGAAAATAAAATTGAGCCGCCAGCACCAACTGATAAGAACATATTTGAGATGACTGAAGAACAAAGGCTTAAAGAAGGAATAGAAGCCCTTCCTGGAAGTTTAAAGGAAGCGGTTGACGAAATGAAGGAAAGTGAGCTTGTGAGACAAGTTCTAGGTGAACACGTCTTTAATAAGTATATAGAAGCTAAGGATGAAGAGTGGAATCAATATAGAACTAAAATCACTAAGTGGGAATTAGACCAGTATTTAACCAAATACTAGAAAAGTCTATAGAAACGAAGCTATAATGTTTATAAATAAAATTTACTAAGGTCGCATCATAGATAATAAAAATGATATTTTATGGAAGTGATTAGATTTTAAAGTGTATTGATAATAATATATTTTAAGATATGTTTATCGTAGCGGAATTTAATGCTTTAATTTAAGTAAACGATACGATATTACTGGCTAAACTACTGCATAGGAGGTGCAGTTATGGAATCGGCAAGGATACTGGTGGCTATGAATAATGTGAGCTCGGTAAATAAACTGAGAGCTGTTCTAAATGCAGCTGGATATCAAGTTGTTGAACAAGTGGATAATACAAATGATGCGTTAAGGAAACTGATTAACTTAAGACCGGACCTTGCTGTCATAGAATATGACTTATCGCCGCAAAACATTATCGAGGTTGCTAAAATTGCAATTGAAGATAAATTGTGTGACGTAATTCTTATTGCAAGTAATGAGCAAAAAGGCTCCCTTGAGTACCTAAAGACTGAATATGACCTTGTAGTTGTTGCAAAACCCTTGCATAAGGAAACATTTCTTAATACTGTTGACCTTGTGATAAAAAACAGAAAAAAAGTATTGGCGTTAGAGAAAAAAATAGAGGATCTTAAGGAAACTATCGAGGCAAGGAAAGTAGTTGAGCAGGCAAAAGGTCATTTGATGAAACATTTGAATCTTACAGAAGAAGAGGCCTTCAAGATGATTCAAAAACAGAGTATGAACCGAGGAATCAAAATGAAGGAAATAGCTAAAGCAATTAATTTGACCTATAATTTATAAAGCTTATTGAGGCTCTAAAAGGGACTAAACTAATTTAATAATCTGAGGATAGTTATATTAACAATGGCGTTATGCACTTAAAAAGGGTGTATAGCGCTTAATTTATTTAAGGAGGTTTTTTTATGAACATTGAAATGGCAATTAATACTTTGTGGGTGCTTCTTGCAGCGATGCTTGTGTTTTTTATGAATCTTGGTTTCGCAACAGTAGAAGCAGGATTTGCACGGTCAAAAAACTGCGTAAACATTTTATCTAAGAACTTTATTGTGTTTGCGGTTTCATCTTTAGGATTTCTTTTATTAGGTTGGGGTCTTATGTTTGGAGGAGATAATCCCATTATAGGTACAAAAGGCTTGTTTATTTTAGGGGATATTGATGAAAGTGTATACACATTAAGTGCCAATGTTCCGTTTTGGGCGAAATTTGTTTTCCAATTGGTGTTTTGTGGTACTGCGGCAACAATTGTATCCGGTGCAGTAGCCGAAAGGGTTAAATACATTTCGTTTATTCTTTTTTCCTTTATGCTTACTCTATTTATTTACCCTATTGTAGGTCATTGGATTTGGGGAGGAGGCTTCCTTTCTCAATTGGGTTTTATGGATTTCGCCGGCTCAACCGTTGTTCATTCGGTAGGTGGTTGGGCAGCACTAGCAGGTGTTATAGTTTTAGGACCTAGGTTTGGGAAATATGATAATGAAGGTAAAACACATCCTATCCCGGGGCACAATATATCCCTTGCAACTATCGGGTTGTTTATCCTTTGGTTAGGTTGGTTTGGCTTTAACCCTGGTTCTACAATGTCTATGGAAAATCCAACAGATGTTGCACACATTTTTATGACTACAAATACATCTGCTATTGCAGCAGTCCTAACATCTACCTTTGTTTCGTGGGCTTTCCTAGGCAAACCGGATCTTGGTATGACCATAAACGGATGTCTTGCAGGATTAGTTGCAATTACAGCCGGATGTGCTTATGTAAGTGTTTTGAGTGCTTTGATTATAGGTGCGATCGCAGGTGTTATTGTAGTATTTGCAGTGGTAATGTTTGACGGACTCAAACTCGATGATCCTGTAGGTGCTACCTCCGTTCACCTTGTTAATGGAATCTTTGGTACTCTGTGTGTGGGGTTCTTTGCAAAAGAGGGAGTTACTACCCTTTCATCTTCTAACGGATTGTTTCTAGGAGGAGATTTATCCTTGCTAGGATCGCAATTGATTGGTATTGTAGTGGTTGCTGCCTTTGTTCTTCCTACCTCGCTCTTTGTCTGGATTTTACTTAAAAAGACTCTTGGTATAAGGGTGACCCTTGAAGAGGAAATTACTGGGTTGGATATTGGAGAACACGGAAATATCGCATATCCGGAATTTTTATCTCGAAAGCCTGGCTATGCAGCATTTGTGAGCGATAGCTCTAAAAAGAAAATAAAAATTAAGGAAGGTGTTGTAAATGAAGCATATCAAGGCAGTCATTAAACCAGAGGTATTTGATAAAGTAAAAAGTGATCTGAAAAAAGCTAATTGCAATGGAATCATGGTGACAGAAATAGAGGGTAGAGGGCAGCAAGGGGGAATTCAGCAGATATGGAGAGGGGAAAAGTATGAACTAGATCTTTTGCCAAAGATTTCAGTGGATGTAGTAGTGAAGGATAGTGATGTAGATAGAATATTGGACCTTATTATTTCTAGTGCAAGAACTGGAGGTGACAAGGGAGAAGGCAAGATATTTGTATATGATGTAGAGCGTGTTATAAGAATTCGAACAGGAGAAGAAGGAGAAGCAGCAATATAATAAGGATATTTTAATGATATCGTAAATAGCAAAAACTTAAATAATTCTTTCAATATTATAACTAGTACATTTGATTTTGGACAAAAAAAGCCCCGTGACATTCCATTTTAGACGGGTGAATGTTACGGGATATTAGGGGAGTAATTTTAAATTGTTCAAGTACTTTATCGAACAAATTCAAAAAATACTTTAGTGTTTAAAAAAAAAAAAATAAAAAAATTAGATTAAAACATAAAAGCCTTATAAATCAAGCTTTTAACGCAATACATCTTTGTTTAATAAGTGTAGGAATTTACAAACCTCTCATTTGCGTAAATTCCTACATTTATTTTGTAACAAGACTAAAGCAGAAAAAAGCCAATTAAAGTACAAACCTGCTTTATTGACAAACAAGGCAATTTCTTAACTTGAGTATTAGAAGCTGTAACTTTCTAATAGGCACCAAAATTACCCTACCACTATTAGTAAGTTTTTTTATTTAATAAACATGAGTACAATACGGATATAATTTGACATAATCAGTTAAAAACCATAAAATGTTAATCAAAAAAACAAATACCATAATCATAAATGGAAATAAAAGCACTCTCATCCATAAATTAATAAGTATTTCCCAAAAGGTCAAAATTTATACTACAAAAACAGTAGAAAAAGTTGGTATACATAAAACATCAATATATGAATTAGAAATAATAGAGTTATCCACATGCGAAATAAGCTAAAATGAGTTATTCACAGAATTGTCCACATTATCCACAGGTTTTATATGCACAAAACACATGTTTTGTGAAATAAATGTGGGAAATGTGTGGAAAATTTATTGCTTAAATTTTCAATATTGATAGATAATTAAGAAGGATTTGTCACAGAGGTGTCGAATTATTAATCTTACTAGTATTTTTACCCTTTTAATTTTTCATATTACATCAACCGGTTCAAGAAGTATAAAAACTATGGAGGTGTGAATTTAATTGAGTTTGAATTGTTAAATTAGTGTTTATTGGGGTAAGAATATAATGAAGTATTTTTTAGACAAGCATACAAATTTACAATGTATATGCTTGTTACAGACAGAAAGGAGCTGTGGCTTATATGAAATTTATAGTTGCCGGAAAGAACATCAATGTGACTGAAGCTTTAAAGGAGAAGGCAATCAAAAAAGTTGGAAAGCTCGAAAAGTTTTTCGAACCTGATACTGAAGCACATATAACTATGAGTGTACAAAAGAACCGACAAATAGTTGAAGTGACAATACGTTTTAAAGGTGGACTTCTTAGAGCAGAAGAAGAAAATGAAGATATGTACGCTTCAATTGACAAAGTTGTGGATAGTCTCGAAGGTCAAATAAGAAGAAATAAGACTAAAATTTCAAAGAGATACCATGAAAGTGGTTTGAAATTTGATAATGTTAGTTTTGAAGACCATGAGGATGAAGAAGAATTTAAAGTTGTTCGCTCTAAAAAGTTTCCGATAAAGCCTATGACTATTGAGGAAGCAATTTTACAAATGAATATGCTAGGACATGAGTTTTTCATGTTTTCGAATTCCGATACAATGGAGGCAAATGTAGTTTATCGAAGGAAGGATGGAAATTATGGCTTAATTGAGCCAGATATCTAATAGATTGATAACAAATATATATTTGTAATATGAATGCATTTTGATTATAATAATAAATGCTGGGATCAAGATCCCAGCATTTATTATTATAGAAACTACGAGCAAAGTTAAGAGAGGTTTGTACTATGGATTTATTGAAAGGCCTTAACAATGAACAGCAGAAAGCGGTATTGCATGTGGATGGACCGCTATTGATATTAGCAGGTGCAGGAAGTGGAAAGACTACAGTTCTCACAAATAGGATCGCTTATCTTATTCAGGAAAAAGGAGTTTATCCATCAAGTATATTGGCAATAACCTTTACCAATAAGGCAGCTAGAGAGATGCGTGAAAGAATTGAGCGTTTAATAGAAAATGTGAGTGATAGTATTTGGGTGAGTACTTTCCATTCAATGTGTGTAAGAATATTGAGAAGAGATATTGAAAAGATTGATTATGACAGAAGCTTTGTTATATTTGATTACACAGACCAGCAGACAGTTGTAAAAGACTGTTTAAAAGAACTAAACCTAAATGAAAAGAATTTTGCCCCAAAATCTGTACTTGGAGATATAGGTAGGGCTAAGGATGAACTTATTGACCCTGATACTTTTGCTAAGGTATATGCAGCAGATTATAGAATGTCTAAGGTGGCAAAAATTTACCAATTGTATCAAAAGAATCTAAAGCAAAACAATGCTTTAGATTTTGACGATATAATAATGTTGACTATTAAGCTTTTTTCTAGTAATCCCGAGGTATTAGACTATTATCAGCGAAAATTCAAATACATACTTGTGGATGAATATCAAGATACTAATACTGCTCAGTATTCGCTTGTAAGCATGCTTTCACAAAGGAGCAGGAACCTATGTGTTGTTGGTGATGATGACCAGTCCATTTACGGATGGAGAGGTGCAAACATACGCAATATTTTGGATTTTGAAAAGGAGTTTAAGGACTGTACAACTATTAAACTCGAACAGAACTACAGATCAACACAGACCATTCTTGATGCAGCAAACCACGTCATTAAGAATAACTTTGGTAGAAAAAACAAGAGCCTTTGGACTGAAAACAAAGGTGGGGACAAGCTCAAACATTGTCAATGTGCAAATGAGCATGAAGAGGCATATTTCATCGCAAGTGAAATAAAGAGGCTCAGTACTGCGAAGGACATGCAGTATAAGGATTTTGCTATTTTGTACAGAATAAATGCAATGTCCCGTGTAGTGGAAGAAATGCTTATGAAGGAAGGAATTACCTATAAAATATTCGGAGGCTTGAAGTTCTATGACCGCAAAGAAATTAAGGATATTTTGGCATACCTGCGTTTGATTCAGAATCCTGCCGATAATATAAGTCTTAAGAGATGTATAAATGAGCCTAAAAGAGGTATAGGTGCAACTACTATAGAAACGGCGGAACGTATTGCCAATAGTAAGGGTGTAAGTATTTTTGCGATTATATCTTCCGCTTCGGAAATACCTGAGCTAGGTAGGGCGGCAGCAAAGCTTGAAGGTTTTGTGGCTATGATATCAAGGCTACGTGTTTTAAAGGAAGCAATGAGGGTGTCAGAATTGATGCAGGAAGTTATTGAACAGTCAGGTATACAGAAAAGCTATGAGGAAGAGGAGACTCTTGAGGCTCAGGCAAGAATTGAAAATATAAAGGAATTATTATCCGTTGCCTTAGAGTTTGAGCAAAAGAATGAGGGGCAAGGGCTTGAGGATTTTCTTGCTAATGTGTCACTTGTTGCTGATATTGACAATATGGACGAGGACAGCGATTATGTAGTGCTTATGACTCTGCACAGTGCAAAAGGACTTGAGTTCCCCGTTGTATTTATGGTGGGAATGGAAGAAGGTGTTTTCCCGGGCTATCGGTCAATGGCCGATGAAAGTGAGCTAGAAGAAGAACGCAGGCTGTGCTATGTTGGTATCACCAGAGCAAAACAGAACCTATATTTGACAAATACATTTACCAGGACGTTGTTTGGTAATACTACATATAATAAGATGTCGAGATTTCTTAAAGAAATTCCACCTGAATTAATAGAGGGTAATGAAAAGAAGAAGCCTATGACTTCAAAAGTTGCTACAAGCAAAAATATGATTAGTGTAGGCACAGGAAATCGGAGTGCTACCTCTAGCTTTAGAACTGCGACCTTTACTGACGTCAGTAAGCCTAAGGCAATAGCTTCAAACTTCAATGTAGGAGATCAGGTTGAACACAAGAAATTTGGCTCAGGTATTATAACGAAGATTGAAAAGGAAAAAGATGATTTTATGCTGGAGATTCACTTTAAAGGATCGGGTATGAAGCGATTGATGGCTGCCTTTGCAAACTTATCAAAAATAGGATAGAAACTTTTGTTTACCCCCTAAACCCATATTGGATTTAGGGGGTATTCTAATAATGCCACAGAATTTTTGATTATTCAAAAAAAGATTGGAACAAAATATTAAAGTGTTGCGTCAAATTAGTATAAACGTTAAGAACTCTAAAAAGGGTAAAGAATAAATGTTCGGAGGGGTATTTATGAAAAGGTTATTATTAGTTTTTATGGCGATGGTGATTTTAGCTAGCAATATGTCTGTGGTAGGAGCAAAGGTTGAAAAAGAATCAAAAACCGGTGAAAAGGTGGAGTTTACAGATATCTCAAATCACTGGGCAAAGGATGTAATTATTAAAATGTCCAGTAAGGCTTTGATTAAGGGCGTTGGTAATGGTAAGTTTTTGCCCAATGAAAAGATGAAGAGGTCTGAGTTCATAGCGGCACTGTATAAGACTCTTGGTATCGAAATAAACTATATTAAAGCACCTGACATTAATGAGTTTTTTGATGATGTAAAGAATGATGACTGGTTTGCAACTCAATTGTATGACCTTGCAACATTGAACATTATTGATGACAGGGGTAAATTCAGACCTGAGGCTCAAATAACACGTGAAGAGATGGTTAACTACATAATTAATGGATATAATTACAAGCTTAATATAGTAATTGATGAATTAGAGGAGTTCACCGACTACACTGACGACAAAAAAATCGATAAAAAGTATAAAAAAGCAGTCAAGAAGGCAACAAAGCTTGGATTTATCAGGGGCAAGGAAAACAATTTATTTGACCCTAAAGGAATTACAACAAGGGCTGAAGCTATAGTTGTTTTGGAAAAACTGTTAGGTAATTTGGAAGCTATTAAAGATGCAATTATTGAGGATATAGAAAAGAAAGTAGTTGTAGAGCCTAGCTATGAAAAGAGCGATAAAGCATTTAAGATGAAGCTTAAAATCACAAACAATACCGATAAGAAAGTAACAATACAAACATCGGGACAGAAGTTTGATTTCAAACTATTGGATGAGAAAAAAGAAATCCTGTACACATGGTCGATGGATAAGATGTTTATAATGATGATTATGGATTTAGAGATTAAAGCGGGTGAAAGCATTGAATTTAGTGACGATCTCGACATGGAAAACTTCAAAGATATAATTAGCAAGGCAAAATATCTGCAAGGGTTTATTACAGGCACGTCAAGTGATTTCAAAATAAATAGTAAAGGCTATGAAATAGAAATTAGATAGTCGATATTTGAGAAAAGGAGTTGAGCACAAGTAGTCAAATAATGAACTGCTTGTGTTCAGCTCTTTTTTTGTATAATACTATGCATCTTGAATGGGCAAAATTGTTATAGTAGAATAAAAATGTAGTGGTTTTGGAAAGTAGTTGAAATTTGGAGGAATTTATTTAATGGCTTTAAGTAAAGGCAGATATATGAGAATATTTGCAATACTTTTGGGGATAATTCTTATTCTATTGTTTGAGCAAAGGAGTATTGTGCCAAAGCGTTATACTATGACAGTATACAGGATAGGCAGTGATGTGTTTATTTCTTATAGATATCTGAAAAATACCGATATGCATCTGGTAATTGGGAAATGCGGAGTGAATAAGTTGATAAGTATAAAAGCAATATATTTAAACAGTAATTATACCGATAATGTAATGCCTTGGGGCACAAAAAGAGCTACTAATTTTATGACATCATGTACCGATTGGATAGGTCCTTATACAGTTAAGTCTTTAGAATGTGATGATGGAGGGGAACCTAGTTTTACTGGCGGATGGCATGGTGATAGTGTTGATGGGAAAGAGATACCGACGGCAAATACAGAAAATTTTTCTATTAGAATAGGTAATGAAGAATTGTCGGACAAAAAGGTGTATTATTGTGATGGAGTGCAAATAAGTGTAACCAATTATATACAGGCATACAATACAAAGAAAATAAAGAGAAATGTTCTTAAAGAGGAAGTAAAGTACGATATTACACCTAATGAAGTGAAGGTTGAAGTGACCTCCACAGCATTAGAAAAGGTTTTGTTACAAAGATACTATGGGCTTCAGGCACAGAATGGAGAATTTGAAAGTATAGAATATGGCAACGGTGTTTTAGCCCAGTGTAGGGAGTATTCGGACTCAGGAACCTACAAAAAAGATAATATAGCTAGTTGTTTTAAACTTTTTTCAAAAAAAGGTGTATCTAGTATGGTTGTGTCGCTTGACACAGGTTTTGGTCTAGGGAATTTTGAAAATTTATCCGACGACCTTCCTACAATATTTACTCAGAATTATGGCAAAACATATTTTAATCTGGTAAATGGAATTGATAAAATAATTGAAAAAGGTGATTCTATTAAATGGAGAGGCAGCTATGAATTTAATTAAATATAAATGAGGTGGAGAGTGTTCGAGATTTTAGCGAGTTTAACCAGAAAAATTAAAATATTGTTTTTCCTATTGTTCGGTCTTATCTTCTTTTCGCTAACCGTCGTAAATATCAAAAGGATAGACCGTAGCTTATATAAATATGCAGCGATATATTTGGTCATAGTATTATTTTTTTCCTACTTAATATATAAAATCAAGCGAAGATGGACGTTTCTTGCAGGATTAGTAGTGCTATCCATTACAGTGAGATTGATTTGGATATTCACGGTAAACACCCAGCCGGTATCCGATTTCAGCATACAAAATTATGCCGCAAATCTGATTTTGGAAGGTCAATACTCTGTGGTAAAGGGGATTGATTACTTTAATGTTTGGGTGTATCAATTGGGGTTCTCGGTATTTTGCTCTTTTTTATATTCTATATTTGGAAGTAATATTTTAGTGGTTAAAGTTTTTAACGTAATCTTCTCTAGTGGTATTGCAGTATTGATATATTTAATGGCTGCAAAAATTTTTAATGAAAAAGCTGGACGAATTGCAAGCTTTCTTTATGCAATATATATTCAGTCCATTATATTTAACTCACTACTTACCAACCAAATAGTGTCTGCATTTTTTATTTATCTAGGTATTTTATTAATTGTATACAAAAGCGGATGGTTTTACTATTTGATTTCGGGAATTTCCATAGCAATCGGGCATATAATGAGACCTGAAGGCAGCTTCGCACTATATATTATTGCAGGAGTAATAGTTTTATATCATGTTTTAAATGTGTCAAAGAAAAAAGGTATGTTTAGTAAAAGCAGTAGTCTATCTTCTTCAGACCTAATTTGGGTGCTTTCTAAAATTGGAGTTTTTATATTGGCTTTCAATTTAGTTATTCAATTGTTTAGCTACTCATTAAAATCGATGGATATCACCGACTATAGTTTTGGAAACCGTAATGTATACTGGAAGTTTGTACTTGGCTTAAATCCCTCCACAAATGGGGGATACTCTAATGAAGATGTAAAAATTCTCAACGAATATCCTGTGGGAGAAGAGTTATACCGTGCTGAAAAAGATGTAATTCGTGAGAGATTGAGTGATAGGTCAGAATTAATTAAATTGATGATAAGAAAATTTAATATTATGTGGACGCATGAGGACAGCACCATCGGGTTTATATCTCCTGGCACGAAATTAACAACAAAGCAGATGAATTATATTCTAGAGCTTGAAAAAATTCAGTATGCTGCATTATTGTTTTGTGTGTGCCTGACTACATTTATGGCTATAAAAAGTAAAAAAGAAGATATGAATTTGCTTATATTAATGATGCTCATATCGGCAAACTTCGCCGTTTATCTATTTGTTGAAATTCAAACAAGATATAGATATTTTATAATGCCTGCATTTTTTGTATTGTCTGGGTATTGCATGAGTACAATAATAAAATCTTTTAAAGGTTTTTTCGGGATTGGTAATAGTAATGATTTATTGGACTAGAGCTGTTTTCAATAGCTTTAGTATTTATGGAAAAAATCAAGTTTTGTTTCTTTAAAAATTTTTAATGTTGATTTAAGTGCAAATGTTTAATAAAATATTAGTAGAAGAGTTTTTGAGTTCTTAAAAATGTTTTATTCTTAACATCACAAGAAAATTTTATCTTTATATTATTTAACGCCCCCTAAGAACTAATAATTGCTCGAATTAATATATAAGAGATGCTATAAAAAATATGCATTTTACTTTGTTTTTTGATGAAAATGAATATGTTTTGATTGTTATCATATGATTTTAACTTTATTAAGTTTAATATATGAAGTACAAAATTTTGAAGGGGAGAGATTTTATGAAAATGGGTAAAAGAATTGTTGCATTTGCTGCAGCACTAATGCTTACTACCATGTGTTGTTTATCAACAAACAGTGGAGTGAAAGTACAAGCAGTGGATACCAACAATGACGACTGGTTGCATTGTAAAGGAAACAAAATCTACGATATGTATGGCAATGAAGTTTGGCTTACTGGTGCAAACTGGTTTGGATTTAACTGTAGCGAGAACGTTTTTCATGGTTCGTGGTATGATGTTAAGGAGATACTATCTAGTGTGGCAGATAGAGGAATAGGACTATTAAGGGTTCCTATATCTACAGAGCTTCTCTACAGTTGGATGACAGGTAAACCTAATAAGGTTTCAAGTGTTACGGCAGCTAATGATCCACCTTATATGGTTTTGAATCCTGACTTTTATGATCCTGAGACCGATGGTCCTAAGAACAGCATGGAAATATTCGACATTATTATGGGATACTGCAAAGAACTTGGGATAAAGGTAATGATTGATATACATAGCCCTCATGCCCATAATTCGGGACATATGTACGAATTGTGGTATGGTGCAGATACGGAAACAGCGGGTGTTGTTACTACTAAGATGTGGATAGATACATTAGTGTGGCTGACAGACAAATATAAAAATGATGACACTATTATTGCAATGGATTTAAAAAATGAACCTCATGGAAAGCGTGGTTATACAGGAAATAAATGTCCTTCAGATATTGCAAAATGGGATGATTCTAAGGATGAAAACAACTGGAAATATGCTGCGGAAATTTGTGCTAAGGCAATACTTGATGTAAATCCTAATATGTTGATAGTTATTGAGGGTGTTGAGCAATACCCTAAAACTGAAAAAGGTTATACCTATGATACCCCAGATGTTTGGGGAGCAACTGGTGATGATGCTCCTTGGTATGGTGCATGGTGGGGAGGCAATCTTAGAGGTGTAAAAGATTATCCAATTGATTTAGGTTCACTAAATAGCCAAATAGTATATTCACCACATGATTATGGACCTTCAGTTTATAACCAAACATGGTTCGATAAGGACTTTACAACTCAGACCTTGTTGGATGATTATTGGTACGATACATGGGCATATATAAATGACCAAAATATTGCTCCACTCTTAATTGGTGAGTGGGGAGGTCATATGGATGGTGGAAAAAATCAAAAGTGGATGGTATTGCTTAGGGATTACATGATAGAAAATCGTATTCACCATACATTCTGGTGTATAAACCCAAATTCCGGTGATACCGGTGGATTGCTTGGAAATGATTGGTCAACATGGGACGAAGAGAAATACGGATTGTTTGAAAAATCATTGTGGAAGACATCGGGAGGAAAATATATTGGACTTGATCACCAAGTTCCGCTTGGTAAAAATGGTATTTCACTAGGTGAATATTACAATACACCTAATGTTACACCTGTTAAGACTCCTACACCAGCAAAGACGCCAACACCATCGGTTAATACGCCAACGCCGTCTTCTTCCAATGTTGTTAAAGGAGATATTAATGGAGATAAAGTTTTTGATTCCCTTGATTTCGGTTCATTGAGACTATATTTATTAGGATTTAGGACTCCTGATTATGCTTTTTGGGAAAAGGCAGCTGATATGGATGGTAACGGGGAAGTTGATTCAATAGATTTTGCATTTATGAGAAAGTTGCTTTTAGGACAAATCTAGTTATTAATGGGAACTAGCCCGTGCTTGCCAACGGTCTGTTCTATATATGTAACATAGCAATAAGCCCACTGGTTTTCGGTGGGCTTATTGTTATGTTAAAGTTTTTATTGACAAAGGAATAAGGTTATACTATAATGGTCGTAATTCATTAATTTATAACTTTAGCGTGATAAAGTATTAAAGTGAGGTGCGTAAATTGACTAAGTGGAAAATATATACCCCTGAAGGTGTTCAGGATATACTTGCAAATGAGTGCTTTTTCAAAAGAAATCTTGAAGATAAGATAAGAAAGGTATTTAGAAGTTCGGGTTTTTATGAAGTTGAGACTCCTATTGTTGAGTTTTATGATGCCTTTCTTGCAGAAGACGGGATTACTGCACAGGAAACTATGTTTAAATTTTTCGATCAGCAGGGACGCATACTGGTTTTAAGGCCAGAGATAACCATACCTATCGCAAGACTCGCAGCTACCAAATTTAAAGATGTAAGCCACCCATTGAGATTCTCTTATATTGGGAACACCTTCAACTATAAAGAGTTAGGTGGTGGAAAGCAAAAGGAATTTACCCAAGCTGGCGTGGAGTTGTTGGGAATAAATTCACCCGAGGCAGATGCTGAGATAATTGCTACTGCAATAAAGGCTGTAAAAGTGTCTGGGTTGGAAAACTTTCAGATAGATATAGGTCAAGTGGATTTCTTTAAAGGCTTGATGGAAGAGACGGGTCTTTCTGCGGAAGAAACCGAGCAAATGAGAGTCCTTATTGACAGGAAAGATTATCTTGCTGTTGAAGAACTGGTAAAAACACATAATATTAGAGAAGATTTAAAGGAGCTTGTGTTGAGCCTTCCAAGACTTTTTGGTTCTTTGGATGTCATTGACTCTGTTGAGAAATATTCTCTTAATAAAAAGTCAATTAATGCTTTGGAAAACTTACGAAGGGTCCTTAGAATACTTGATGATTACGGACTTAGCAAATATGTATCAATAGATCTTGGGATGGTTCAGAATTTAAACTATTATACCGGTATAATTTTCAGAGGCTTTACTTATGGCGCTGGCTTCCCTATTTTAAGCGGTGGTAGATATGACAAATTGGTTGAAAAGTTTGGCAAGGTCAGTCCGGCTACCGGTTTTTCATTAGGTATAAATATGATAATGATAGCTCTTGAACGACAGAAGATTGAATCAGAAAAGCCTTCTATAGATAGTCTTATTTCTTACAAGGATGAAGGAAGAATGATAGCATTTAAAGTTTGCGAAGCTTTAAGAGAACAAGGGCTTGTGGTTGAACTTGATGTTACAAGAAGCGAAATGGTTGATTTGAAGCAATATGCAATCACTAAGGGAATAGGTGGAATAATCAATATTGTAGATGAACAGTGCATTGAAGTGCACAATATAGAAAAGAACGAAACTTCAACGGTGACTATAGATGAGCTGTTAGGGAGGTAATAAAATGAGGTATTTAACTATTGCATTATCAAAAGGAAGGCTTACAGAGCTTTCGGTGGAGCTTTTTGAAGCTATAGGATTAGATTGTACTGAACTTAAAGGTTCATCAAGAAAGCTGATTTTAACCGATGAAAAAAATAAGATCAAGTTTTTTCTTGCAAAACCAAGTGATGTGCCTACTTATGTTGAATACGGTGCTGCGGATTTAGGAATTGTGGGTAAGGATACTCTTTTAGAAGAGGGAAGACATCTTTATGAGGTGTTGAACTTGGGATTTGCTGCGTGCAGAATGGTAGTGGCAGGTCCAGCTGAGCTTCAAGGGAAGCTCGATCAATTCAATAATAAGAGGGTGGCAACAAAATATCCACGAATTGCAAGGGAATACTTTGAACATAAAAGAAGAGAGTCTATTGAGGTAATCAAGCTAAACGGTTCAGTAGAGCTTGCTCCACTAGTCGGATTGTCGGAAGTGATAGTTGACTTAGTAGAAAGCGGAAGGACTCTTAAAGAAAACGGTTTGGTAGTTTTAGATCATATTGCGGACATTAGTGCAAGGATGGTTGTTAACAGAGTGAGTATGAAGATGGAAAGTGAACGGATAAACAATATAGTAGACGGAATTAGAAAAGAAATTGAAAAGAGGTGAATTAAGCAATGATACAGTTTATAGACTTGCGATCAAATAAAGACAGCGATATTTTTAACAAGCTGACCTCAAGAAGCCAGATTGAATACGGGGATATTCAAGACAGGGTTTCAGATATAGTAAATAATGTTAAGATGAATGGAGATACGGCTGTATTTGAGTATACTGCCATGTTTGACAAGACGGAACTTCGCTCTGAAGATTTGATGGTGTCGCACACGGAGATAGAAGAAGCTTATAAAAAGGTCGACAAGGAGCTCATAGAAGTGATTAAAAGGGCTAGAGATAACATAGCTCAATTCCATGAGAAACAGTTAGAAAAGTCATGGTTTACAACAAGTGAAGACGGTGTTATATTAGGTCAGTTATATAATCCCATTGAAATCGTAGGAATATATTCACCGGGAGGTACGGCAGCCTACCCTTCATCAGTTCTGATGAATGCTGTTCCAGCTATGGTTGCCGGTGTGAAAAGAATTGTAATGGTTACACCACCGGGAGGGGCTAACGGAATTAATCCTGCTATACTTGTGGCAGCTAATGAAGCAGGAGTAAACGAGATTTATAGGATTGGTGGTGCACAGGCTGTGGCTGCCTTAGCCTTTGGTACACAAACCATACCTAAGGTTGATAAAGTTGTAGGACCGGGCAATATATATGTGGCAATGGCAAAGAGGATGGTCTATGGGTATTGTGACATAGATATGATTGCGGGACCAAGTGAAATAATGGTTGTTGCCGATGAAACAGCAAATCCGAGATTTGTAGCTGCAGATATGCTTTCTCAGGCAGAACACGATGCAATTGCATCCTCAGTATTAGTAACCACTTCGGAAAAGTTAACCGGAGAAGTCAAACGTGAATTGGAGACTCAACTTAATCAGTTGCCGAGAAAGGAAATGGCAGAGAAGTCTTTGAGGGACTTTGGTGCAATTATATTGGTTGACTCTATTGACAGTGCAATAGATGTTGTAAATAAGATTGCTCCCGAGCATCTCGAACTTTGCGTAAACGAGCCCTTTGGACTTATCAGCTATATAAAAAATGCAGGAGCTATTTTCCTGGGAAATTACTCCTCGGAGCCTTTAGGTGACTATTATGCAGGACCAAATCATGTATTGCCTACAAGTGGAACGGCAAGGTTTTTCTCACCACTTAATATTTCTGAATTTATGAAAAAATCCAGCCTTATATCTTATTCAAAAAAGGCTTTAGAGAAGGTAAAAGACGATGTTATAATGTTTGCTGAGGCTGAAGGGCTTAAAGCACATGCTAATGCAATTAGGGTGAGGTTTGAGTAGTTTTTCGACAAGTCACAATAAAAACAAAAGCTGTTTTGCGTTTTGTTTAGGAAAGAGGGGAGCTTAAATGATAAATAAATTAATAAGACCTGAACTTAAGGGGTTTATGCCCTATACTACAAATCAGGCGAATTATAGAGTAAAACTTGATGCAAATGAGAGTCCGTTTGATTTACCAATGAGCGTAAGAAAGAAGCTAGCAGATATAATAATGGAGGGTCCGGGGTTAAATTTGTATCCCGATACCGAGTCTATTGAGCTTAGAAAGACACTGTCGGCTCACTGGGGAGTTGACATGGAGGGTATCGTAGTTGGAACAGGTTCGGATCAACTGATACAGGTTCTGATTAATACTTTTGTAGGTAAAGGGGATAGGGTGGTTTGCCCGGCACCTTCTTTCGGTATGTATAAAATTGATACTATAATAGGCGGCGGTACCGCTGTTGAGGTAGAGTTGAAAGAGGAAAACAATTTTGAGTATGAGATAGAGGAGTTTATACAAACAGCTATAAATGAAGAGGCAAAGCTGGTTATTCTTTGTACTCCAAACAATCCTACAGGGAATCTACTTTCACTAAGATGTATTGAGAAGATTTGCATTAATTGTCCAAAAACAGTGATAGCTGTTGATGAGGCATATGCGGAATTTGCAGATGAATCGGCAGCCTCGCTTTTACCAAGGTTTGAAAACCTAATAGTGCTTCGTACGCTGTCAAAAGCATATGGTCTTGCAGGGATTCGCTGCGGTTACTCACTAAGCAACAAGGCTATGGCAGAAGAGCTTAGCAAGGTTAAGCCGCCTTATAATATAAGCTCTCTATCCCAACTGGTTGCCCAACTAGTTTTTGAGGCAAGGGGAGAAATAGAAAGCCAGATAAAATATCTGACTGAGCAAAGGGCGTATTTATCGAGGGAACTTGAAAAGTTTGATGGAGTGCGTATTTATCCATCAGGTGCTAATTATATCCTAGTAAAGTTGCCCAATGCAAATGAAGTAGCTAAGGAACTTGAAAGACGAGGAATACTTGTAAGAAGTTATAGTGACCCCGTTCTTAGCAAGTATATAAGAATAAGTGTTGGAACTAAAGAACAGAATGATATTTTGCTTGAAGAACTAAAGAGTATTATTAGGCAGGCATAAGAAAGGGTTATATTTAATTCATCATATTTATTAAAATATACCTCAAGAAATTTTATTTAACTTAGTGGAATTAAAAGCCTTGTTCTGTTATAATAAAAAATATTTATAAAGATGTGTATGGAGGCAGCTATTCAATGGATAGAAAATCTCAAATCAGTAGAAAAACTGGTGAAACAGATATTAACCTTAGTTTAAAGCTGGACGGTTCCGGCAAGAGCAATATTGATACCGGAGTGGGCTTCTTAGATCACATGCTTGATCTGTTTACAAGACATGGTTTGTTTGAGTTGGAAGTTAGTGCAAAAGGTGACATTCATGTTGATGCACACCACACAGTTGAGGATGTGGGTATTGTATTGGGGCAAGCCATAAAAGAAGCTTTAGGAGATAAGAAATCCATTAAGCGATATGGTTCTTGCTTTGTTCCTATGGATGAAACTTTAGCATTAGTAGCCATGGACTTAAGCGGAAGACCTTTTCTGGTTTTTGATGCATCTCTACCAGCCCAAAAGCTTGGTACTATGGAAACGGAACTGGTGGAAGAGTTTTTTAGAGCAGTTGCTTTCAATGCAGATATGAATTTACATATCAAGTTGTTACATGGATACAATACGCATCATATAATTGAAGCTATTTTTAAAGCCTTTGGGAGGGCATTGGATCAAGCTGTAATGATTGACGACAGAATTGAAGGTGTAATGTCTACAAAAGGCTCTTTATAATAAATTTTATTAGTAGGAGTGTAAAAGAGCTATGTTAATAAATGATACAGATTTTATTAAATTACCACTGCATATTAAGGGTAAAGTGAGAAATGTCTATGATTTAGGCGATAAGCTACTTATCGTAGTTACCGACAGGATTTCAGCTTTTGATGTGGTTTTTCCAAATCTTATACCTAATAAGGGTAAGGTACTCAACAGCATTTCGGAGTTCTGGTTTGATTACTCAAAGGACATTATTGACAACCACGTTATTACTACCGATGTAAGTCAATATCCCGAAGGCTTGTCACAGTTCAAGGAAGAACTTCAGGGCAGATCAATGTTAGTTAAGAAGATAAAGATGGTGGAGGCCGAGTGCATAGTTAGAGGATATCTTGAGGGGTCCGGTCTAAAAGATTATAAAGAGACAGGAAGCATATGCGGTATAAAGCTTCCAGAAGGTTTGAAGCAGGGTGACAAACTACCTGAACCTATTTTTACACCATCAACGAAAGCGTCGGAAGGACATGACCAAAATGTTAGTTTTGAAGAACTCTGTGATGTAATAGGTAGCGATCTTGCAAATCAACTTAAAGAGAAAAGTATTGCTTTGTACAATAAAGCAAGTAAATACGCAGAAAGTAAAGGAATTATTCTTGCTGATACTAAGTTTGAATTTGGTTTTGCCGATGGCAAACTTATAGTTGCTGATGAAGTGTTCACTCCAGATTCATCAAGGTTCTGGGACATGAAAGAGTATGAGCCAGGACGTCCTCAAAAGAGTTTTGACAAACAATTCCTTAGAGAATATCTTGAATCCATCACTTGGGACAAGAAACCACCGGCACCTGAATTACCAGAGGATGTAATAAGAAATACTGAGCTTAAGTATATAGAAGCGTACGAGCGTTTGACAGGTAAAAAGTTGGTATAGGCTATTTAAGATAATAACCTATTCATTATTTATGCCACAAATCCCATCATGAAAGCTTAAAAGCTTTCAAACAGATGAACATTATTAGCAGTACGAAAAGTGTAAATCGACTTTTTCAAAGGACCGATGGTCTAGTTGTTTTTTAGTTTGGAGTGAATGTATTTGATAGCTATTATAGATTATGAAGTGGGAAATTTAGGGAGTGTGGAAAAGGCATTACATTTTATTGGATGTGATGCAGAGGTATCTTCTGACCGAGATTTCATATTAAGTGCAGATGCGGTGGTATTACCAGGAGTAGGTGCGTTTGCCGACGCCATGGAGAACCTAAAAAGACATGACATGATAAATGTTATACATACTGTGATTGAAAGAGGCAAACCTTTTCTAGGTATATGTTTAGGTATGCAGCTTTTGTTTGAGTACAGTGAAGAGGGTGGAGAAAATGTTCAGGGATTGAACATTTTAAAGGGAGCAATTCGTCAACTTCCACGAAATATGGATTTAAAAGTACCTCATATGGGATGGAATCTGCTCAAAACAAAAGGTAACCCAGCATTATTTAGCAATTTGTCGAAAGCTCCCTATGTTTATTTTGTTCACTCCTATTATTTAGATACTCCCGATAAAGATATTGTTATTGGAGATAGCAGTTACGGAATTACTTTCTCTGTTGCTGTTCAAAAGGAGAACGTATTTGCAACGCAGTTTCATCCTGAAAAGAGCGGAGAAGTAGGGCTTGAAATATTGAGAAATTTTGTTAGGATAGCAAAACTTGATAAACAAGTATTAGCATGATGTTTCGTAGCTTAAAGGTGAGAGGCACAAACAAGCGTGCATTTGTAGTATTATAGATACTAAAAATAGTGGTATCGAAAAGCAACAGTATATTCAGGAGGGCTAGTTAATGATTATTTATCCTGCGGTGGATGTAAGAGACGGAAAATGCGTAAGGCTTACGCAAGGAGAATTTAACAAGGAAACAGTTTATGCCGACAATCCTGTAGAGATGGCTCTTAGGTGGGCGGAATTAGGAGCGGAATACTTACATGTAGTTGATTTAGATGGTGCAAGGACAGGTAAAGGACAAAATCTTGATGTTATTAGCGAAATGGCTGCAAAGATAGGAATTCCTGTTCAACTAGGTGGAGGCATTCGTACTATTAAAATGATTGAATCTGTACTGGGCAAAGGTATAAAAAGGGTAATTCTTGGAACTTCAGCTGTTAAAGATCCAGAGCTTGTTAAATGTGCAATTAAGAACTTTGAAGACAATGTAGTTATAGGTATAGATGCAAAAGACGGTATGGTAGCCATTGAAGGCTGGGAAAAGACAAGCGAATTTAAGGCAGTGGATTTTGCAAAGAAGATGGAGAGTTTAGGAGCTAAGACAATTATTTATACCGACATAGCTAGGGATGGAATGTTGAATGGTCCTAATCTAAAGGCTATGGAGGAAATGGTTAAAGCAGTAAATATTGATGTAATAGCTTCTGGTGGAGTAGGAAAAATTGAAGATATAAAAAATCTTAAACAAGTCGGTGTTTCCGGTGCAATAGTGGGAAGAGCTTTATATACTGGAGATGTAGATTTGAGGCAGGCTATTGAGATAGGGCGATAAGCTAGGTTGTTGAGTCGTTACAATAAGGAGTGGTTAGAATGTTGACAAAGCGTATAATTCCATGTCTTGATGTACATGATGGCAGGGTTGTAAAAGGAGTAAATTTTGTGAATATCAGAGATGCTGGTGATCCAGTAGAAATTGCAGCATTTTACGATAAAGCCGGTGCCGATGAGCTCACTTTTTTAGATATTACAGCAACTTCCGATGCAAGAAATATTATGCTTGATGTTGTAAGCAGAGTTGCAGAACAGGTATTTATTCCTTTCACTGTTGGTGGAGGCATAAGAACTGTAGATGATTTTCGACAGATACTAAAGGCTGGTGCGGATAAAATTTCCGTGAACTCTGCAGCTGTAAAAAGACCTGAGCTTATATCCGAAGCAGCATTGCGTTTTGGTAGCCAATGTGTTGTAGTTGCAATAGATGCAAAAAGACGTGATGATAACTCTGGCTGGGACGTTTATTTAAACGGCGGAAGGATTAATACAGGAAAAGATGTCATAGAATGGGCAGTTGAAGCTGAAAAGATGGGTGCTGGAGAGATTTTGCTCACAAGCATGGATTGTGATGGAACAAAAGCCGGTTACGATATTGAGTTGACACGAAAGGTTTCTGAAAGTGTAGGTATTCCTATAATAGCTTCAGGTGGTGCAGGAACCATGGAACATTTCTATGATGCTCTAGTTGATGGGAAAGCGGATGCTATACTTGCAGCTTCGTTATTCCACTTTAAAGAAATGGAAATAATGGATTTAAAACGATATTTAAAACAAAGAGGAATTGAAGTAAGGATGTAAATGGGGGGATAGAAGATATGAAAGAATTATTAAAACAAATTAAATTTGATAGCAATGGTTTGGTTCCTGCTATAGCTCAGGACTATAAGACAAATGAAGTTCTTATGATGGCTTATATGAACGAAGAGGCTTTCATAAAATCCATGGAAACAGGTAAAGTTCACTATTTTAGCAGAAGCAGGAACAAGCTTTGGCTAAAGGGCGAGACTTCGGGTCATTTCCAGACCATTAAATCTATGAGCTTAGATTGCGACGGTGATACCCTGTTAGTTAAGGTCGAGCAAATTGAAGCTGCATGTCATACAGGACACTATTCCTGTTTCTATAGAGAACTTAGCAAAGACGGCATTAAGGAAACTTCCGACAAAGTATTTGATGAAAAGAGTGTATACGCAGATAAGTCAAAAATACTTAAAGAAGTATATAATGTAATTGTGGATAGAAAAATAAATCCTAAGGAAGGTTCGTATACCAACTACCTGTTTGAAAAAGGTATTGATAAAATGCTTAAAAAAGTTGGAGAAGAGGCAGCAGAAGTTATTATTGCATCAAAAAATACTGATAATGGCGAAGTAATATATGAAATTTCCGATCTTATATATCACTTATCCGTGTTGATGGTTGAAAGAGGAATCAATTTTGATGATATATTTGATGAGCTTGGAAAGAGAAGGTAAACATTCTTTGGAGGTGTAATCTTGGATAAATATAAACTAGAACGTCTGCTAAGGCGAGAAGAGGGGCCGAAGCTTGACTTTAAGGCAACACTGAATTTATCCACAGAAAGCGAAAAGAAGGAACTGACTAAAGATGTTATAGCGATGGCAAACTCAAGAGGCGGAAGAGGTTATATAGTTTTTGGGGTGGAGGATAAGACTAAGAATATACTTGGAATAACTCCGCTCGCTTACAAGGAAGAACAGGTTCAACAAATCATATATAACCGTTGTGATCCGCCTATACCATTGTCCTTGGACTTTATAGAGTATGAAGGGAAGACTCTAGCCGTTCTAACGGTTTTTAAGAGTCATCACAAGCCCCACCAGATGATACAAAATGGGGCGTTTTATGTAAGAAGGGGCTCTACTACTGACTTTGCCAGAAGGAGTGAATTGGCAAATATTTTTCAGCAGTACGGGTTTATGACTTATGAGACGGTTATTCTAAAGAATGTTCCTATGAGCGAACTTGATAATAACCTCTTACGCAATTATTTTAGTAATCTAAATGTAGTAAGTGACAACCCGAGTAAAATTATCCTAGAAGCTCTAGGTATAGTTGGACAGACCGTTGAAGAGGATTACCACCCAACAATTGGCGGTCTTTTGTTGTTTGGAAAGAATCCATCAATTTATTTGCCCCATGTTTATATAAAAGTTACAAATAAGAAAGAAGTAAAAATGTTCTATGGAAGCATCCTTAATATGCTAGATGAAGTCTCCGACTATCTAAAGAGCGTGATAAACAATGAGAAGTATCCCTTTGAAGCCTTAGAAGAAGTAATTGCCAATGCTCTTGTTCATCGTGATTATTTAGATAACTCAAGAGGAATTACAATATCCATAACCGACAAAAACATAGAGATAAGTAATCCCGGAGCCCTGATTGCAGAGAACAGCGTTTACAAATTCATTAAAGAAAACAACCCCAACAGAAGGAATTCCTGGCTTTACCAAAGACTTCTGACTCTTGATCCCAAAAAACGTTTTATGAAATCCGGTATGGGCATGACCAGAATTAAAACAGCCTTTAGAGATATCGGAAAAGTAAAGTTTGTCAACATAGGTTCTCAAAACCTATTCAAAGTGTTACTCCCACCAATAGCGAATAAATGATTTTTTAAATCAAACAGTTAAATTTCATCTCCTATATTACACATATATATCTGAGTTTATTTTAACTTAAATGTATGTGTTTATTGGTGTCAAAAGAAAAAATATTTCTTTCATACGGTCACCTTTAAGGTCAATTTTTTGAATACTATTATGGCAATACATCAATACCTTTGATATTTCATTATCTTCGTATATTATCCTTGGAAGGTATTTGATTAGGCGTTTAGTATATATTCCTTACTATTAAAGCTCTATTCTATACTGATCATAGTACCAAATTATGACGCCATAAATAAAATATTGTTTCACGTATTAGAAATATAAGTCAGCTTAAAATCGAGACTTAAAGAGAGAACTATTTTCTATTAAAGTAAGTTGATGGATAAAAATAGGTATGATATAATGTTAAAATATTTCAAATATTTTTATAGGGGGATACAAAAATGTTCAAATTAAAGACGAAATTAGCTTTGATACTAACCGTATTATTTGTTATTCAGATAGTTTCTATATGTGGAACTTATGGAAATGTTTTTGCTGAAGATATACATGTTGCTGAAGAAGATTTTATGTATGGAGATGTTAATGGCGATGGCGATATTAATTCACTTGATTTTGCCTATATGAGGCGATATATTTTAGGTTTTATTAAAGAGTTTCCAAGTGTTAATGGGAATAGAGCTGCAGATGTTGATGGAAATGGAAGCATTGATTCTTTAGATTTTGCTTATATGAGACGATACGTGCTTGAAATAATTAAGGAGTTTCCTGTGAATAAGTCACCTGTGACTTCAACACCTACTCCAACAGTATCGCCAACGCCGATTAATCTTAAAGCAAATGCTGGGACTGATATAGTTACATATAAGTCATTTAAAGTATCATTAGACGGTTCACTAAGTACATTTCCTGAAGGAGAACCCGTTTCGTTCAAATGGAGAATTGTATCAAAGCCGGTAGAAAGTAATGCTGCTTTAGATAATCCAAGTGTATATAATCCAAGTTTTGTTGCCGATGCAAAAGGTGAGTATGTCTTAGGATTAACAGTTAGTGCTGGTATGGATACAAGTGACGAAGCACTTTTAAGTGTAAAAGTTAAGGAAATTGGAGCAACCACTGATGATATTGATGAAAGTTTTATTTGTGAAGAGACTTTGACAGGATATGATTTTGAGGATTTTATTCCACTTTCAGATGGTTGGATTATTGCAAAAGATCAAACTTTAAACAAAGTTATATTCAAAAATGTTTTTTCAGGCGAACATGGAAAAGAGTTTTCACTCCAGGGAAAGCCTAACAAGATGGAATATGACTTTGAAAGAGAAATGTTACTTGTTAGTCTCACTGATATTAATATGATTGCAAAAATAAATATGAGAACTGAAGAAATTACATACATAAGCATAAATGGCGAGATCATAGAAATGACTCTAGGTGAGCGGGGAATTATTTTCGTAATGACAGGTACTAAAATTTATGCTGTTGATGCAGAAAAAGAAAAGGTTCTAAGCAGCGTAAATGGTAGTTATAACCTAGCGACCTATGACAAGTATGGGAACAATTTGTTTGTAGCAGTTGCAGAAGTTAGTCCGTGTACCTTGGCAAGGTATTCTTTTAATGAAAAAACTAAAGAGTTAGAATTACAACAGAGCAGTAGAGAACTTGGCTCAAATGCACGGGATATAGCTATATCTAATGATGGAAAGCATTTGGTTTTGTGTTGTGGTGGAGGTAATGGATACGGTTATACTATATTTGATATTGATAGTTCAGATATTACCCAGAAATTTGGAGAATGGAATGTAGGAATATACCCAAGGTCAGCAGAATTTTCTCTTGATGACAAATATCTAGTTGCTTCAAATGGTTTTCAAATTAAGATATTTGATGTTGAGACTTATAGTGAAATATCTTTGGTAAGTAAAGTGACAAATTCCAAGGATGATCTTTGTTTTTCAAGAGGAGGCAAAATAATATATAATTTTGACGGAGAGAATCTACATTTATATAGAAGTGGTATTGTTCAGTCAGAGGTTGCTCCGCCGCAAATAGTTATATCACCAATTGCGTACACTACAGCAGACAAGTCTACACTTAAGGGTTTGGTAGTAAAATTGGATGGAAGTATAAGCGATAGAGGTACTGGAAGTTACCTTGAATACAATTGGGAGATGGTTTCAAAGCCAGAAAATAGTCAGAGTGTACTGAAGGAGACAAATTCTTCAACCCCCACTTTCATACCTGATATGCCGGGACAATACAGAGTTTCCTTATTTGTGTGTAATGAGGCTGGTGAAAGTGACATAGCATTTGTAAATATTACGGTTCAAGACATGATGGAAACTGTCGATGAAATTGGTAATATTGAAGATGGTTATCTTGAAGGATATGTTTCAATAAAGCCCATCGCATTGCCAAGTGGTTGGATAATAGCTGCAGATACGGAAAATGTGATAAAATTTGTAAATGTACTAACTGGCGAAGTTGCGAATCAATATCAATTATCTGACACACCGAGTAAATTAAGTTTTGATTTTGAAAGCTATAGAATTATTGCATCTTTGACAGAGGTTAATAAAATTGCAGTAATTGATATTGGAAAAGATACTATATACTATATAAATACACCTTACTCATATCAGGGAATAGCATATGGTGAAAACAATATTGCTTTTGCTATTTCAAAGGGTAAGCAATCTGCTTACATAAGTGTAATAGATATTAATAAAAAAGAAGTTTTGAATTCCATTAATGTTAGCGTATATAATGCTGGCTTAATTGAATACGACAAAAATAACAACAATTTATTCATAGCAGATAGAGGATTGAGTCCTAGTAGTCTAAGAAGATATTCCTTCGATGAAACTACAAATGAACTAAAGTTTGAACAGGGGCTCCCTATGGGTGGAAATGGAATAGACTTGAGTATTTCGAGTGATGGAAAACATGTGATATTATGTAGTAGTGGTGGAAACGGAAATGGATATACTATATTTGATGTAGATGCTACTGATATAGAGAAAAAGTTTGGTGAATTTGTAACAGATGCATATCCTACATCCGGTGCATTTACATATGATGAGAAGTATTTTGTGGCTTCAAACGGTTGGAATCTTTTGTTGTTTGATGCTAGTAATTATAATTTGATTACTTCTATGAATTATGAAGGTTCTCCAGGAGTTTACGATAAAGTACTGTTTTCTAGAGGCAATAGGTTGATAATTGATGTTATTGAAGATAGAATTTATTACTTTAAGAATCCTTTATATGAGTATCCTATTTTTAATCATAAAGAAAAATAGAGCTACAAGTAGCAATAAAGGGGCTGCTACAAAACTAACTTGTCTCTGTTTCAGTTAGTTTTGCAACAGCCCCGATTATATTGAAGGTTATTTGTACTGGTAGCACACAAAACTTAAAAGCAAACTATCCGAATTATAGAAAGTATTCGAAATTCCCGTTAACCACTCAATTTACCTAACAAAAAACGAAATTTAAAGCAAATTGATGAAATATGAACAAATAACAATCTAAATTGCACCTATACCCCCAAAACAATAAAATATTCAAAAAATGAATGTTTGATATCAAATCGGGTAATATAATATTATAAATAATGTAATTAGCACTCACTTAAAGTGAGTGCTAACAACTCGATACATAACCCAATTAAAATAAAAATATTAGAGGAGGTATTGTTTTATGACACTAAAACCTTTAGCAGATAGGGTAGTAGTAAAGATGGTAGAAAGCGAAGAAACTACAAAGAGCGGTATTGTATTACCTGGCTCGGCAAAAGAGAAACCACAAGTGGCTGAAGTAGTTGCAGTAGGCCCAGGTACAGTAGTAGATGGAAAAGAAATTAAAATGGAAGTAAAAGTAGGAGATAAAGTAATAATGAGTAAATACTCTGGAACGGAAGTTAAATTTGATGGTCAAGAGTATACAATTCTTAAACAAGGCGATATCCTAGCAATAGTTGAATAAGATATTATCTTAATAACTTTGCAGTTGCCATTTCTAATTAAGTAGGTGTACATTGTGATATTGAAAATCAATAGGTTTATTGTAGCATTTTGATAAACTTCTTGCCTATCCGGACGTAGCTATATAATAGAAATGGCTCTAATCCCATTATATTAAAATTTATTAAGGAGGTTTTAGATTTATGGCAAAGGAAATTAAATTTGGTGAAGAAGCTAGAAGAGCACTTGAAAGTGGTGTAAATAAATTAGCAGATACAGTTAAAGGAACACTCGGTCCTAAAGGAAGGAACGTTGTTTTAGATAAAAAATTTGGTTCTCCAATTATCACAAACGATGGAGTTACAATAGCAAAAGAAATTGAGCTTGAAGATGAATTCGAAAATATGGGTGCACAACTTGTTAAAGAAGTTGCTACAAAGACAAACGATGTAGCAGGTGACGGAACAACTACAGCAACACTTCTTGCTCAAGCTATGATCAGAGAAGGTTTAAAGAATGTTGCAGCAGGTGCAAATCCAATGATAATCAAAAAGGGTATCACTAAAGCTGTTGATGCAGCAGTTGAAGGTATCAAGGAAGTTAGCCAGAAAGTAAAAGGAAAAGAAGATATCGCAAGAGTTGCAGCTATTTCAGCTAATGATGATGTTATAGGCACTCTTATAGCAGATGCTATGGAGAAAGTTACAAACGACGGTGTTATCACTGTTGAAGAGTCAAAGACTATGGGAACAAACCTTGAAGTAGTTGAAGGTATGCAATTTGACAGAGGATATGTATCTGCATATATGGTTACCGATACAGAAAAAATGGAAGCGGTGTTAGATGATCCATATATTCTTATTACAGATAAGAAAATCAGCAATATACAAGATATACTTCCAATTTTAGAGCAAATCGTTCAACAAGGAAAGAAGCTTGTTATTATAGCTGAAGATGTTGAAGGTGAAGCACTCGGTACATTAGTTGTTAATAAATTAAGAGGAACATTTACTTGTGTAGCTGTTAAAGCTCCAGGCTTTGGTGACAGAAGAAAGGCTATGCTTCAGGATTTGGCAGTTCTTACTGGTGGAGAAGTTATAACAGAGGAAGTTGGATTAGACTTAAAAGAAACTACAATTGAGCAACTTGGTAGAGCAAGACAAATTAAAGTACAAAAAGAAAATACAATTGTGGTTGATGGTGCAGGTAGTCAAGATGAAATCAAAAAGAGAATTGCATCTATCAAAGCACAAATTGAAGAAACTACTTCAGATTTTGATAGAGAAAAATTACAAGAAAGACTTGCAAAACTTTCTGGCGGTGTAGCAGTTATCCAAGTTGGTGCTGCAACTGAGACAGAAATGAAGGAAAAGAAACTCAGAATAGAAGACGCTTTAGCTGCTACAAAAGCTGCAGTTGAAGAAGGTATAGTAGCAGGTGGAGGAACAGCTTTAATAAATGCTATTCCAAAAGTTGCAAAATTGTTAGATACTGCAACTGGTGATGAAAAGACTGGTATACAGATAATATTAAGAGCTCTAGAAGAGCCAGTAAGACAAATTGCTGCTAACGCAGGTCTTGAAGGTTCGGTTATAGTAGAAAAGCTCAAGAGTAGCGAAGTAGGCATGGGCTTCGATGCTTTAAATGAAAAGTATGTAAATATGCTGGAAGCTGGTATAGTTGACCCTGCAAAAGTTACTAGATCAGCATTGCAAAATGCAGCTTCAGTTGCATCAATGGTTCTTACAACAGAATCTGTTGTTGCTGATATACCTGAAAAAGAAGCAGCACCTGCTGGTATGCCTGGTGGAATGGGCGGAATGGGTGGAATGTACTAATTTCTTAAATTGGAATATATTATATAAAGCCAACAAAAAAGAGACCAGTGAAATAAATTGGTCTCTTTTTTCTAGTTTTCAAAACTTAAAATACCAAAAGCCCTACGAATTAAAAATGTTATGTATAAAAATATTCTTTTTAATAATTCTAAAAAAATAAAAATAAAAACTCTACTTATGCCCCCTAAAAAAAAAAATTATTGCGAATAAATATATTAGTTTAGTGTTTAAGTTAGTCCAAAAAGATTAAAACTGAACGAATTGTAGTGAAATAAGCGTGCTAGCCGCAGGAGGTTAAAGTTTAGTTTATTAGTGAAAGGTTAGAAGAGTGTGTAATGTATGCGAACTTTCTAATTTAGTAGTTGATAAAAATATGTTTATCTTATATAATTAAAATTAATAGGATACTTAAATTTAACAAAAGGTATAAATAAATATTATAATTAGTTCCTAATACTTCTATTTTATTTTCTATGAACAGTTCAAGTTATATTTGTTGTAATTCATTTCAGCATAGATTTGTTTATTTCATTCTATTTTATATCAAACATTTTGGAATATAACTGTTTTGTGTGATGTAGATAGATGTATCTATTTCTTTTAGTCTACATAATTTCTGACAGTGTTTTTGTTGTCTTTGTTTATTTTGTTATGTTTTAATTTGCGAGCTAGTTCGAAATCTTTGTCAAGGGGGGTTGAAAAAGCAAATTGATATCGAGCTATTTCGTAAAAAATCAGATAAAACATTATGGAGGTAGAAAATGATATACAATAAGGTGAAGAATGTTAAAAAATTAAGAACTGTAATATCAGCATTTGCTGTAGCTGCACTTTTAGCTACATCTATACCAACTGCAGTATTTGCAGGCAAAGATTCAAATCCAAACTTGCCCAATTATAACAACGATTTGCTTTATGAAAGGACTTTTGATGAGGGCCTCATTTATCCATGGCATACATGTGAAGATACTGGTGGACTTTGTGACTTTTCAGTAGAAGATGGTGCTATGGTATTAGAGATTGAAGATCCAGGGCAAAACGAGTGGAGTTGTCAAATGCGTCATAGAATGATAACTCTTGAGCAAGGACATACATACAATATACGTTTTAAAGTTTGGGCTAACAAAAGTGCTAGAGTATATGCCAAAATTGGACAACAAGGTGGAGAATACAAAGATTATTGGACTAACGACTGGAAAAAGATAGATTTATCAACGTCTCCTCAAGTAGTAGAAGCTAGCTTTACAATGAATTATGCAACAGATGAGACTTGTGAATTTACTTTCCATGCTGGTGGAGCTTTGACTACAGCTGGCACAAAAATTTATATTGACGAAATTTCATTATATGATTCACAATTTACAAAACCTATAATTCACATAATGGAGAAGCCTGATGTTAGGGTTAACCAAGTTGGTTATTTCCCTAATAGAGCAAAAGTAGCTACAGTTGTTACCGATTCAAGTTCTCCTGTTAAATGGACACTTTATAATAGCGGTGGAAGTGCAGTTGCTAGTGGTACAACAAAAGTAAAAGGTTTCGACAAAGATTCACAAGATAATGTTCACTTGCTTGATTTTTCAAATTTCACTACACCAGGAAAGGACTACTATTTCGAAATAGATACAAATAGTAGTACAAATTACAGTCACAAGTTTGATATATCAGAAGATATCTACTCTGATCTGAAAATGGATGCAATTCAATATTTCTATCACAATAGAAGCGGTATAGAAATAACAATGCCTTATGCAGGAAGAGAAGACCTAACTAGACCTGCAGGACACATTGGTAAGTCACCTAATACGGGAGACCTAAGCGTTCCTACATGGCCAAATTCAGGACAAAAGAGCTACTCACTTGATGTTTCGGGTGGATGGTACGATGCTGGTGACCATGGGAAATATGTTGTTAACGGTGGTATAGCTGTTTGGACAATGTTAAATCAGTTTGAAAGAGCAAAGATTGCAAATGCTCTTGACCGTGCTCCATACGCTGATGGTACAATGAATATTCCTGAAAAGAACAATGGACTTTATGATATTCTTGATGAAGCAAAATGGCAAATGGATTTCTTAATGAAGATGCAAGTACCTTCAGATAAAGACGCTTCTTTAGCTGGAATGGTTCATCACAAGATACATGACGAGTCATGGACAGCATTAGGATTATTGCCACATGAAGATCCAAAAGATAGATATTTGCGTCCAGTAAGTACAGCTGCTACCTTGAACTTAGCTGCAACTGCTGCACAGGCTTCTCGTATTTGGAAAGACATAGATTCATCATATTCCAACAAGTGTTTAGAAGCAGCTGAAGCTGCATGGGCAGCAGCAAAGAAGAATCCTGCTTTATATGCTCCAGATTTCCAAGAAGGTGGCGGACCATACAATGACAATAATGTAGTTGATGAATTCTACTGGGCTGCTTGTGAGCTTTTTGTTACAACAGGAAAATCAGAATACAAGGAATATCTACAGAATTCAGAACATTACCTCAAGATGCCTTCAAGATTAAGTGATGGTGAAGACGATGGTCTATATGGTTGCTTTACATGGGGTAGTACTCAAGGTTTAGGAACAATTTCACTTGCTCTTAATCCGAATGATTTAGGGTCTTCTGAAATTCAAAAAGCTAGACAAAACATAGCAAAAGCTGCTGATGTATGGCTTGGCAACATTGAAGAACAAGGATATAGATTACCAATATTGTCAGACAGCAAAGGTGATTATCCATGGGGTTCAAACTCATTTATATTAAATATGATGATGGTATTTGCATATTCTTATGAGTTTACAGGAGAATCAAAATACTTAGATGGAATGTCAGAAAGTATGGACTATATTTTAGGTAGAAACGCTATGGACCAGTGTTATGTTACTGGTTATGGTGAGCGTTATCTTGAAAATCCTCACCACAGATTCTGGGCTTATCAACTTAGTAAAGAGTTCCCTAAAGCTCCAGCTGGTGTTGTTTCCGGTGGTCCGAATTCAAACTTCCAGGATCCAACTATAAATGCGGCAGTTCCAAAGGATACTCCAGCACAAAAATGCTTCTTAGATCATATAGATTCTTGGTCAACAAATGAAATTACTATAAACTGGAATGCTCCATTTGCTTGGACAACAGCTTATCTTGATGAAAAAGCAGGAAGCGAAGGCGAAGTGGTTACAGAAGTACTTCTTGGAGATGTAAATCTTGACGAAGAAATTGATTCTCTCGACTTTGGACTTATGAGAAGAGTCTTGCTTGGAATGAATAGTGATTTCACTGGTGATGCATTAAAAGCAGCAGATATTAACAAAGACGGGGAATTCAACTCTCTTGACTTTGGTGCATTAAGACTTCATTTACTTGGAATTAGAGAAATACAACAATAAGAATTGATTTAAAACAGGAGTTTAAGTTTTTAACTTAAACTCCTGTTTTTTTTGTACAAAGTTAGGTTGATCTTAATAATAAAGCTGGTAATAATGTCCCCTTTTAATTTTAGTACTTCACATAACTCATATTTAAGTATAGAATAGAATTATGATTGCTTTCTTTCCAAAATAAATAAAAAGACCTAAAGGAGATGACTTATGAGTGTAATAACTGTTACTAAGGATGAATTATTTGAAGTTATTCAGTATATAAACCTCATAAGAGCCAGATTTGGAACTGATAATATCTGGACGGTATACCCTGTCTTATACAGTGGTTTTGAAAGTATTGATTTAATATGTTCATCAAATAGCGTATCCCACTTAGAATCAGGACAAGAAGTAAGTTTTAAGTTTCAAAGAGATGGTTATGAATATGTTGTCAAAGGAGAAGTTGCTGATATTAGTACTAAAAGCACTTCTACAGTTACCATTAAATTTATAGAAGCGATAAAATATTATAATTTGAGAAAGCATATACGTTTTGAAGTAGAACTGTGTTCACAAATTCAAGGATCCTCTGCAAAGGATGGTACGGCTAGTACAAATCAGTATTTTGAAGCTACCATATTGAATTTAAGTATGGGTGGATTGATGGTTGCTACTAGTGCAGATTTTGCTTCTAATGATTTTATTGAAGTGAATGTTACTTTTGAATCAGGAATTAGTTTTAAAACCAAAGCACAGATATTAAGAAAGCAAAGTATACAGAATGAACGGTATTTTTATGGTGTCAAATTTATAGATACTTCAAAAGATGATTTAGTAAATTTAAGTGAGGAAATAACAAAGCTCGAAAAGACCTATTTTAATTCGCTTAAAATAGGTAAAAAATCACAATCTACCTTTGATACTAGATTTGCCATATTTAGCACTGATGTTGATGAAAGTTATAGCATTAGAGAAGCTTTAGTAAAACTTGGTGCGGAAAATTTTGATGTTTTAACTAATTTCAAGTTTTACTATAGGTTCATATCTGAAGAAAAGCCAAAGTTTATGATACTTGATTTGAACAGTATAGACAATGAAGTTGAAAAAGTTATCGAGAACATAGGGTCGGATTTCCCACAACTGAGTACTTTGCTGATTTTGCCTATCTCATATCAACAGGAGGATAAATTTAAGCATATTATCAGTAAATTGGATGTTTTATTTAAGCCATTGATTTATAATGAATTTGAGGATAAAATAATAAAGTATTTGTAATTAGAATTTTGGGAGGAACAGGATGGATATTTTTCTGGAGAAAATTGTTTCAAAGAGAAAGGGACTAAAGGAGTATTTAAAAGCGGTTGCAATAGTTATTGCTGCACTTTTTGCGGCTATGGTTGCTACTTTTGCTCTTCCTCCACAAGGGGGAATTGTAATTATAGGTTATGTCGCAATAATTTATGGAGCGAAGTATTTTATAACCAACCTAAATGTTGAGTATGAATATTCAATAACAAACGGGGATATTGATATTGACAAAATTATTAACCAAAAGAAAAGAAAGCATCTTTATTCCACTAGATGTAAAGACATTGAGCTTATGGCTAAGCTTTCAAGTAGTAAATATAATGAATCTATTGCAAAAGCACCATTAATTATTAAAGCCATATCGTCAATGGATTCTCCTGAGGTATACTTTGCAGTGATTAATAGCAATGGGAAAAAGGTGACACTTTATTTTGAACCTAATGAAAAAATGTTAAAAAGTCTAAAAACCATGTTAGGCTCTAGATTAACTATAGAATAGACGCGATTTAAGTATTTTGCTGGTAATTATATTATCAATAGCGGGAGGCCGGTAACGGCTTCCTTTTTTTCTCTATAGGGATATATGAATTTTTATAGTATAATAATGTGGAAAGATTCCTATGCTCGAGGTTCAGAAAGGGGATTATAAATGAAAAAGAAAAAATCCAAATATGGCGTGTTTTGGATATTCTTTGTTTTAGTAATATTAGCGGCAGGTGCTTTTTATGCATACTATATTTATTTTAAGCCGAATAATCAAGTTGTGCCTGCTTTTGATGAAGGGAAGCTTGTGCTGGTAATAGAAGGGGAACAGGATGTATCGGCACAAGAACCGAAAATTTTTGAAGGTGAAATACTATTGCCTTTTAGTATTGTTAAAAAGTATCTTGATAAGCATATATATTGGGACGAGGCACTAAATATTGTTTCAGTAACCACAGAAAATAGGGTTATCCGTATGAAGACGGATAGTTTAGAGGCTTTGGTGAATAATGAGCCCTTAAAATTAAAGATACCTGTTATAAAAGAAAACGGACAGGTTTATGTTCCTATAGAGTTTTTGAGTGATTTATATAATATAGAAATAAATCATATTGAAAGTAGTAATGTGATTATAATTGATCCCATAGGTGGTGAAAGACAGGTTGCAAAACCTATAAGCCCAAAAGCTGTTGTAAGAAGAGGACATACAATAAAATATCCCATAATAAAAAAATTCGATGTAGATTTATTAAATGAGAAAGAGGCGGAGTTAAGAGTATTTGGAGAGTATGAGGATTGGTATAAGGTAAGAACCTTCGATGGAGCTATTGGATATATTGAAAAACGTTTTGTAGAAGTTAAAAGGCTAGTTGAGCAAGAACCGCCTAAAGCCGAAGAGAAGATTTCTGAGTGGAAACCAGCAAAGGGCAAGATAAATTTGTCTTGGGATCAGGTATATGAAAGGAGAAACGATCTTTCCGCTATGGATAATGTTGAGGGACTCGATGTGGTTTCTCCTACATGGTTTCAGCTCAAAAGTGCTGATGGAGAGCTCATAAACAGAGCGTATTCTCAATATGTCGATTGGGCTCATGCTAATGGGTACAAAGTCTGGGCTCTTTTAGCGAATGATTTTAGTAGCTATGATATGGTTAGCGAATTTTTAAACAATACAAACTATAGAGACAAGCTTATCAAAGAAGTGTTGGCATATTCAGCACTTTATAAGCTTGATGGGATTAATATTGATTTTGAAAACATGTATGCTAGTGACAGAGATGCTTTTACTCAGTTTGTTCGAGAAATTACTCCCTTTTTGAAAGAGCAGGGGCTAGTTGTTTCAGTAGATGTAAACGATATAAAGTGCTACGATAAAAAGGCTTTAAGTGAGGTTGTTGATTATGTCATGTACATGTCTTATGATCAACACTGGAGAACAAGTCCAGTTGCGGGTTCAGTGGCACAGGTAACCTGGGCGGAGGAACGAATTAAGCGTGTTATTGAAGTGGAAGGTGTCCCAGTGGAGAAATTACTTTTGGGGATACCGTTTTATACTCGTTTATGGACGGAGACTACAGATGAGACCGGCAAAAAAACTCTTGAGAGCAAAGCGTTATCAATGGAAGCTGCACGAAATACTGTACTTCAAAACAGTGCTAAGGTTGTATGGGAAGAAGAAAGTGGACAGTTTTATGCATATTATGAAAAGGATAATACCACTAATAAAATTTGGATTGAGGATGCAAATTCCATAAATTTGAGAGCTTCTTTAGTTCATAAGTACAATTTAGCAGGGACATGTGCATGGAGCAGTAATTTTGTTACATTCGATATATGGGATGTATTGAATAAGAATCTTAAAGAGATTAATAATTACCAAGAGTGGCTTGATAATAATAAGAATAATACCTATATTTACAAATAGTATTAAAAAGACTTAAGCGTATTTCTCTATAATATGGCGAATAATTATGTATTGTTAATAATAGGATTACTATAGAGAGCTACAGATATGAAAGCTGCAAAGGTATATGTTAAAATGAAAAATATAGCTTTGATTTACTTTACAGGTGATAGTGATAAAGGAGCTAATGAAGTAAGGAACAATATTCTTTTTCGTGGAGATATAAGAGCGAATTTTGGTAATATCATAAGATTATTATTTGGCATATTTCAAAAGTTGAAGAGAGCTTTTAAAGGTAGTAGCTCTGTCATCGAAAAGAAAATTGAAATTGACAGCAATCTAGGTGTTTACATTATAAAATTGCCCATCAAATTGAGCAAATTAAATAAGTCTAGGAAGTTTGTTAGAAATAAAGCGGAAAAACTAATTTGTAAAATTTGTATGGAAAAGTCTATTGATAGATGTATTGTTCCTACTCATTTGAAGGTTGTTTTAAAAAACTGTAAGAAAAGTAGTTTTACAGGGAATATTACTTATAATGTATTAGGAGAACTTATTCTTAAAGATATTTGTGAAAAGAAGGGCTATAATATCAGGGAGATTGACATAGCAGTAATTCAAGGAGAAGATGATGTACTGCCCTATATTGTTATTAAACTTTTATCCCCCATTGTAAAGTTTATAACACTAGTTACAAACTATAGAGAAAAGATGAATAATAAGCTCGAAGAATTGTGTGATGATACCGGATTGTCTGTAAGGATTACTAACGATGTGGAAAGTGTTTTGGAAAACTGTGATTTAGTAATAAATTATGGGAATGTGAAAAGCAGTAATATGAATAATAAAATAAAGTCAAAGGCTATAGTAATAAATTATGGTGAATTTGAAGATACTTTGCTAGAAGATAAAAATACTGTCATAAACGGAATTGATATAGACCTTGGAAAGAAATATTTAGATGGTTTTGAAAAGGATATATATAAATTTTACAGTCCAATTGAAATTGCTGAGATCATTTTAACAAGTAAATTTCATAAATGTATTAATAGTTTATATGATTTGGCCGACTATATCGTTGTAGATAGTTTTAAAAATAATTTTCTTGAAGAGGGATTCCTTATTAAAGGATACTTATAATAATATGCAAATTTTGAAGTGACCAAAAAGTTGTTTATGGGATATATATATTAAAATTAAGCAAACTGAGTTCTAGATCAAAAAATAGTTCTTGATTTTGCTGGATAACTCTATGGGAATCTTTTTTTATCACTTATTGACAATATGAATTTAGTAGTCTATAATTAATAAAAGTTTAAATTGACTGAGATAAATTAACCTTATGAATATTGCTATTAGAATTGGTGCAAAGTGATTTCCTGTAATTATCTAAACATCTTATTTAACGTTTTGAATGTGCTGTATTAACGTATCAGAGCTGTCGTATGCTATATTCCCATGGAGCTTGATTTTTACAAGCCTTTTGGTAAATTGTTTTTTTAGTTAGAGGACAGAAGTGTTTACTCATCTTAAAGGAATTTGGAAAAATTCCGAAACTGAGCATTTGATATAATTACAGAACTTATTTTATTAAGGATATAATGTTTTAGAATAAATAAGAAATAAATGCATATATTATCAACACGAAATTCTAAGTAAAGGAGAGGCTTCAAATGGTTAATAAAGAAGTCGTTCTAACATATGAGGGATTACAAAAGTTGGAACAAGAATTGGAATCTTTGAAGACAGTTAAGAGAAGAGAGGTAGCAGAGAGAATTAAACAGGCACTTTCTTTTGGCGATATATCTGAAAATTCCGAATATGATGAAGCCAAAAATGAGCAGGCACAAGTTGAGGGGAGAATTATTCAACTTGAAAACATGCTTAAAAATGCAAAGGTTATAGACGAAGACGATATAAAAACCGATGTGGTGAGTGTGGGCTCAAAAGTAACAATACTAGATATGGAGTTTGACGAGGAGATTGAATATTATATTGTGGGTTCTGCAGAAGCTAATCCGAGTCAGTTTAAGATCTCAAACGAATCTCCTGTTGGAAGTTCACTTATGGGTAAGAAAAAAGGAACTGTTGTTGACGTAGTTGTTCCAGATGGAATAGTCAAGTACAAGATAATTAATATCAAAAAATAACAAAATATTATTGTAAATATATTTTATATTAATATATAATATTTAAAATAACAGTTTACCTTATCGTAGACTGTTATTTTATGATATTCACTACTTATGGACGAAATGAAACAGGTAAATAAACTAATTTGTTTCTAAGCTCGAAATTATATATTTAGGAGGAATAAGGATGTCTGATAGAGATACAAACAGCAATGTTCAGAATACAAACAATGACAATGCTGAGCTCGAAGATCTTAACGAGATATTGAAAGTAAGAAGGGTCAAGCTCTCAGAGCTTCAAAATAGCGGTAAGGATCCTTTTAAGATTGTAAAATATGATGTTAGCCATTCAACTAAATACATAGTTGATAACTTTGAAAGTATGGAAGGGACAAATGTTTCTATTGCAGGAAGGTTAATGTCTAAGAGGGGAATGGGAAAAGCAAGCTTTTGTGATGTACGTGATAGAGACAATAAAATACAGATATATGTAAAAGCAGATGTGGTAGGAGCAGAAGTGTATGAGGACTTCAAGAAATTTGACATTGGAGATATAGTTGGTGTAAAGGGAGAAGTTTTTAGAACTAATAAGGGAGAAAAATCATTAAAGGTACAAGAGATAGTACTTTTAGCAAAATCACTTCAGCCGTTGCCTGAGAAGTGGCATGGATTGAAGGATGTTGATTTAAGATACAGACAAAGGTATGTTGACCTGATTGTTAATCATGATGTTAGAGAAAATTTTATAGTGAGAAGTAAGATAATTAAGGCAATCAGAAAATTCTTAGATGAAAGAGGATTTTTAGAAGTGGATACTCCTCTTCTTAATACTATACCAGGTGGAGCAGCAGCCAAACCGTTTATAACACACCACAATACTCTTGATATGGATATGTATTTGAGAATTGCTCCAGAGCTTTATTTAAAGCGACTTATTGTAGGTGGCTTAGAGAGAGTTTATGAAATGGGCAGAATGTTTAGAAATGAAGGAATGTCGGTAAAACATAATCCTGAGTTTACTTTAATGGAAGTTTATGAAGCGTATACCGATTACAAGGGAATGATGGATTTGACCGAACAGCTTATATCTACTGTAGCTCAAGAAGTTTTAGGAACTACAAAAATTACTTATCAGGGTCAGGAAATTGATCTGACACCTCCATGGAATAGAATGACTATGGTTGAAGCTGTTGAAAAGTATGCAGGAGTTAATTTTGATGATATTACTAGTGATGAAGAGGCTAGAAGCATTGCAAAGGAGAAGAGGGTCCACATTGATGGTGAGCCTACAAAGGGTGAAGTTCTCAATATGATGTTTGAAGAGTTTGCAGAAGAACATCTTGTTCAACCTACTTTTATAATGGATTACCCTGTTGAAGTATCACCCCTTACTAAGAGAAAGCCTGACATGCCATCCTTTACTGAAAGGTTTGAATTGTTTATAACAAGTAGAGAAATGGCAAATGCGTACTCAGAGCTAAATGATCCTATAGACCAAAAGGGAAGATTTTTAAGTCAGGTTGCGAAGAGGGAAGCTGGCGATGAAGAAGCAAATATGATGGACGAGGATTTTGTAACAGCACTTGAATATGGAATGCCACCAACTGGTGGACTTGGTGTTGGAATAGATCGATTGGTTATGCTCCTTACCGACTCATATTCCATAAGAGATGTATTGTTATTCCCCACAATGAAACCTAAAGAATAAAATGAGCTTATGTTAGAGAGTTTCAAAAAATATGTTGGATAATTTGGTTATTAACCTATCAAATCAAGCTTTAGAAACTCCAGTTATTCAGATGCTTATTTGATTTTACATTAAATACTTGAAAACTAGTTAATAATTTACAAAGGGATACACTTAACACGCTGTATCCTTTTGTTTTATTGTTAAAAAATTCATTAGTAAACACATGTGGTTCAACTAAATAAAAACATATTGACCATATTAAACAAAGTAAAACTTAATGCGTGGGAGTACCATCTTTATTTATAGCATATTTCGATTTACAAATATAAAGTTGCTAAAGTATAGTGGGATGGTATAGAATGAAATAGTATACAGTTTTTCAAAATTAAAAAGTTTGCTAAAAAAGTTATAAAGGTAAAAAGGAGGATGTAATAATGACTGGGGAATTAAAAGTAGTTGAAGAGATAATAAATGATTCTGTTAAAATAAGTCTAAAAGGTGAAATAGATATATGTACTTCTAATGAATTCAAGGAAAAATTATATAAAATTATAGATGCAAATCAAAAGGATTTGCTGATTGACTGTAAAGAATTAGATTATATTGACAGTACAGGTCTTGGAATATTTGTGGCTGCGTTAAAGAAAGCAAAGCAGTATGAAAAGAAAATTACCTTTTTAAATCTAAAGGATAATATAAAAAAGCTGTTTATTATAACAGGATTAGACAAGATATTTCAAATCAATTAAGAGGTGAAAATAATGAATGATGCAATAGAGCTTATCCTGCCGTTTAAAGCAGAATATGTAAGCACAGCAAGACTTGTGGCTTCGAGTGTTGCTAACAGAATAGGATTTGACATAGAAGTTATTGAGGATATAAAAGTGGCGATTTCTGAAGTATGCAGCAAGATAGTTAATATAGGAAGTAAATTTACAGACAATTACAAGATTATTTTTAACATAAATAAAAAAGAGATTAAGGTGACCTTTTGTTGCGAAGATACTTCTCTAAAATGCATTTTTGATCCACAGAACGATAGGTTGGCAGTTGATATTATGAATGCTTTAATGGATAATGTGGAGTTATGCACTTCTAACAATTATATTTTGTCCATGTCAAAAGTACTTGAGGAGAATATTTAGGTATGGTGCAGAAGGTTGAGGATATTATTAATTCAAATGAGGATAACGAGAACTTGTTTGAGAAGTTTAGGGTCAGTCAAAGTGTAGAGGTTAGAAATGAGATAGTAAAAAAGCATCTTTATCTCGCGGAAATAATAGCGAAGAAGTTTGTTAATAGAGGTATTGATTACGAAGACATCTATCAGGTAGCCTCTATAGCATTAATAAAAGCTGTGGAGCGTTTTGATCCAGAAAAAGGAGTTAAATTTACAAGCTTTGCTACTCCAACTCTTATTGGTGAGATAAAAAGGTATTTTAGAGATAAAGCGTCTGTAATTAGGATACCTAGAAGAATATATGAGGTTTATCAAAAAGTTAGCAATGCTCGAGAAGTGTTAACTCATGAATTGTCAAGACCTCCTAAAATTGATGAGATAGCAAAATATCTTGGTATCAGTGAAGAGATGGTTATGGAAATAATCGAATCTAATAATGCGTATAACATGCAATCTTTTGACCAAAATGTCTATGCTGACGATGATCTTGAGCTGCATGAAACTATTGGTGATGAGGATGTTACCTTTGAGAAGATTGAAAATAGAGATTTTTTGACTAAAAGCCTGGATAAATTCAACGATGCGGAGAAAGAGTTTATTAAAATGAGATATTTTGGCAATAACACACAAAAAGAGATTGCAGAGAGGCTAGGAGTATCACAGATGTATGTATCTCGTCTTGAGAGAAAGGTTTTGGAAAGATTTCGAAGACTATTAGCAAAATAACAATATATATAATGTAGAATAAGATATTAAGTTAATGATGTTTATGACTTTTGCATGTTGGGTATTATTATATTACTAAGTTTTTAAATATTATTAACTTAAGGGAGAATAAAGCCTTGAAAGTTTTAAAATCATATGACCTTAGAATAAAAAGTGAGTTGTGCAACATATGTAATACTGTTAACAAAATATTAAGTTTTATTCTTGAGTGTCATGGTCCTTTAAAAGAGAATGTTTTGTTTGATATTAAAGTTATATTAAATGAACTATTACAAAATGCCATCAGGCACGGAAATAATGAAGATAGCTCAAAGCAGGTTAAAATTAAGGTGGGTATTGATAACAGTTTTGTTTTTTTTATTATCGAGGATGAAGGTAAAGGTTTTGATATTAATTGTTGCGGTCAAAAAGAAGAGCTTATGGACATATGTGAGATGAAAGAGAACGGCAGAGGTATACTTATTGTAAAGAACCTTTGTGAAAGTGTTAAATATAATAGTAAAGGAAATAAAATAGTAGTCTTAAAAATGATAGAGTAGGCATGATGAAAACAATCTGTACAGTATTAAGGTGTAAAGCCTATTTAGAAAGCTTAAGTGCTCTTAAACCGAAGGACGCTGTGAAGAAAGAAGAATTTCATTATAGTTCTATAAGAATAAAGCCAAAGAGGTATTCATTTCTTTTTGGCTTTTGTTTTATATTTATTCTTTAGCAATATCTATTATAGGTTTAGGATTTAAAGTATAAAAGAGAAAACAGAAAATAATTTAATTTAGTTATGTAAAACGACATTTTGAAGGGTTGAAAATTGCTTTTATAGGTGTTATATTATTAAAGCTGTCGCACAAGACAACACTGAAAAACAAAGATTAAAAACTTTTTAGAAAAGTGTTGACAAAGTAAAAACAGCGTGTTAATATATATGAGTCGCTCAGATTGAGTGGCTCGCAAAAAGCGATATGGACTTTGAAAAGTAAACAGTGTAAGACGATAAGGAACTCGTTAATTAATTGAGTAACTTGCGAAACAAATTAAATGATTAGATAAAACAAATCATTTAGCCAAAAGAACGGATTTTGCTAAAG